>CAZIXS010000123.1:0-7089 GCA_964543335.1 uncultured Phycisphaeraceae bacterium | reverse complement strand
GCCAGCGAGCGCATCGCGGCATCAATCGACTCGGGGCGCGGCTTGTCCGCGGTGGCCACTCGCTCCCGGTCGCGGTTGATCTGTGCGATCGTGAGCTGCTCAGCGTTGTTGTAGAGATGGAACCGGGCCGTCGTGAGTCGCAGAACGCCCGCGATCTCGTCGAGGTCGAGTCCGGCGACGACGCTCGCGGCTTCTTCCCAAGCGGGGTCATCGATGCGGTCACCGGCACGACAGCACACGCCCTCCACGCGCGAGGCGATCTCGTCGGCACGCGCGAGACCCACGCGAGCGGCGGCTTCGCTCAGGACCTGTTCGAGCAGCTTCTGGTCCGGTTCGAGCATATCGATCGGTCACTTTCGTTCGAGGAAGGCGATCAGATCGCCAGCAGGCGATCCACCAGCGTGTCGAGCGTTTCGATGGTGGCTTCTTCGCCGGGCTCTGGGAACGGCACGCGCACCACGCCGTGGCGCAGTCGTACATACAGTCCACCGGGATCGACGCCGACGCACAGCGCGCCCTCGGTCGCATCGGCCCCTGTGAGCTGCGCGGTCACTTTGGCCAGATCATCGCGCCGGGCGTTGATGGCTTTGCAGGCCTTGGGTTCGAGATCCGCAACTGGGTTCGGCACCATCATCGCTTCACCGTCGAAGACCCAGGGCCCGTGCTTGGCCGAGTCGATCCAGAACGCCGCCCATCGGGTGTGCTCGGGGTGCTCGCTATCACCCATGTGGAACGCGATCCAGCGGTCGGTCGCGACCGATTCCTCAATTTCCTCACAGGTCAGCAGGAGCTGCAGGGCGTCGTCGGTTTCCTCGGGTACGAACAGGGCGTGCTGACTGGCGAAGAAGGTCGCGGCGGGCACCGAGGCGATCAGCCGCCCCGTGCCGTGCTCGGCCACAAAATGGATCGGCGTGTGCTGATCGTCCATGAACAGGATGCCTTCCCGGTACGCGCTGAGCACCGATCGGGCGTGGTCGAGCGCTTCGTGCTCGGCGCGCTCGTGTCCTTCGCTGTATTCGTGCTGCTTGGTTGGCTTTGGTTCTGTCATGTGTGGAGGCTCTCTGAAGGAGAACATGCTGAAGGAGAACACGGTTCAGCGCCGGAGCATATCCCGCTTGTCGAACAGCGTGCCGCAGGAAGGGCAGCGCCCGCTGAGGCCTTCGCCGAGCATGACGCCGCAGCCGCTGCACGGAATCCGGACGAGCGCTGGATCGTAGTCCACGCGCGGCGGCTCCTGCGCGAAGGATCCCGAACTTCCAGATGGGCGTGTGGGTTCGATGCCGTAGCACGCATCCAGCACTTCGGGGCCGTGCTCCTGCACCAATCGATCAACCACATCCACGGGTGTGTCGCACGCGGGACAACGCTCGAGGGCCGCATCCAGAGGCAGCGCTCTTTCGCACGCTTCGCAGGTCACGATGAGCCCGGTTCCCTCGAGTGCGCTCAGGTCCGGGCGGGCGGCGTCTTCCCAGCCCTCCTCGGGCTCGATCAGTTCGCGCTCGAGTTCCTGGACCATCCCCGTCGCCGGCTGGACATCCTCCAGGCGCAGCACCACAAGGTCGTAGCCGAACCACGGCAGGCGGCTGCCCTCCATGCCGATGGCCGCCTGCGTGTGGTGCCCCACGATCGCGCAGTTGATCCCCTGCTCACGCAACGCCGTGGCCATCGACTCGGCTTCGAAGACTTTCTGATACCGACGAACGAAGTGCATCAGGCCCCCGACTTCGCGCCGGCGTCGGCCGACGGTTCGGGCTCTTTGGCGTCTGCGCGGGGGAACAGCGCATCGCCCTTCTCGACCACCGTGCCCGGCTTGAGACGACCCCAGGCGCAGAGTTCGTCGAGCGTCTGCCCGTCCTCGATCGGGCAGCCCAGCCGCTTCAGTGCCTCGTCCATGACGGTTGGCATGGCCGGACGCAGCAGCACCGCCGCGATGCGCAGGGCTTCGGCGCATTGGTAAAGGATCGTGCCGACGCGGGGCAGGTTGGCTTCGTCTTTGGCAAGGGTGAACGGTCTGGTTTCGTTGATGAACCCGTCTACCGCGTTGGAGATCGCCATACCCGCACCGAGCGATCCACCGACATCGACCCCACCCATCGCATCCGTGGCTTCTTGTGTCCTCTCCGCCGCGAGCGCCGCCCAGTCCACGCCGAGGTCAACACCGGCTTCCGGCTCCGGCACCGCGCCATCGAAATACTTGGCGATCATGTTCGTCACGCGCGAGTGCGCGTTCCCGAAGCCGTTGGCCAGGTCCGCGTTGTACACCTCGACGAAGTGCTCGTAGGCGAAGTCCGCGTCGGTCGCGCTCAGCGGGCCCTGCGTGAGCATGTACCAGCGGAACGCATCGAGACCGAAGCGGTCGCAGTAGGCGTGGATGGTGTCGAGGTCGATGAAGTTGCCCAGCGTCTTGGACATCTTCTTGCCTTCGCGGATCCAGAACGAGTGCGCATAGACCGTCGTCGGCAGTTTCAGATCGTCGCGACCGGCGTCCTCAAGAGCCATGATCAGCGCGGGCCAGATCACCGCGTGGAACCACAGGATCTCCTTGCCGATCAGGTGAACGACCTCGCCCGAGCCATCCCAGTACTTCGAGCGGGACCCGTCCATACCCGCCGCGCCGGCGTCGATGCGCCCGAGCGCGGTCATGTAGTTCATGAGCGCATCGATCCAGACATAGGTCACATGCTGCTCGTCGCCCGGCACCGGGATGCCCCAAGAGAAGTTCGTGCGGCTGACGGGCACATCCCGCGCCTCATCCTTCAGCCGACCCAGCACCTCGCTCCGCTTGCCGGCAGGGCGCACGAAGCTCTCGTTCTCCTCGATCAGCTTCCGCACCCGGTCCCAGTACTTCGTCAGCCGGAAGTAGTAGTTCTGCTCGGTCGCCTTCACCAGCGGCTTGCCGTTGAAGGCGGTGTACTCCTGCTCGCGGGCCTGATTCTCGGTGACATACTCCTCCTGACCCTCGTCGTACCAGCCCTCGAAGGTGCCCAGGTAGATGTCCCCGGAGTCGATGAGCGCCTTCAGGGCCGCCTGCACCTGCTTCTCGTGCCGATCCTCGGTGGTCCGGATGAAGTCGTCGTGGCTGGAGCCGATGAAGTCGAACGCCCGGCGAAAGTGCCCGGCGTTCTCGTCGGCCAGTTCCTGGGGCGTTTTGCCCTTCTCGGCAGCGGATTTTTCCACCTTCTGCCCGTGCTCGTCGGTCCCGGTCAGGAAAAAGACATCCCGACCGGCCAGACGCATGAACCGGGCGATGCAGTCGGCCACGATGGTGGTGTAGCACGAGCCGACATGGGGCCGGTCGTTCACATAATAGATAGGGGTCGTGATGTAGAAGGGGCGTCCGGCGGACGGCGCGGGCTGATCTGGGCTGGTCATGCCGGGATTGTACGGGCTCCGCGACAGGGATTTCGCTCGCAATTCCCTCCTCGTCGTGGTACACCATTCTCATGGCTTCCCGCCTGATCATCGCGAGAGCACGACCGGTGGATGTCGCCGCGGCGACCGACCTGTTCATCGCGTACCAGCGGTTCTACCGCGTGATCGCCGACCCCGGAAAGGCCCGGGCCTTCGTCAGCGACCGCCTCCGCCTCAACGACACCATCTTCCTGCTGGCCCGCACCGAGTCCACGCCCACCCACAAGGCGCTCGGTTTCGCCCAGATGATCCCCAAGCTGAGCTCCGCAAGCATGCGACGCGACTGGGTGCTCAACGACCTCTTCGTCGCCCCCGAGCACCGACGCACCGGCATCGCCACCGCCCTCATGAACGAGTGCATGGCCTTCGCCAAAAGAACCGGAGCGGCGAAGATGAGCCTCAAGACCCAAGCCGACAACACCGCCGCCCGTGCCCTCTACGAACGAGAAGGCTGGGAACTGGACGCGGAGTTTGTGACTTACACGCTGCGGGTGTGAATGGGCTTCGGCTCCCTCTCCCCTTGCGGGAGAGGGTCGGGGTGAGGGGTTCGCACCGCAGGTGCGAGGCTTGGCTTACCCCGCCGCGGCTTCAACCGACTCGATCACACTGTTCCCATCGATGTTGCACACCACGATCTCGCCGTCGTCCTTGCGCAGCTCAAGGCGGTCCAGCCACAGTTTGTCGTCCTTCGCGTGCGCGAACCACGAGCCGGTCTTCTGCTGACCGTAGCGGATCACACTGCCCTCGACGCTGGACTTCACCGTGCCCTTGCCGAAGGCGATGGACTGGGTCACGCGGACGCGTTGGCCGATCTGGATCTGATGAGGAGCGAGTTGCATGGCGTTCAGTTGCCCTCGGGTGCACCGGTCGTCTCATCGCCGGCAGCGGTGGTCGAAACGGAATCGGTGCCCGTGGGCCAACCGAACAACTCCGGACGCTGCTCGAGCCCGATGGGCCATTCGCGCGTCCCCTCCACACGCCACGGGCGGAAACCGCCGACCAGTCGCAGCGTGATCTTCTGATAGGTGTAGGCCACCCCGTCGGCATCGCCCGCTGCGGGCTCCATGCCGTCGAGCGTCACCGGGCGGATCACATCCACCGTCGCCTTGTCGGCCCGTAGCCAGACGCGCGTCACCGAATACACCGGCAGGCCCAGAGAGCCCTCATCGCCCACCAGCATCCCACCGGTCACCCCGGCATCGGTCATGGTGTTCGCCAGCACCGACCGGGCACGCCCCTGATCCATGCCACGCGGCAGGTTCAGCACCCAGCGCTCGGGCAGCTCGCCGTTCGCCGCGTCCTGCGAGAGCACCCGCGTCAGCGAGACCCGCATCAGCACCGGCAGCGGGACGACATTCGGGTCGTTCACCGCCAGGTCCTGACCGATCGGCGGGTAGTTCGCATAGGTCGCACAGCCGGGCATGCTCGCCAGACCGAGTGCGCCCAGCGTGAGCACACCCGCCCCAATGAACGCCATCATGCTGCAGCCGACCGATTCCGTGATTGAGCGTGTCGCCATGGAAAACTCCGCGAAGGGAGGAACATTCGAGCCAAGGGAGACTCCGACGCATCAGGCCGATGCGTCCGAAAATCCCGCAAGGACGGGCAATCGCGGGGATACCAGTACCTCCGCACTCGCCCGGCCCAGAGTCTACCGCATCCGCCGGGGCTACAGTAGGTTCCGATGAATTCAACTGCCCAGAACCACTCCCAACACCCCACCCCACGCCGTCGACGCGTCGTGGTCGGGATCACCGGCGCTTCGGGGGCGGCCTACGCCCAGAAGTTGTGCACCACCCTGGTTCGACTGGGCCACGAGGTCCACATCGTCATCACCAACTACGGCAAGCGCCTCCTCCACGACGAACTCGGCATGGAGGGCGTCCAGCTCGACCTGCTCTGCGGGCTGCCCGAGGGCATCACCAGCGAGGAGGCCCGGGCCCACGGCGTGGTGCTCCACCCCGCCAAGGATGTCGGGGCGTCGCTCGGCTCCGGATCGTTCCGGCACGACGGCATGATCATCCTCCCCTGCTCGTCGAACACGCTCGGGCAGATCGCCTCGGGGGCTGGAGATCAGCTCCTGACCCGAGCCGCGGCGGTGGCCCTCAAGGAAAAGTTCCCGCTGGTGATCTGCCACCGCGAGGCGCCGCTGAACCGGATCGACCTGAAGAACATGCTCGAACTCCACGATGCCGGCGCGATCATTTGCCCGACCAACCCCGGCTTCTACCTGCACCCGCAGTCAGTCCAGGACATCGTGGACTTCGTCGTCGCGCGCGTGCTCGACCAGATCGGCATCGAGCACGATGTCAGCAAGCGCTGGGACCAGCAGCTGGCCGACGAACAGGTGAAGCGGCTGGGGGCGGTGGAGTAAGACCTCACGCCGCGGGGCGGTCTGCGCCGGACACCAGCATCGCCTGCATATCGGCGACCGCTGATCGAGCCAAGCCGATGCCCATCTCTTCGTGCAGGTAGTGCGGGGCATCAACACCGGCTTGTCGCAGCTCCTCGATCTCGTCGGCGAAGCGGGCCATCGCGCTGATATGACCGGTGAAGCCGTTCTCGCGCAGCAGGCGCGTGATGGACACGACCTCGGCGGTGTACTGCAGCGCGATCACCACCAGTTCGCACGACGAGGACGCGTTGAGCCGCGAGTAGAAGTCCGGGTCGGTCGCGTCGGCGCAGAGGATCTGTCGTCCGGTGGAAGCGACGGCTCGGGCGGTGTCGGGGTTGACATCCAAGCCGATCAGATTCCCGCCGTACTCCTCGCTGAGCGTGTCGTACGCCGCGGTGCCGACGCGGCCCATGCCGATGACGATGGCGCGGACGGGCACATCCAGCGTGATGTGCTGATCGTCGGGCAGGCGCTTGGCGGTCTCGAAGCGTTGCAGCCGGTCGGCATAGGCCCTGAAGACCGTGTGGGCCTTGGCGTTGAACGGGGCCGCGACGATGAAGCTCAGCGAAAGCGCGATCGCCACCGTCACGAGCCACTCGCCGCTGATCCAGCCCGCGCTCACGCCCACCGCGCCGACGATCAGGCCGAACTCGCTGTAGTTCGCCAGCGCGAGCGTGCTGAGCGTCGCGGTCCGCGCGCGCAGCCGGAATCTGGTCATGAGCCAGAAGAACAAGAGCACCTTCGCCGGGAGCAGCAGCACGAACATCGCCGCGACGCCGATCTGCTCGAGACTCGGCAGCCCCTGCAGGCCGATGGTCAGGAAGAACGCCACGAGCAGAAGGTCCTTGAGACTCATCATGCTCTTGGCCATCTCATTCGCCTTCGGGTGGCTGCCGAGCAGGATGCCGGCGATGAGCGCGCCGAGGTCCGGCTTCATCTGAACGAGTTCGAACAACGCCGCCGAGCCGAAGACCATGAGCATGCCGAGCAGGATCAGCAGTTCGCCGTGCCCCGCGCGATCCAGCGCGATCCGCAGGGGCCATCGCAGCAGGGGCAGGCCGAGCAGCAGCAGCGCCCAGGGCGAGGGCAGCTTGCCCGTCGAGGCGGTCAGGAACACGATCGCGAAGATGTCCTGCATGATGAGCACGCCGATGGCCTGGTCGCCGTGGCGCGAGCCCATCTCGCTCTTCTCCTCGAGCACCTTCACCGCAAAGACCGTGCTGGAGAAGCTCAGCGCGAAGGCGATCATCAGCGCGGTCCAGAGGTTTAGCTCGGCGAACATG
>CAZIXS010000122.1:1630-7207 GCA_964543335.1 uncultured Phycisphaeraceae bacterium | reverse complement strand
ATTCCAGCAGCAGCCGGCGGTCTTCCGTCAGATATCCGGGCTCCGCGTACTTGGCCAGCTCCTGATCGGTGGCGACCGAAGCGAGCAGGCGCTCGCGCTCGGTCAGTTCCATGGGCAGCCGCGCCGCCGTGAGGAGTTCCGAGGGAGCCATCGCCGCCGACAGCCGCGCGAGCTGCTCCTGGCGTTTCTCGATGCTCGGCGCGGGCAATTCGCTCGCACGCCGGTACCCGGTGGCCGTCGGGGTGTGCCGGCGGATCGCCTCGATCGCCTGCTCGTACACCGCGTCCGCTTTCTGGGCCCGCGCGATCAGAAGCTCAAGCGAATCCGCATCGCCGACCAGTTCGCGAGCCGCGGCCCTGCTGATATCCGCACGGTCGGCGAGCAGCAGGCCTCGGACCGCTTCCAGATCGCCCAGCCTCGCCAGCAGCCGAACGATGTTCGGCGTCATCTCTTCTGCAGACAGCGAGCCCACCACCCGATGGATCTGTGCATCCTGCTCTTGGTCGAACGCCTGACCATCGGCCATCAACGCCAGCAGCGTCTCCAGCGCCGCGATGACCACCTCCCGGGGCTGATCCTCCCCGATGGCTCGGTCGAGCACGAGTGCTCGTGCCTCGGGCTGCGGATGGCGCGCGATCACCGTCAGCAGATCCCGCACCACCGCACCGTTGGTCTCCTTGGCGAGAGACTGGATCACTGCCGGCATCACGGGTGTCGCGTCCAGCTTGGCCAGCAACCCCGCCGCCTTCCGACGCACGCCCGCTGCGGGGTCCTGAAGCCCGGTCGCTGCCGCCTCCACAATCGCCGGACCCAGAGGACGAGCACTCACCACTTCGGCAACCGCCAGGTCGTACGCCAACTCGCGGACGGGGGCGGGCAGGGGCAGCCTGGGAGTGCTTCCGTTCTCGCCCTGAGCGGCCTCTGCGGACCCACGCCCCATCAGTTCAGCCAAAAACGCGGCACGCTCGCCCTCCGGCAGCCGCAGAAACAGCCGTCGATACACCTCCACCAAATGAGCGGTCAGCACCTCGCGCTCAGTGTTGAGGCGATTCACCTCGGCCTCAAGCTGGGCTTCACGCTCCGGCTTTGCTGCTTCACTCCCGGAAGGCTGCTCAGCGGGAGCGTCCGCTGGCTGCGTCGCAAGGCCCGCAGGGCTGCCTGCCCAGAGCAGCAGGGCAAGAATCGCCGTCTTGTTCGGGATATATCTGGGCTTGCAATGCGGGAATCTGTCCATGAAACAGGCCTTCGCTCCACTCTTGGGGTCTGGCGTTGATCGCGGCCTCGTCCGACGGCCGATCTGTCGTATCATATGAGCGTGCGAGGGGCCGGGCTGCGATTAGCGCAGCACTTCGCCTCGATTGATCGGAAAGGGAGCGCCGCCAGCTTGATGAACGACTGGTCAGAAGCTGAAAGCCATGTCGAACGCGCCCACGAGCTGTACGAAGCAGGCCGCTGGGACGAGGCCGAGCAGGCCCTTCGTCACGCTCTGTCGCTCAACCCCTATCGAGCCGAGTGGCACTTCAATCTCGGCCTCACCCTCGAAGCCGCCGGTCGCTGGGAACAGGCCGTCGATGCCCTCAAGACCGCTTTCGAACTCAACGAGCACGACGATCAGGCACCGCTCCTTCTGGGCGTGATCAGCCTGCGCCTCGAGCAGCCCGAAGAAGCCGTCAAATGGCTCGAGATCGCCGAGCGCGAAGCCACCAAGCCAGCCACGCAGGCCGAAGTCGCTGTCCACCAGATCGAGGCCTACGCCGCGGTCGGACGCCACGACGACGCCGAACAGGCCTTCTACCTGGCGCTGCAGTGCGAGCCGGAACCCGATCCGCTCGAAGAAGGCGAACCCGCGAACCGTGTCCAGGCCCAGGCCTACGCCAACATGGCCGAGGCCATGATGACCCGCCAGGACTGGGATCGCGCGATCTACTGTTTCCGCGAAGCCGCGAACCTCGACGAGTCGATCCCGCGCGTCCACGCGCGCCTCGCCGCCGCGCTCGCCGAAACCGGCCGTCACGAACGGGCCCGCCAACTCTACCTCCGCGAACTTCGCGACTACCCCGGCGACATCGACACCCTGCTCGATCTCGGCTGCCTGCTCGTGGACATGAACCGGCTCATGGAGGCCCAGGAGAAGTTCCGGCGCGTGCTCGAACTCGAGAGCAACAATCCCGACGCGCACTTCTACCTCGGCGACCTGGCCCTGCGTCAGCACCGCCGTCGCGATGCGGAAGCCGCTTTCCGGCTCGTGCTGCGTCTGGATCCGGCCTACCCCGAAGTCCGCCGCCGCCTCGCCGAACTCGCCCTCGACCGGGGCGAATTCACGGAAGCCCGGCGTCTGCTCCGCCACGAGTACCGCGACCTTACCCAGGAACCCAAGAAGTTCACCGGCGGCGACCTCGACGACCTCGGCCAGTTGCTTCTCGACGCGCGCCTCCCGCGCGACGCCGCCAAAGTCTTCACCGACCTCACCACAACCCAACCGGCCGATGCCAAGTCCTGGCACTACCTCAGCGTCGCTCGCTTCCAGATGGGCGACCGCGCCGCGGGTATGGAAGCCGCGCGCAAGGCACTGCGCCTCGACGCCAAGCTCACCGCCGCGATCCACAACATGGCCCTCGCCAGCATCCAGGAACGGCGCTGGAAGCGTGCCCGCGCCTACATCGCCCAACTCCGCGAGATCGATCCCGATGACGGCGCGCTGCGCCGGCTTTCGCTCTCGGTCCGCATCGGTCGCCTCGTCGAATGCCTCGGCGTCATCGCCGGACGCATCCGTCCCGCCGGACCGGAACCCTTCGAGGTCGATCCCCGCGACGAGCAGACCGACCGCTCCGCCCTCGCCCATCGGGGTCGCGATCAGCAGAACCAGCCCTGATCGCATGACCGATCGCGTCGAAGAACTCTTCTCCTCAGCAGCGGTCTATTTCGGCAGCAGCCTCGGGCGCGTCGAGTCGGTCGCCAAAGCCATCGCCGCGAATCTCGGTATCCAGGCTCTCATCGACCTCTACGATTCACCTCTCGCCGGAGCCGAGTCGCACCGCTTCGTCATCCTGGCGATGTCCACCTGGTACGACGGCATCCTGCAGGACGATTGGCGTGAGCACGAAGGCGAACTCGCCCAACTTGACTGGTCTCAGACCGTCGTCGCCCTTGTCTGCCTCGGCGACCAGTACGGCTATCCTCGCACCTTCGCCGATGCGCTCGGCATCGTTGCCGACGCCATCGAGCCGATGGGCGCAACGCTGATCGGGCACTGGGATCCGAAGTCCGACCCATTCGGCTATGACTTTCGCGCCTCGCGTGGCCTTCGTGACGGGCGCTTCCTTGGCCTCGTCATCGATGAAGACAACCAGTCCGCCGCGACCGAAGAGCGCATCCGTCGCTGGTGCGACCAGATCCGGTGCGAACTCGCCGAGCAAATCCGCGATCAGGTCTGAACTCAGGCGAACCCCGGCTCGCCGCGCTCGCGCAACAGTCGTGCCGCCTCGTCCACATCCTTGTCGCCTCGCCCCGAGCAGTTGATCACCACATGCTCGTCCGGCCCCATCTCGCCGGCGATGCGCACCGCCGCAGCAACCGCGTGCGCCGTCTCCAGCGCGGGCAGCACGCCTTCCATCCGCGACAGCAGCAGCATCGCGTCCAGCGCCTCGTCATCATCGACCGCGGTGTAATCCACGCGCCCCGCGTCTTTCCAGTACGAGTGTTCCGGCCCGACGCCCGGGTAGTCCAGACCCGCCGAGCAGGAATGCACCGACGCGGTCTGCCCGTCCTCGTCCTGCAGCACATACGACAGCGAGCCGTGCAGCACGCCCGGCGAACCGTGCGACAGCGGCGCGGCGTGGCTGCCGAGCTGAGGCCCGCGACCGCCCGCTTCCACGCCCACAATCCGCACACCCGCATCGTCGATGAACGGGTAGAACAGGCCCGCCGCGTTCGAGCCCCCGCCCACGCACGCGATCACGCAGTCGGGCAATCGCTTGGCAGAGCCCTCGCGCTCCATGACCTTCGCGAACTGCTCCTTGGCTTCGCGCCCGATGCACGCCTGGAAGTCACGCACGATCCGCGGGAAGGGGTGGGGGCCCACCACCGAACCGAGGATGTAGTGCGTCGTGTCCACGCTGCTCATCCAGTCCCGCATCGCCTCGTTCGTCGCGTCCTTCAGCGTGCGGCTGCCCGAATCCACCGGGCAGACGGTCGCGCCCATCATCTTCATCCGAACCACATTCAGGTGCTGGCGGCGCACATCCTCCGCGCCCATGTACACCGTGCAGTCCAGGCCCATGTGCGCGCACGCCGTCGCCGTCGCCACGCCGTGCTGGCCCGCGCCGGTCTCCGCGATCACCCGCTTCTTGCCCATACGCTTCGTCAGGAGCGCCTGGCCGATCGTGTTGTTGATCTTGTGCGCGCCGGTGTGCGCGAGGTCCTCGCGCTTGAGCCAGATCCGAGCCGCGGAGTCCCTGCCGGCCCGCTCTGCAGCCAAGGCGCTCAGCCGCTTCGCCTCGTACAGCGGCGTCGCCCGCCCCACGAAGGTCTCCAGCAGCCCGGCCAGCTCACACTGGAATGCCCCGTCCGCGATCGCACCGTCATACGCCCGCTCGAGTTCCTGAAGGGCCGCGACCAGCGTCTCGGGCACGAAAGTGCCCCCGAAAGCACCAAAACGCCCACGCGCATCCGGGACATGCGACAGCGGAGAAATCGACGATGAAGAAACTGCGCTCATGCCCGAAGTGTAGCGTCGCCCCGCACAAAACCACGCACCGCAGACTGGCTATTCGCCCGCACCCACCACGGGTTTCTCCGGATCAACCGGCTTATCGGGGCTGAACGCCGCCTCGGCCTCATCCGCGATCCGCCCGCCGCGCTGCTCGTTGACGAAGATCAGAATCACCGCACCGACCGCGAAGAAGAGCCCGAGCGCCAGCAGCGACGGCACCGACCCCAGAGTCGAACGCACGATCCCGAAGATCAACACCCCGATCGCCCCCGCGAGTTTGTAGGTCAGTCCCCACAGGTTGAAGAACTCGCCCGTCCGGTGCGAAGGCGTGAAGTAGCCGACCGTCGCCCGGCTGCTCGCGCCGATCCCGCCCAGCGAAGCACCGATCAGCCCCGTCACGATCCACAAGGGCCACACCGGAAATTCCGGGTTCACCGCCCGAGCGTGCGCCAAGAGCGCCAGCGAGACCGCCACCACCATCCACACGCCGAGCCAGGTCCACACGGTCTTTCGGTGCCCCAGCCGATCCTGGAAGAATGCCGTGCCGATTGCCCCGCACCCGGCGCAAACCGTGCTCACGAGCATGAAGATCACCAGTTGCGCATCTTCGAATCCGAAATCATCCATCGCGATCACCGCCGCGAAGAAGATGATCGCCTGCACGCCGAACCCGTAGATGAAAAACGCACCGAGGAACACCGTCAGGTCCCGGAACGCCAGCGCATGGCGCACCGAAGACCGCAGCCGGCGCACCGTCATGCCCACCACGCTCTCGCCCGCGGGGAGTGTCTGCGGGCGCGCCTTCTCCTTCAGCAGCAGCACCGTCGGCAGCGGGAAGAGAGGCAGCCGGGTGCGTGCGTCGGGGG
>CAZIXS010000122.1:0-1620 GCA_964543335.1 uncultured Phycisphaeraceae bacterium | reverse complement strand
CGGCAGCGCCATCACGGCGAACCACAGCCCCGCGAACACGAAAAGCGGCCGCCAGTTCTCCGTCCCGTCCGGGATCACAAACTTCATCAGCAGCGCCGTGATCACCAGCAGCATCAGCGCGCCGACATACCCCATCGTCCACCCGGTCGCCGAGACCCGCCCCATGTTCTTGCGGCTGGCCACCTCCGGCAGAAACGATGCCAGGAAATTCTCACCGATGTTGTAGCTGATGTTCGCCGGGATATAGATCAGCATCGCGATCGCCAGCGCCCAGCCCGTGCTCGCCCCTGAAGGCACGAGCGCCAGCCCGCAAGTCAGCGCGACACACGCGATCCCGAACCCGACGAGGAACTCCTTCTTCCACGCTTTGTAGTCCGCCAGCACACCCAGCACCGGCCCGATCAGCACCACCGCAAACAGCGAGATCGCCACCGTCAGCGACCACAGAAAATCGCTGCGCCCCGGGTCCGTCACCACCACCTTCTTGAAGAACAGCGCGAACAGCAGCGTGTTGATCAGCAGCGTGAACGACTGGTTCGCGAGGTCGAACATGCCCCACGCCCAGACGCGCACCGGCTCATCGAGCCCCCGAAACGGATTGAGCTTCGCCAGTTTCACCCGCGCAAGGTACCCGCAACCGTACCGCGGCGGAGTACCCTGTACGCTCCGAACCCGCCTTCCGGAGCGCCCGCTCATGACCCTCCGCAGCATCGCCTTGCCGCTCGGGCCGATCCTCGCCGGCCTCGTCTATCTCCTCTGCCGCACCCTGGCGGGCATGGACCACGCCCCGGCCGCCGCCGCCGGCGTCACCGTCCTCTGCGCCACCTGGTGGTGCACCGAGGCCCTGCCCATCCCCGCCACCGCCCTCGTCCCCTTTGCCCTCTTCCCCTTCCTCGATGTCCTCGACCACGCCCAGCTCGCCCGGGCCTACGGCGACCCCTTCATCCTGCTCTTCCTCGGCGGCTTCATGCTCTCCAAGGCCGCCGAAAAGTCCGGCGCCCACCTGCGCGTCGCCCGAGGCATCCTGCGCGTTGTCGGCACCTCCTCCAGCCAGCGCATCGTCATCGGCTTCATGCTCGCCACCGCCTTCTGCAGCATGTGGATCTCCAACACCGCGACCGCGCTCATCATGCTGCCCGCCGCCATCGCCGTCATCAAAGGCAAGCCCGACGCCAGGAAGTTCGGCATCGCGCTGCTCTTGGGCATCGCTTACGGGGCTTCCATCGGTGGTGTGACCACCCTCATCGGCACGCCGCCCAACGGCGCCTTTGCCTCGGTCTACAAGGAAACCCTTGAGATCGATGTCGCCTTCATCGACTGGCTCAAGGTCGGCATCCCGGTCTTCGTCCTTATGTTCGCCGTCGCCGCGTTCTACCTCACCCGGGGCCTCGAGCCCTACGGCGATTTCGAGATGCGAGATCGCACACCCTGGACCCCTGCCCAGAAGCGCGTCCTCGCGGTCATCGCCCTGGTCGCCCTCGGCTGGATCACCCGCTCGGCCCCGAACGGCGGCTGGGCAAGTTTCTACGCCGACCCCACGATCGACAAGGTGCCAAAGGTCCACGACGCGACCGTCGCCCTCCTCGGCGTCCTCTTGCTGTTCCTGATCCCCTCCGGCGA
>CAZIXS010000121.1:0-7234 GCA_964543335.1 uncultured Phycisphaeraceae bacterium | reverse complement strand
CCTCTCCGAAGACGAGATGAACAGCGTCCGCAAGAAGTTCGGCATCCTGTTCCAGTCCGGAGCCCTCTTCAACAGCATGACCGTCGGCGAGAACGTCGCGCTGCCCCTCCAGGAGCACACCGACCTGGACCCGGAGATCATCGCCATCCAGGTGAAGATCAAGCTCGAGCTCGTCGGCCTGCGCGAGCACGCCAACAAGTACCCCGGCCAGATCTCCGGCGGCATGAAGAAACGCGCCGGCCTCGCCCGAGCCCTCGCCCTCGACCCCAAGATCCTGTTCTACGACGAGCCCTCCGCCGGCCTCGACCCCGTCACCAGCGCGGAGATCGACCAGCTCATCCTGGCCCTCACCAAGCAGCTCGGCGTCACCAGCGTCGTCGTCACCCACGAGATGGACTCGGCCTTCACCATCGCCGACCGCATGGCCATGTTCGACAAGGGTCGCATGCTCTGCGTCGAGAAACGCGAATACTTCGAGAACCTCCGCGACACCCCCAAGGACAAGCTCGACACCCTCTCCGAAGACCAGCGCCTCATCCGCCAGTTCCTCCGGGGCGACCCCGATGGCCCCCTCACCGAACGCAAATCCGGCGACGGCTACGAACAGGAACTCTTCGGCGAAAACTACACACCCGCCGACACCGTCCCGTCGATCCAGACGACCCGCAGCAAGGTCGCCGCGGCACTCCAGGAAAACGACCCATCATGAGCAACCGCGCCAAACGCAACAACACGCTCGCCGGACTCCTCGTCCTCTTCTCCGTCAGCGCCTTCGTCGTCATCGTCGTCATCCTCGGCGGCGGGCTCGAGGCCTTCGGCAAGCGCGACTACACCGTCCGCTTCCCCATCGAAACCGGCGCCGAAGGCATCGAGATCGGCTCGCGCGTCACCGTCGGCGGCGTCAATGTCGGCATGGTCAAAGGCCGCAAGTTCGCCATGTCCGGAGACAACATCGAAGGCATCGATGTCACCATCGCCATCGACAAAGAGATCCCCCTCCGCGAAGGCACCGTCGCCTTCCTCCAGCTCCCCATCCTCGGCGGCACCGGCTCCATCAACTTCTCCAAACTCGGCGACGGCCCCCAGCTCGCCGAATCCGACCTCATCGAAGGACGCATCGCCCCGCCCGGCATCCTCACCTCCACCGGCTTCGGCGAAGAACAGGCCGAAGCCCTGCGCCGCATCATCGCCACCGCCCAGGAAACCACCGAGCGCGTCAACGACATCACCCGCCGCTTCAGCGAGGGCGTCGTCCCCGATGTCGAAACCATCGTCGGCTCCACCCGCGACCGATACCCCGATTGGCTCGACCGCATCGACGCCATCACCACCAACGCCGACCAGACCCTCGCCCGCGGCCCCGCCATCGCCGAAGAACTCGAAGCCCGCGTCGCCGAGTTCCGCCAGTTTGTCCAGGATGTCCGCCCGATCATCGACGAGAACCGCGAACGCATCAATTCCGCCCTCACCAACTTCGACGCCGCCTCCGCCAACACCCGCGACATCACCGAGCAGGCCAAACTCTTCATGGACCGGGTCAACGGCGAGATGTCGGACAAAGCCGTCGCCATCCTCGAAAGCGGGCGCGAAGGCCTCGACGAAGCCCGCGAAGCCATCGCCACCGCCGACTCCATCCTGGACGAACAGCGCCCGCAGATCCGCGCCTCGCTCGGCAACTTCCGCCTCGCCTCCGACCAACTCCGCGACACCCTGATCGAAGTCCGCCGCTCGCCCTGGCGTCTGCTCTACCGCCCCGACACCCGCGAACTCGAATACGAACTGCTCTACGACGCCGCCCGCGCCTACGCCGGAGCCGTCACCAACCTCCGCGGCGCCGCCGAGTCCCTCGAAGCCGTCAGCGCATCCCAAAGCCCCGACCAGGACGAAGTCGCGACCCTCCTCAGCGAAGTCGAACAGGCCTTCACCCGCTACCGCCAGGCCGAGGAGTTTTTCCTGCAGCAGCTCATTGAGGCCCCCGGCGCATCACGCTGAGCCGGTGATGCTCGCCAGCGCTTCGACGAACCTCTGCGTGTCCGTTTCGGTCGTCGTCGACCCCAGACTCACGCGCAGGCACCCGCCGCGCTCCAGAGTGCCCAGCGCCCGGTGACAACGAGGCGAGCAGTGCAGCCCCGCGCGCACCGCGATCCCAAACGACGCATCCAACACCTCCGCCAGATCCCCCGCGTCCCAACCCGCGACATGCATCGCGATCGTCGGCAGCGCGTGCGCAAAGTCGCTCTCCCGCTCATGCGCGTACACCGTCAGCGCCTCGCCGAGCCGCTCGTGCAGCGCTTCCAGGAAGCCACTCGCGAGTGCCCGCGTGCGTGAGATTGCATCTGGATCGTGTTCGCTGATGGCGGCGCCCAGCCCCGCAATCCCCGGCAGATTCGCCGTGCCCGGCTCGAACGCCAAGGGCAACCGGTCGGGCATGTCATCGCCCTCCGAAGCCGTGCCCGTCCCGCCGCGCCGAACCGGCTCGATCCGCCGCACCCCGTCCGCCCACGCCCGCTCGCCGATCCACAACCCGCCGATCCCAGCCGGCCCGCGCAGGCCCTTGTGCGCACCGAACGCCAACAGATCCGCGCCGAGTGAGCCCACATCAACCGGCAAGGCCCCCACCGTCTGCGCCGCATCCACCATGAGCAGCGCCGCGGGCCACCGCTCCCGAAGCAGCGCACCGATGGCGCCGATCGGCTGCAGCACCCCCGTCACATTGCTCGCGTGCAGCACACACACCAGCCGCGTCCGCGTGCTGCACGCGCCCGCAACCTTCTCCGCATCCACGCGCGTGTTCGCATCCACCGGCACCTCGACCACCCGCACGCGCCCAGACCGCTCGAGCCCCGCCACCGCCCGCGTCACCGCCCGTGTCACCGCATTGTGCTCGATGCCCGAGATCACCACCTCGGGCACCGTCCCGGGCTCATCCCGCTCGCACGCCTGCACCGCGCCCACGATCGCCGTATGGATCGAGTCCGTACACCCCGCCGTGAACACCACCCGCGTCGGATCCGGTTCACCGATCAGCTTCGCCAGCGCCGAGCGCGTCCGGCCCACGACACCCGCCGCGGCGCGGGACAACCGGTGCCCGCCCCGCCCCGGGCTGCCAAGCTCCAGCGCCTCACCCATCGCGCGCGCGACACCAGCCGCCTTCGGCCAGCTCGTCGCCGCGTGGTCCAGATAGATCAGTTGTGGGGCATCATCGGGCACGGCACCAGTCTAGCGCGCAGGCCTGCTCAGCGAACCTCATCGGGCAACTGCTCATGCAACTGCTTCAGATCCTGCGCCTTGCTCGCCGGCATGATCAGGGTCGCTTCCTTGGTGTGCACCACGATCATGTTCTCGCAGCCCACCAGCGCCAGCGTGTGCCCGTCCTCGGCGTTGACCACGATGTTCTTCTTGCCCCGCAGCATCTGGGCCTCGCCCGACACCCGGTTGCCATCCGTGTCCGGGTCAAGCGTCTCACCGTAACTCGGCCACGACCCGACATCCAGCCAGTCCAGGTCCGCCTCGATCGTGCACACCTTCACCGCCGACTTCTCCGAAGCCGTGCCCGCCGCCCGCTTCTGCTCGCGCGACGCCGGCTCCATGATCGCGTAGTCCACGCTGATCTTCGGCAGGTTGGGGTACACCTCACCGAGCACCCGCTCGTAATCGCTGGTCCCCCACGCCTCGGCAATCCTGGTCAGCCCCTCGTAACTCTCCGGCTTGTAGCGCCGCAGACAGTCCATGATCGTCGAGGCCTTCCACACGAACATCCCCGAGTTCCACCCGAACCCTCCGGACTCCACATACGCCTGCGCTTTCTCCAGCGACGGCTTCTCGACGAACCGCTCCACGAAAGTCGCCCGCTCATCGAAACCCGGAACCCGACCGCCCCGCTCGACATACCCGAAGCCCGTCGCGGCGTAAGTCGGCTTGATCGAGAAAGTCACCAGACGCGTCGGGTCGTCCTCGACCATGCGGTACGCCAGATCCATCAGTTCGCGGAACCGCGCCTCGGGCCGGATCAGCTGGTCGGCGGTCAGCACCGCGAACACCGCGTCCTTGTCGATCTTCTGCAGGACCGCCGCCGCGAAGCCGACCGCGTTCACCGTGTCACGCCCCACCGGCTCGCCGAGGATCTGCGCATCGCCGAACTCCGGCATCGTCTGGCGGATCTGCGGGCGGTAGCTCTCGTTGGTGCAGATGTAGCGTCGATCGGCAGGCACGATGCCTTCGAGGCGCCCTGCCGCGATCTGCAGCAGCGAGCGCCGAGGGTCACCGGGCTTCTCGGCGTCGATGAACGGCACCAGCTGCTTGGGCATGCTCTGCCGGCTCATCGGCCAAAGGCGTGTCCCGGTTCCCCCCGCCATGATCATCGCGTAACGCATCGAATCTCCACTCTCTCAACCGATCGGCTTCATGAACCCAACGAGAACGCCGCGGCGAGCACGGCCTCCGCTCCCGCATCGGCCGTTTCCGGACGCTGCTCCAGCACGCGTTCGACCTTGCGCACCGCTTCGGCGCGATTCTCCCCGAGTCGCACCAGCGCTTCGACCGCTTGCAGGCCCGCCTCTCCGAGCGCGTCGGTTTCGCGGACCGGTTTGGCCTCCGCGCTCGACGCCGGGCGGGACCCGGAATCGCTGATTTCCACGCCGATGTACTTGTCCGCCTTGCCGTGCAGTTCCGCGACAATGGTCTCCGCCAGGCGCTTGCCGATCTCCGGCAGGCCCTGCAGCCATTTAGTGTCCCGGCGAGCGATGGCCCCGGCGATCGCGCCGACCGGCTCGGCCATGGCCTTCAGCGCCTTGCGGGCGCCCAGCCCCTTCACCGTGATGAACAGCTGGAAGAACCGCTTGTCCGACTCGGTGGCAAACCCCAGGAGGCGCGGCGTGAGGTTCGCGCCCTGGCTCGATCCTTCGTAGACCTCGATGGTGTGCAGGACCACCACGCCGCCGCGCTGGCTTTCCATCGCCTCGGCGGCGAAGGCCGGCACCATCACCTCGTACGCCAAGCCCGGAGCCCCCTCGGGGACGATCAGGCAGGCCGAACCCTCCAGCCGTTCCAGCGTTCCGGTGATGCGTGCGATCATGCGCCGAGGGTAGCAGAGTCGGGGGGCGTGGTCTCGGACACCTCTTCGGAGACGCTCCAGACGAGTCGGCCGTGCTCATCGAAGTCGGCCTGCATGTGGGTGTCCGGCCAGCCGGTGGCCCGCTGGAACCGGGCCCGCAGGTCGGCGGTGATGGCCGCCGGGCCGAGTTCCGCCAGTTCGCCCTGGGTGTAATCGACGGGCTCGAGGAAGCGGACCTTGGAGTGGCTGCGCCGGAAGATCGATCCCCAGGCGGTTTCGGCCAGCGGTGTGCCGTCGACGACCACCGGGATGACCAAGGCCCCCGTCTTTCGGATCAGCAGCCCCGCCCCTTCCTTGAAGGGCAGCAGGTGGCGAGGCGGCTTGGCGATGTGGCCCTCGATGAAGATCCCGAGCACGCCGCCCGCCTGCAGGTGGCGCATGGCCTCGCGCAGGGAGCCGGAGTCACGCTTGGTGCGGTCCACAAAGATGATCCGGGCGACCTGCCAGAGGGGCTCGAGGATCCGGGCGCGCATGTCGGCGGCCATCATCCAGCGGGGCTCGAAGTCCAGCGATGCCTGGATGAGCAACGGGTCGATGCCGGCGGTGTGGTTGGCGATGACGATCGCCGGTCGTCCGCCCCCGAGCGGGCGCCCGCTGGCATCGCTGATCTGCCCCAGATCGGGGATGCTGTCCATGCCGTGGGCCTCGAGGCGGTGCCACCAGCGGGAATACGCCCGGATGATCCAAGCGAGGCCGGCGGTGCCGAGTGCGGGGCGCGTGGCCTCCTCGGGGACGCTGCGGATGGCGTGGCGCTTGAGGATGGCGATCCCGAGCATGACCAGTGCCCAAGCGACCGCCAGGGCGACCAGCAGCACGAGAACGGCGTTCGGGACCAGATTCGATGGCATTGCCGGCATGTTAGTAACTGTTTACTTTCCGCGAAAGCCCATTCGCCCGGCTTTGCTTTACACTCTCGCCCCGTTTCCCGATGCCAGTGGAGCCATGCCCGTGAACCCCGAACAAACCGGTCTTGTTGTAGGAATTGACCTTGGGGGCACCAACCTTCAGGTGGGTGTGGTGGACCGGTCTGACCAGATCATCGGTCGATCCAAGAAGAAGACCAAGGCGGAGAAGGGCACGGAGTTCGTGCTGGACCGGATCGCCGAAGGCGTGCACGAGGCCTGCGCCGAAGCCAGCTGCACCCCCGCCGACCTCGCGGCGATCGGGATCGGGGCCCCGGGTGCGATCGACTTCGCGAGCGGGACGGTGCTGGAAGCCCCCAATCTGCGCTGGAACGAGGTTCGCTTGGCCGACGAGCTGTCGGCGCGGTGCGCCGGGGTTTCGGTTCTGGTGGACAACGATGTGAATGTGGCGATCTATGGCGAGAACCGCCTGGGCGCGGGACGGAACGCGCGGGATGTGCTGGGTGTGTGGTGCGGCACGGGTGTCGGGGGCGGGCTGATCCTGAACGGGGCGCTCTATCACGGCGGGTTCGGCTCGGCCGGGGAGATCGGCCAGACGCTGCTGTTCCCCACCGCGCCCTTGACCTACCGGCTGCTGGAGGATGTGTGCTCGCGCACGGCGGTCACGCGCCGGATCGTGACGCTGATCGAGCAGAACCACCCGTCCATCCTGCCGGAGATCGCCGCGCGGCGTGACCGGGAGAAGGATCGCAAGAAGACGCCGCTGCGCGAGATCGGTTCATCGGTGATCGCGCAGGCCTACGCGGAGGGCGACAAGCTGACGCGGGATGTGGTGCACGAATCGGCGGATCTGCTGGGGCGTGCGATCGCGAATGTGGTGACGCTGCTGGCGCTGCCGGAGGTGATTCTGGGCGGCGGGCTGACGGAAGCGCTCGGGCAACCGTGGGTGGAGCATGTGGCGGCGTCCTGCCGCGACCATGTGTTCCCGAAGGCGGCGGCGCGCGTGCGGTTCGCGGCGACGGAACTGGAAGATCGTGCGGGTCTGCTGGGCGCAGCGCTGCTGGCCCGAGAGCAGATCGCTCAGCCGGTGTGAGGCGAGTTGTGGAGCGGTGATGGATGAAGAGCGGTCGCGCTTCCGGCGGCGGCGATGATGTGCGCGGCGAGGGCTTTGCCGATGTCGGTGGGGATGGGTTTGGGTGGTTCGTGTGGCATGCTCAAACTTGTTTGAGCATGGCTCGGGATGTTGGGAGAAGACATG
>CAZIXS010000120.1:0-7240 GCA_964543335.1 uncultured Phycisphaeraceae bacterium | reverse complement strand
GACGCTGCCGAAGGTGGATTGAGAACTCATCACCAAACATCTAGCCGTGCAGGAGTGGGCATGAAGAACCCCTTCCCAGAACTTATTCACGACGATGATGTTTGGATGATCAAGCAGTCAGACATCGACTTTGTACGAAAGCGGGCTTCGGCTGTAAGCACGATCGCCAAACAGGATGATGCGTTTCGTATGGCGGCATTTATGCAGCATCTAGACGAAGGGAAGTCACAGCAAGAGGCTGGCCGACTCGTAAGAAAATCCTTTGCGATGTTCTACTATGCCCCTGCTGATCGGTCGGGTGACTGGCTGGTAAACGACGATGATGCTTATCTACCCTTCATGATAAAGGCTCGCTTAGGACCGTTCAAGTTGCTGAAGATTGGACGAAAAGCGGGGCAGTACTCGTCGTTCAATGCTTGTATTCGAGACCTAGCACGCCAAGGTAAGCTTTAAGTTATATTCGATTCTTTTCATCATTACTACGAAATTGATAATCAATAGGGAATGGCTGACATGAAAATCACACGGAAGTTCACCAAAGCAGGCCAGGACCCGTTTGCCACCACCGATTGGGTGAAGCGTCAATCGCGGATCTCCAACCCCGACGGCAGCGTGGTCTTTGAGATGAACGATGCAGAGGTGCCGACCGGCTGGTCGCAGCTCGCGACGGACATCATGGTCAGCAAATACTTCCGCAAGGCCGGCGTGCCGCAGAAGGACGCCGAGGGCAAGGCGATCAAGGACGAGAGCGGTAACCCGGTGCTCGGCCCGGAGCGCAGCGCCCGCCAGGTGATCCACCGCCTCGCCGGCTGCTGGCGTCACTGGGGCGCGACGCACGGCTACTTCGACACCGAGGCCGATGCGCAGGCGTTCTACGATGAACTGTCGTACATGCTGGTGCACCAGATGTGCGCTCCGAACAGCCCGCAGTGGTTCAACACCGGGCTGAACTGGGCCTACGGCATCAACGGCCCGGCCCAGGGGCACCACTACCCCGATCCGAAGACCGGCGAAGTGAAGCTGAGCGAGGATGCGTACACGCACCCGCAGCCGCACGCCTGTTTCATCCAGAGCGTCGAGGACGATCTGGTGAACCCCGGCGGCATCATGGACCTGTGGACGCGTGAGGCGCGGCTGTTCAAGTACGGCTCGGGCACCGGCACCAACTTCTCCAAGTTGCGATCCGACAGCGAGAAGCTCTCGGGCGGCGGCAAGAGCAGCGGCCTGATGAGCTGGCTGAAGATCGGCGACCGGGCGGCCGGCGCGATCAAGAGCGGCGGGACCACCCGGCGGGCCGCGAAGATGGTCTGCCTCGATATGGACCACCCCGATGTTGAGGAGTTCATCAACTGGAAGGTGCGCGAGGAGATCAAGGTCGCGGCCCTGGTCGAGGGCATGAAGCATGTCCGCAAGGACCTGCGTGAGACCGCCGAGAAGCTCGGCCTGAAGCTCACCTACGACTACAACGGCGAGGCGTACGGGACCGTTTCCGGCCAGAACGCCAACAACTCGCTGCGGATCCCCGACGAGTTCTTCAGCGCGATCGACGACGACGCGGACTGGAACCTGACCGCCCGGACCACCGGCGAGGTGGCCAAGACCGTGAAGGCGCGGGACCTGTGGGAGCAGATCGGTTACGCGGCGTGGCGCTGTGCCGACCCGGGCGTGCAGTACGACACGACGATCAACGCGTGGCACACCTGCCCCGCGGGCGGACGGATCAACGCGAGCAACCCGTGCTCGGAGTACATGTTCCTGGATAACACGGCCTGCAACCTGGCGTCGTTCAACCTGCTGAAGTTCTACGACCCGAAGACGCGCGAGCTCGATGTCGAGAAGTACGAGCACGCAATCGACCTGTGGACGATGGTGCTCGAGATCAGCGTGCTGATGGCGCAGTACCCCTCCAAGGAGATCGCGCAGCTCAGCTACGAGTACCGCACGCTGGGCCTGGGCTACGCTAATATCGGCGCGGTGCTGATGCAGGCGGGCATCCCGTACGACTCCGACGAGGCTCGGGCGGTCTGCGGCTGCCTCACGGCGATCCTGACCGGCCGCTCGTACCGCATGTCGGCGCTGATGGCCAAGGAACTCGGGCCATTCAAGGGCTTTGACCGCAACCGCAAGCACATGCTGCGGGTGATGCGCAACCACAAGCGGGCGGCGCACGGCATGAGCCGCACCGCCACCGACTGGGAAGACCTGACCATCCGCCCGGTGCCGATCGATCACAAGATCATCAAGGACGGCAAGGTGGGCATCGGCAACGCCAAGTCGCTGCTCAAGCACGCAACGCAGGCGTGGGACGACGCGGTCTCGATTGGCGAGAAGCACGGCTACCGCAACGCCCAGACCACGGTCATCGCCCCGACGGGAACCATCGGCCTGCTCATGGATTGCGATACGACGGGCGTCGAGCCGGACTTCGCGCTGGTGAAGTTCAAGAAGCTGGCCGGCGGCGGGTACTTCAAGATCGTCAACCAGTCGGTGAAGCCCGCACTGGAAGCGCTCGGCTACGGCAAGGGCGAGATCGCCGACATCATCGACCACATCCTCGGCACGCTGCGCCTGGATGTGCCGATGCCCGGACCGGACGGCAAGACCGACCACGACGCCTCGTTCGCCGACTTCCTGAAGGCCAAGGGCCTGATCGACGAGGACCTGGACAAGGTGGAGAAGGCGCTGCCGGGCGTGTTCGACCTGCACTACGCGTTCGGCGCATGGACGCTGGGCGACGAAGCGCTCGAGCGGCTGGGCCTGAACCCCGAAGAGGTGAAGAACGACTGGTCGTTCAACCTGCTCAAGCAGATCGGCCTGACGAAGCAGCAGATCGATGCCCTGAGCACGGTGATCTGCGGTACGCAGACCATCGAGGGCGCGCCGCACCTCAAGGACGAGCACCTGCCGGTGTTCGACTGTGCCAACAAGTGCGGCAAGACCGGCCAACGCTACATCCACGCCAACGGGCACATCCGCATGATGGCGGCGGCCCAGCCGTTCATCTCCGGGGCGATCAGCAAGACGATCAACCTGCCCTCGGACGCGAGCGTCGAGGACATTAAGGACGCGTACCGCCTGAGCTGGGAACTCGGCCTGAAGGCGAACGCGCTGTACCGCGACGGCTGCAAGCTGAGCCAGCCGCTGTCGACCAAGTCCGAGGATGCCGATGAGGACTCGCAGTCGTCGTCGGCCGACGAGGCGGAGGCCGAACTGGTCGCCGGCATCGACGAGGACGAGGACTCGGTGGTCGAGGCCCGCGAAGAGATCGCCGGGCAGTACGCCGAAGTCGCCAAGGCGACGGCGGCGGGCGAGACGCAGGTGGCCGAGCGGATCGTGGAACGGATCGTGCACCGCCCGATGCGTCGTCGCCTGCCCGACACCCGCCACTCGATGACGCACAAGTTCAATGTCGCGGGCCACGAGGGCTACCTGACCGTCGGTCTATATGACGATGGCCAGCCGGGCGAGCTGTTCATCACCATGGCCAAGGAGGGTTCGACCATCGGCGGCCTGATGGACTCGCTGGGCACTGCGACGAGCGTGTCGCTGCAGTACGGCGTGCCGGTGGAATCGCTGGTGAAGAAGTTCACGCACCAGCGGTTCGAGCCGGCGGGCATGACGACCAATCGGGACATCCCGTTCGCGAAGTCGCTGGTCGACTACATCTTCCGCTGGATGGGCATGCAGTTCATCCCCGGCTACCGCGAGGCGAACGCGCCGAACCGTGGCGGCTCCAGCGAGGAAGTTAAGCCGGTTGCGCCAGCGATGCGTTCGGGCGGACGTGGTTTCGCGATCGCCGACAGCGATGACGATGGCGACGACGCGCCCGTGACCGAGATCCACAAGGCCAAGCGTGAGGTGACTCAGGTGAAGGCCGCGTTCTCTTCGTCGAGCACCCGCGTGACGGGAGCGGATGGGAGTTCGACCAGCGTTACCACCCAGTCGTCGATCCTGTCGGCGGCACTCAGTGAATGCCAGGAGGATGCACCGGCGTGCGATGTGTGTGGCACGGTCACCGTGCGGAGCGGCACCTGCTACAAGTGCCTGAACTGCGGGAACAGCATGGGCTGCTCCTGAATAGCGGGACCGGCGCCGGTTCTTCTGAAAGCCATGTGAGGCTTATACGGGGACCGGAGAGATCGGGGACGCCATCCAGGTGGCCGCGGGGGAGGGAACCTCCGCGAGGTCTGGCTCGAAGGATGCCCGAGCCAGACCGGCAGCCACGGCAACGAGCGAGGAGGGCGAATTTTCGCCAAGGACCCTTGCCAACGAGCCCGACCCCGATTCTCCGGTTTCCGTCGGAGCGCACGACAACCCAACGACCCACCAGAGGAGGGTCCGTGGCCTGCAACGGGCTGCATTGAACGACCCTCCACTTTGCCTGTCCCCCGGGCGGACCCACCACCGCCCGGGGGATTTGTCGTTTTGGCCTGAGGATCCATGGCCCGGGCAGGGATGCTGGCGCATGAAAAAGGCGACCGCAGAGGTCGCCCTGGTCAAGATCGGAGATGCATCACGACTCAGACATGGGAGATATCTTCGGACTTCTGGTTCACGGCCTGCTCGATCTCGGCCTCATACTTCTTGAGCAGTTCCTGAATCTCGTCCTTGAGGGTCTTGATCTCGTCCTCGGGGATGGCGGCGGCCTTATCCTTGCCGAGGGTTTCGGCGTGCTTGTTGGCGTCGCGACGGATGTTTCGGCAGGCGACCTTGGACTCCTCGCCCATCTTCTTGACCTGAGCGATGAGCTGCTTGCGCCGGTCGCCGGAGAGCGGGGGGATGTTCACGCGGATGACCTTGCCATCGACGGAGGGGTTGAGGCCGAGGTTCGCGTTTTCGATGGCCTTCTTGATCTCGCCGACGGACTGGGGGTCGAAGGGCTGGATGACGATCTGGGTCGCCTCGGGCACGCTGAGCGCGGCGAGGGTCTTGAGGTCGGTCATGGAACCATAGTAGTCCACCTTGATGAACTCGACGATGGCGGTGGATGCTCGGCCGGTGCGAATGCCCTTGAGCTCGCTGCGCAGGTAATCAACCGCCTTGTTCATCTGGGTTTGGGCGTCTTTGAGGATTGAGTCGGGGGTCATCCGTTTCTCCTGCGGCGTTCGCCGCGCGTAACAGGTGTCAGGGAGGGCCAGAATACGGCAATCCGAGGCATCCTGCCGGAATGTGGGGGAGCAAATGCCCTATTTCGAGGCCGTAATGCGTGTTCCGACGCCTCGATCGCCACGGAGGACCTGATCGAGGCTGCCCGCCGGGTTGAAGTCGAACACGACGAGATCGATGGAATGCTCCTCACAGAGGGTGAGGGCAGTCATGTCTGTTACGCGGAGTTTCTTCGACACGGCATCGGCGATGGTGAGTGTCTCGTAGCGAGTCGCCGAAGCGTCTTTCTTTGGGTCCGCAGAGTACACGCCGTCCACCTTGGTGGCCTTCAGGATGGCGTCGCAGCCCAGTTGGGCCGCCCTGAGGGCTGAGCCGGTATCGGTCGTGAAGAAGGGCTGCCCGGTGCCCGCGGTCAGGACGACGACGGTGCCGTGGGCCAGGGCGTGCTCGGCGGCAACCGTGGTGTAGAGCGGGGCAATGCCTTGTACTTCAACGGCGCTGAATAGCGCGGCGGGCGCGCCAGCTTCTTCGATCGCATGGGTGAGCGCGAGGCCATTGATAATGGTGCCAAGCATGCCCATCTGATCGGCGGTTTCGCGAGAAATCAGCCCGGCGTCGGAGAGGGCGGCCCCACGCACGATGTTGCCCCCGCCGGGGACGACGGCGATCTGGATGCCCTTGCGAGCACAGGCCGCGATCGCCTGGGCGGTGGCCCGGAGGGATTGGGCATGGATGCCCAGTTCGCCCTCGCCCGAAACGGCCTCGCCGGAGAGCTTGAGCAAGACGCGTCGGTAGCAGTAACTGGCATCAGACCTGAGGGGGAACTCCGGGCGGGTTGGGTTGGCGAGGGATTGCAACCGGGCAGACCGGAGTCGTCAAGGTCGCGGAAGCGGAGTTTTCTGCTCATTTTTGCCGAAACTTGGAACCAAGCCGTCAGCTGGGGGTCTATACAGGGAAGGCGCCTGGTGCCGATAATACGGAACGGGAGTGGCCCGCTCTGGCTCGAGAAAGGACGATCGCATCACGACGACGACGCCACAGCACGAATCGCCCCGGCGCACCCGCGATGAGACCCCGACCGGCTGGCTGGAGCGGCTTTCTGACCGGATTGGTGAGAAATTCGGCTGGAGCCGCCAGACCACGATCTTCGCGCTCTCGGCCTCGCTCTTTGTGCACATGCTGCTTCTGCTCCTCGCGGCGGTGGTGATTCGGCCGGCTCCTCCGGCGGCAGCGTCGGACGGCAACGGCGAGGTGCCTCTGGCGGTGATCTCGGTCAGCGATCTGGAGCAAACCGCCGAGGTCTCACTGGCGAGTGAGTCCCCGACGCTCGACGACCTCGAACTCGATCAGATGTTCGATCAGCCCCAGGTCGAGATGCCCGCGTCCGCGATCGATTTCAGTGCCCTTGATCTGAGCAATCTGGGAGACATCGGCGGCGCGGGGGATATCGATGATGCGGCCGGGTCGTCTGTGTTCGAAAGTGGGGCCGGTGGTGCGGCGTCTTTCTTCGGCGTCGAGGCTGGTGGCAACCGGTTCGCGTACATCGTTGATGTTTCGGGCTCGATGCAAGGTGAGCGCATCAAGATTCTCAAGCGAGAACTCACACGCTCAATTGTTGGATTGCGGCAGCAGTCCCAATTTACCATCGTGCTTTTCAGCAGCGATGCGTTTCTTCTCGGCCCGGAAGGCTGGAGGAACGCTTCGGATGCGGGCAAGCGGGCGGCCAGGTCGGAGATCGACAACATCCGTCCCGGGGGGACGACGATCCCCTTTCCCGCATTCGAAGAGGTGTTCCGAATGCGACCACGCCCGGATGCCATCTATTTCATGACCGATGGCGCCTTCTCGAACGCGGAGGTCGTGGCGGAGAAAATCGCCAGGTTGAACCGGTCAACGGGGAAGCTTGTACCGATTCACTGCATCACATTCATTGAGCGTGAAGCTGAAGAAATCATGAAGGTCATCGCCCGCCAATCCAACGGCAGCTACACCCATGTGACCGGCGGTGCTCCGTGATTTCCGCCCGCGCAATATTGCTGCTGGCGCTGGCTGCGAGATTTCCTTTGATCACGATCTCTTTCGAGATCGTGCTTCGGAATGGTGGTGTCATTCTCGCGCCGGTGGAGGCCGCCAC
>CAZIXS010000119.1:0-7345 GCA_964543335.1 uncultured Phycisphaeraceae bacterium | reverse complement strand
GGGTCTCGCCGTTCTTGAGTGCCCGCAGGTCGACCAGCAGGTCGGTGCAGTTGGGGTAGCGGTCTTTGACCCGCTTGGCCATCATCATCTCGATGACCTCGGAGATGCCCGCCGAGAGCTTCGGGTTCACATGGTCCGGCGGAACGAGCGCCTGTTTGAGGTGCTTTTCCATCACCTCTTTGGGGTTCTTGCCGTTGTAGGGCACATTGCCGGTGACCATGTGGTAAAGCGTCGCGCCAAGGGAGTAGATGTCGGCCTGCGGGCCAACATTGACCTCGCCTCGGATCTGCTCGGGGCTGATGTAGTACGGCGTGCCGTAGGCCTTGCCCTTCTCGGCGAGGGCGGCGTCCTTGTCATCGATGGCGCGAGCGAGACCGAGGTCGGCGAGCTTGGTGACGCCGCCCTTGGTGATCATGACATTCTTGGGCTTCACATCGCGGTGGATGAGACCACGCTCATGGGCGTGCTCAAGGGCTTCGGCGACGTTGATGGCGATGTTGATCGCCTCGGCCTCGTCGAATCGTTTGTTCTGGACGATGGTGTCGTGAACCGTGCCGCCGTCCACATACTCCATGACGAAGTAGTGGAACTCGCCGGCCTTGCCCACGTCGAAGGCCTGCACGATGTTGGGGTGGTTCAGCTGGGCCGCGGCGCGCCCTTCGGCGTAAAACCGCTCGATGAACTGGCGGTTGCCGTTGAACTTGCGGGGCAGGACCTTGATGGCGACCAGGCGGTCGAGCGAGATCTGGCGGGCCTTGAAGACCGCCGCCATCGCCCCCGCGCCGAGCTTGCCGAGCACCCGGTAGCCGGGAATCTGCTGGCCCGAGCGCTCGGCCTCGACCTGCTTGCGCAGGCGGTCGAGCTGGGCCTTGGTGATCACGCCCTTGTTGACGAGGATCTCGGCGAGGGACTTGTCGCTGGGGTCGGAGCCTCCGGCCACCTTGGCGATCGCGGACTTCACTTCGTCGTCGGTGGCGAGGCCCTGCTCGATGACCAGACGCCCGACGATGGTGTCCATGGAGCCGATGGCGGTGCCCCCGGCGGCGCTGGAACCGGATTTGGAGTCATCGCCGGCGTTCTCGCCGTCTTTGCGACCGGTGAGGATCTCGACGGTGTCCTCGGGCATGGGCAGGCGGCTGTCCTCGGAGGGATCGCCGGAGGCCGTATGCCGCGAGCGGGGCGCAGTGGAATCCTCGGGCATGGGCAGTTTGGTGCCTTCGCTGAAGTCGGACCGCTTGGATGACTCGCTGTTGTTCACGCTTGGCAGGCCCTGTGTCCCCGATTCTGGGCTAATACTTGGCAAACTAGGTTGGCGACTCCCGGGTGTCAACGCGTTTGAACGCTCTGAAGGCCCGAGAACCGGCGAATTGACCGGCGAATCCCAGAGTTCTGATCGGACGGATTTTCGCATGGCTTCGCCCTCACCCATTCATTCGCATGTCGAGGGGCACAAGTTCCCTGTTCAAACGAAAACCTGCCCAAAACGGCACAGGCCGCCCGGATTCTCGGGCGGCCTGTGAAATCGTTCACGCCAAGGGGGCGCGGATCAGAGCAGGCCATCCTTCTGACCCATCATGCGGATCATGTCCACACAGCGGGAGGCGTAGCCGAACTCGTTGTCGTACCACGAAACCACCTTGAAGAAGCGGTCGTTCAGCTCGATGCCCGCGCCGGCGTCGAAGATCGACGAACCCGGGTGCGACACGAAGTCCGACGAGACTACTTCTTCCTCCGTGTAGTACAGCACGCCGGCCATGGGCCCTTCGGCGGCGGCCTTCATCGCGGCGTTGATCTCCGCCAGGCTGGTCGGCTTGCTGGTGCGGAAGGTCAGGTCGACGCAGGACACATCGGCGGTCGGGACCCGGAAGGACATGCCGGTGAGCTTGCCCTTGACCGCGGGCAGGCACAGGCCGACGGCCTTCGCGGCGCCGGTGCTGGCGGGGATGATGTTCATGTAGGCGTTGCGTCCACCGCGGTAGTCCTTCTTGGAAGGGCCGTCCTGGGTCGGCTGAGTGGCGGTGGCGGCGTGGACGGTGGTCATCAGGCCCTCTTCGAGCCCGAAAGCATCGTTGATGACCTTGGTGATCGGGGCGAGGCAGTTGGTGGTGCAGCTCGCGTTGGAGACCACCTGATCGGTCGCGGGGTCGTAGGTGTCGTGGTTGACCTTGTAGCACATGGTCTTGACCGTCTCGGGGGTCTTGGTCGGCGCGGAGATCAGCACACGCTTCGCGCCGGCGGTGATGTGCTTCTTGGCGTCGTCCGCCGCGGTGAACAGGCCGGTGGACTCGAGCACGATGTCGCAGCCGAGTTCCTTCCAGGGGAGGTTGGCGGGATCACGCTCGGCGGTGGTGCGGGTGGCTTTGCCGTTGACGGAGAACGAGCCGTCACCGACCTGCACATCGGCTTCCTTGCCGTTGATGCGGTAGCGCCCGTGCATGGTGTCGTACTTGAGGAGGTAGGCGAGGTTGTCGGCATCGACCAGGTCGTTCACGCCGACGATCTCGATGTCGGGGGTTTGGGAAGCGATGCGGTAGACCAGACGACCGATGCGTCCGAAACCGTTGATGCCCACTTTGAGAGCCATGAGGGCTGCCTTTCTGGATGCGCGAGCCGAGATGAGGCCGCGAAATTGGAGAGGGTTGAAGCGAGGCGGCGCGGCTTGTGACCGGCGTCGCCATGGGAATCGGAAGGGTAGCCCTGCAGAGGAAGGGCTTCAATGCGCCGGAGCGATCAACCGGCCATGATCTTCGCGAGCCGGTCCAGACCCTCGATCAGGCGGGGCTTGGCGGTCGCGAAACTCAGGCGGAAGTGCGTGTCCCGTTCGGAAAACACATCGCCCGGGATGACCAGCACATTCTGCTCGACGGCTTTCTCGAAGAACTGACGCCCGGTCATGCCCAGTCGTTCGGGAACCTTGACGAAGCTGTAGAACGCGCCGCCGGGGCGGGCGACCTCGGTGTAGGGGCCGAGCTTCTCGATGACCAGATCGCGCCGCGTGGCGTAATCGTTAAGCGGGCCGGACATGTCGGTGTCGAAGGTGGCCAGACACCCCCACTGCAGCGGGGTCGGAGCGCAGACATAACTGTACTGCTGGAGCTTGGACATCTCGGCGACGATCCGGGTGGGCCCGGCGATGTAGCCCATGCGCCAGCCGGTGCAGCCGTAGGTCTTGCCGAAACCGCGGATCAGCAGCGTGTCTTCGTGCGAGCCGGGCTCGCGGCACGGGCTGGGGCACTTGCGACCGTTCGGGAACTCCTCTCGCGCATCGTCGAAGCAGAACTCATCGTAGATCTCATCGGAGATGAGCAGCACGCCCTTGGCGCGACAGAGCTCGAGCAGTTCGCGGCACTCGGCCTGGGTCAGCACCACGCCCGAAGGGTTGGCCGGAGAGTTCAGCAGAACCGCCTTGGTGCGCTCGGTGATGAGTGGCTCGACTCGCTCGGCGGTCATGCGGAAGTCGGGGTAGGTGTCGCAGCGGACCGCGCGCCCGCCCGCGAAGGTGGCCATGTGCGGATAAGCCACGAAGTACGGGTCGGGGATGATGATCTCATCGCCGGGGCCGAGCAGCGCCATGTTCATGAGGAACAGCGCTCCCGAAGTGCCGGAGGTCACGGCGACGCCGAGTTGCTTCCGACCGGCATCGGTCGACGCATCGGGCCAACCAAGGTCGTCGGCGATCCACGAGGCGCAGCGGTCACGGAGTTCGGGGATGCCGCCGGTCATGGAATAGCCGTTGCGGTCCTCGCGGATGGCGTCGATCGCGGCCTGCTTGACCGCGTCGGGAACCGGGAAGTCGGGCTGACCGATCGAGAGGTTGATCGGATCGTTCATCGTCGCGCCGAGTTCGAAGACCCGCCGGATACCGGAGGCATCGAGCGATTTCGCACGGGGGGAGATCAGCCGGTCCATATCCATGGCGGGTTCCTCGCGGAGTGGTACACGGGGCAGCGCAGAAATAAGGGCACTCGCAAATCGAGCGCCCCGGTCAATCAGTGGTGGTCAGCACAGCTCGGGCGATGCCGAGCGACAACTCAGCGAACCTTGCGGTTGCCGGTTTTCTGCAGGTGCAGGACCTTCTTCTCGTTGGGATCGAAGTCCTTCACATCCTTCAGACGCTCGATGCGCTCGTGACGCTTGAGCACATTGCGGTGCGAGGCGAGGTTGCCGGCGGTTTTGAGGGACTGGTCGAGACTCATGGGAAGATCCTTTGCTCAGGCGATCCGGCCGGGAACTGGGCCGGGTCGGTGAGAATAGCGAGATTCGGTGGGCGTTTCAAGGCGAACGGCCCGGGATCCGGCCGTTTCAGTCCAGACGGGCGGGGTAGAGGTCGTCGAAGTCCGTGGCCCCTCGCTCGACGGTCTGGTACTGGCGGCCGATGTCCTTGATCTGGCGGACCAAGGCCTGGGCCTCGGCATCCCGGTAGGTCCCGCCCTCAAATCCTTGCCGCGTGGAGAGATTCCACCGGTTCGAGCGTGAGCTTGGATATACCACCGCTCCCACGCCGTTCTGTCCGAGATACAACGCGGCCTTCTCGGCTTCGTCCCAGGGGTAGTTGGTGGCGAGGATGAAGTAATTCAGACCGGACTGGCGCGGGTCGCGGACCCCGTCTCGCACGAACCAGACATTCTGGAGCGGTGAGCCCGTCTGTCCACCGGTGTTGCGGGGCGGCTGGGGCTGGGAACCGCCCGAGCCCGAGGCCCCCCCTGCCCCGGAGGAACTGGCGTTCCCGGAATTGGAGGGAGCGTTCGAGCCGTTGTTCGCCAGCGGATCGGTGATGGTGTTCTCAGATCCCGAACCGGATTCATTGGTCAGCATCCGCAGCCGATCCTGCTCGGCCAGACGATCGCGCTGGTGGTACCCGAGCATGTAGCCGCCGAAGATCAGGGCGATGACACCGGCGATCGCGAAGAAGAGGTAGCCCATCGGGACGCGGATGGTCCGGCCCGGCTTGATGCCGAAGGCCGAATCCTCGTCGTCGACGATGGGGTCGCTCACAGGCGCGTGCGAAGAACCGGGCTTGTTGATCGGCCGGCTGCCGAGCAGTTCGTAGAGGGCCGGGTTCTTGCGTCGCTGGGACATGGCTTGGCATTATCACCGGACTGGGGTGAAGATCAAAGGGAAACTCGAAACTATCGGACTTCCTCGGGCGTACCGGCAGATGTCGGGCCGGTCGCGTGGCCCAGAGCCAGCACCGAAGCCTGCGCCAATGTGGAGGTATGGGTCAGACTCACGAGCCAGGCCCTGATGCCGTGCTCGGCCGCGATCGCCGCGGCTTCACCGGACAACCGGATCGAGGGGATTCCCGCTAGATCGCGCCGGATCTCGATGTCGGTCCAGGCGATGCCGTCGCGCCAGCCGGTGCCCAGGGCCTTAAGCACGGCCTCCTTGGCGGCGAAACGGGCGGCGAAATGCTCGGCGGCCCGCTTGCGGCTGGCCTCGCAGTAGGCGATCTCATCGGGCGTGAAGACGCGATCCCGGAAACGCTCGGGGTGGTCGGCAAGCATGCGCGCGATACGCTCGACCTCAACGAGGTCGATGCCGTGGGCGAGGATGGACGGGTGGCCGATCAGGTGGTTCGTTCCTTGGGGTCGAGTCGCAGAGCGGTCGCGGGGTCACCGAGCTCAGGATACGCGGTTCCGCACTCGGGGCACGGGTCGCTTGGGTCGGTTTTCGAGAGGTCGTAGCCGCAGGTGATGCAGATCGGGATGCCGCAGCGGACCATGGCGCGACGGATGGCTTTGCGCCGGACGCTTCGGTTGACCAGGACGATCAGCCAGCCGCCACTGAGCGCGAGTACGCCGGGGGCGACCTGCGCCGCAACGGGCGGCACGAAATGCAGGCGCGGGAGCGTCCACCAGATGGCGAAGTACAACACAAGAAATATGGCGACGAAGAGCATCGAGCGACGCATCGCTTCACGCTTGGGCGCGAGCGAATCCCGGCTGATCAGTTCGCGGATCTTGAATTCGAGATCGCGTCGCTCGGCGATCCGTGTGAGTTCGGGATAGAGCCATCGCTGGACGCGGTTCATCGGGCATCCCGTTAGTCCGAAGACGCGCCTTTGGCTGATGAAGTCTTCTTCTTGCTCTCGGTCGAGGAGTTTGTCTTCTTCTCCGTTTTGCTCTCGGTCTTTGAGTCCGACTTCGACTCGCTCTTTCCACTCTCGGAGTCGGCCTTCGCGGCCTTCTTGTAGGACTCGCTGCGGTAGTCGGTCTCGTAGAAGCCCGAGCCCTTGAAGATCACGCCCGCGCCGGTGCCAATGAGGCGCTCAAGCTTGAGCTTGCCGCACTGGGGGCACTTCTTGAGCGGCTTCGCGCTCATGGACTGGAACTCTTCGAACTCGTGCTCGCAGGCGGTGCAGCGGTAGTCGTAGGTCGGCATGGGAGGGTTACTCGCTGTCGGCGGTTTCGCCGGAATCGTCACTGGGGACGGTCTGTTCTTCGTTCGCCGCGGCGACGGTGACCTTGGCGGGGCGGAGCACACGGGTCTGCAGGGCGTAGCCGGGCTGCTTCAGTTCGACGACCGAGCCGGGCTCGACTTCCTCGGACTCCACACGCTCGACAGCGTCGTGCTGGTTGGGATCGAACTCGTCACCGGGTTTGGGGTGGATCGCGCTGAAGCCCATCTGGGCGAGGCCACGCATCATCTCGGAGCGGATCATCTCGATGCCTTGCATGATGGCGGAGGCCGGGGTCTTCTCCGGGTCCATCCTCATGGCCATGTCGAACGTGTCGAGCACGCTGACGAGCGTTTCGAGCACCATGGCTTTGCCGGCTTCGCGGGCGCGCTTCTCGTTCTCGCCGGAGATACGCTTGTAGTTCTGCAGGTCGGCGAGGGCGCGGTGGTAGTTGCTTTCCGCCGCGGCGAGGTCGGCGCGGAGGGCTTCGGCGGGGTCGGGCATGGCGGTGTCATCGGTGGCTTCGCCGTCGATCTCGGCCAGCTCCTGCTGGATCTGGTCCATCTCGGACATGGCCGACTGCTGCTCGGAGGCGAGTTCGTTGAGACGGTCGCGCAGCTCCCTGGCCCGCTTCTTCGACTGCTTGTCGCTGGTGGTGTCGTTCTGGTCGTTCATGGCTGGTATCTGGCTGAGTGGTTGAAGAGAGGTGGGCGATCAGGTGCCGAGCAGGTCCTTGACCTTGCTCCAGAAGCCGTCTTTGCGGGGGAGTATGCCTTGCTCACCCTCGAGTTCGGCGAGTTCACGCAGGAGTTCTTCCTGTCGCGAGCCGAGCTTCTTGGGGACTTCGATTTCGACGACGACGATGACATCGCCCCGGCGCTGCGAGCGGAGGTTGGGCAGGCCCGCGCCCTCGATGCGGAAGACCGCGCCGTGCTGCGTGCCCTTGGG
>CAZIXS010000118.1:0-7388 GCA_964543335.1 uncultured Phycisphaeraceae bacterium | reverse complement strand
CATGCAGGTGCCGATCAGCAGCGCCGATTTCGTCACCGTGCCGTTGATCGTCATCGTGGTCGGACGAGCCGCCTGGCTCGCTTGGCGGGCAGCCTTCAGCGAATCATCGGTCCCGAAATTCCGGGAGTTGCCAAGGTCGTCCCAGGTCTGGGCCGGCTTGTAGGCATCATTGTTAAACGCGGGGTTGGAAGTCCGAAACATCGGGCTCTATCTCCTGGCCAGCGGCCATATCAAGGTGGTCGCCAAGGCCCGCTCACCCATTCCGGGCGCGCGGGGTATCTGCGAATGACAGACGATCAGTATAGGTCGGCGGTTCGGCGTTCCAGCCTCAAATCCGCTCTCACCATCCGAAAATCGGCAATCACCCACCCCGACCGAACCGGTTCAGCCGCCGTTTTCCGGGCCCGGTTGCGAACGCAGCATCTGCACCGCCTCGGGCAAATGATCCAGAAGGTCCGAAGCCAGCATGCCGCCCCGGGCCCCTTCGTGGCGCCTCGACCAGCCCAGCGCCGCCATGCTGTGAGCCGCCACCCCGAGGCAGGCCAGCTCGAACAGCCCGACACGCCCTGCCCCGGTCGGCGTGACCGCGCTGCTGCCCTTCATGGCCGGCAGGCGGTGATGCTGCGCAATGAAACTCGCGATGATCCCCGACAGCACATCCCCTGATCCCCCGGTTGCAAGAAGGGGATTCGGCTTCCGTAGCGTCCAGGTCTGCAAGCCATCCGACACCGAGGTCGTCGCCCCTTTCAGCACCACCACGCACCCGATCCGCCGAGCCAACTGAGCCGCGGCTTCGGGCTGCTGATCCGGGTTCGCCCCGTCCAGCGTGATCGCGCCATGCGAAACCGTCGTCGCCAGCCGCCGAAACTCCACCGGGTGAGGCGTCAGCACGCACGGTGCGGAAATGTCGTTGTGCACATCCGGCAGCTGCGCCAGCAGGTTCAGCGCATCCGCATCCACCACCACCGGCACATCCTGCTGTGCCAGCAGCCGCAGCGTGATCGCCCGCGCTCCGCCCCCTGTGCCCAGCCCAGGCCCGACCACCACCGCCGCCGATTTCTCGCAGAGTTTGTCCACGACCGGAGCCGCCTCATGGCCCACGGTCTCGCCGCTCTGGTCCACCGGCAGCGCGTGCCCGATCGTCTCCGGAGCCAGCGACAGCGCCGACAGCAGCAGGGGGCTCGGGATCGCCATCCGGACCATCCCCGCTCCTGCGCGCAGCGCCGACCGGGCCGCCAGCGTTGGCGCCCCCAGCATCATCGGGTGAATCCCGCCCGACGACCCTGCCGAGCCACCAATCACCGAAACCGTCCCGAAAGTGCCCTTGTGCCCCGTATCCGGACGACGCGGCAACAAACGAGGCAGTTTCACCCCGACACTCTCAGTACCGTTTCCACTCGGGGATTTCACGCCGTGGGTGTCGCTCATGCGATCGAGGATATCCGATCACTCGCCGCTCGGGCGCACTGAACGAAGTACAGTGAATCACCATTCAATCCCGCGTTCATGGTGCGCTTCATCGCCTGTGAACCTTCAGGCGTATCGCTCCAGTCGAAGCCATCGTACGCAGAGCCAGCATGCAAGCGCGACAAACCAGATCACACCCACCAGCAGAAGGATCTGAGATGCGACCAGAGAACTGTTTGTGTCAGTGATAGCACCAACGATGAAAAACCCTGCGGCAAAGACCAAGACCACAGCCATGCAGAAGAACTGCCACAAGGCGGTAGCGAGCCCTAGCCAGAGCTCTCGGCCCCGATCCGCGAACTCATAGCGAGCTCTGAGGCGTTCCGATCGGGACCGTGCTCTGCCGCCGTCTCGCTTGAACCATCTCGAACTCGGCGGATTCATCACAAATACGACCCAAAGAACAGAAACCCAATGATCACAGCCCAAAGCACCCCAGCCCCGATCAGCACCCCGCCGACGATCGCGACCACCCAGATCTGAAAGTACAGCCCAAGAGCGCAGATGACAGCGCCAAGCACGATCAATCCCAGGATCGACAGCACCTGAAACAACGCCATCCCGAGCAGTTTGCCGGACTCCTTGGCGATCTCGCCTCCGGTTTCGCGTAGGAACGATGTCTTGGGCTGTTGCGGTGTCTGCGTCACGGGGTACCTCCTGCTTCATGCTACCGACCGATCCAGCCGGCACCAGAACTATTCCGGCCTCGCCTCTGCCCGATTAATGGGCGTTCGTCCATAGGGATTCCACCCCGAGCGATCTGCCAGAACGGCAGCAGATACTCCCTCAGGCAGGCTCGCCCGGCCCATTGACCGGTCCAATGCCACCCCCGCATGGCACGGTCTTCGCAGAGTTACAGGCGGATCGGCCTTGCCGAGGGCCAGATCCGGGTCCGGTAAACATGGGCCTATAATCTGTCGGCAATCTCGTCAGAGGTCCGTTTCAAGTCGGATTCGGCGGCCGAAAACGCCGAAGACAACGCTTGGTGCGGGTCGCTGACCTCCGCCGTTGCCTGAGTGTCCGCCGGGATGCCCCCGTCGGACCAGCACAAAGGACGAGCAATGTTTGAACGCTTCACCGATCGAGCCCGCAAAGTGATGGCCCTGGCCAACCAGGAAGCACAGCGGTTCAACCACGAATACATCGGGACCGAGCACATCCTGCTCGGCCTCGTCAAGGAAGGTTCCGGCGTCGGAGCCAATGTCCTCAAGAACCTCGGAGTTGACCTGCGCAAGGTCCGCCTCGAGGTCGAGAAACTCGTGCACTCCGGCCCCGACATGGTCACCATGGGCAAACTGCCCCAGACCCCTCGGGCCAAGAAGGTCATCGAGTACGCCATCGAGGAAGCCCGCAACCTCAACCACAACTACGTCGGCACCGAGCACCTCCTGCTCGGCCTGCTCCGCGAGCACGACGGCGTCGCCGCCCAGGTCCTCATGAACCTCGGCCTCAAGCTCGAGGAAGTCCGCGAAGAGGTCCTCAACCTCCTCGGCGCGGGCATGGACAAGGAAGAAGGCGAAATGTCCGGAGGCCCCGGTCAGGGCCAGGCCGGCCCCGGTGGCCAGCGTCAGGGCAAGGGCACCTCGAAGACCCCCGCCCTCGACTCATTCGGCCGCGACCTCACCGCCCTCGCCAAGGAAGGTGGGCTCGACCCCGTCATCGGGCGCGAGCGCGAGATCGAGCGCGTCATCCAGGTCCTGTGCCGTCGCACCAAGAACAACCCCGTGCTGCTCGGCGAAGCCGGTGTCGGCAAGACCGCCATCGTCGAAGGCCTCGCCCAGGCGATCGTCAACCAGGAAGTCCCCGACCTCCTGCACGACCGCCGCCTCGTCGTGCTCGACCTCGCCATGATGGTCGCGGGCACCAAGTACCGCGGCCAGTTCGAAGAGCGCATCAAGGCGGTCATGAACGAAGTCCGCCGCGCCCAGAACCTCATCCTCTTCATCGACGAACTGCACACGCTGGTCGGCGCTGGTGGCGCGGAGGGCGCGATCGACGCGTCCAATGTGCTCAAGCCCGCCCTCGCCCGAGGCGAGATCCAGTGCATCGGCGCCACCACCTTCGATGAGTACCGCAAGTACATCGAGAAGGATCCCGCGCTCGCACGCCGCTTCCAGTCCATCTCCGTCGATCCGCCCAACGCCGAGCAGACCGTCGAGATCATCAAGGGCCTGCGCGACAAGTACGAAGAGCATCACCGCGTGCAGATCACCGACGACGCCATCGAGGCCGCTGTTGAGCTGTCCGGCCGCTACATCACCGGTCGCGTCCAGCCCGACAAGTCCATCGATGTCATCGACGAGGCCGGTGCCCGCGTACGCCTGAAGACCATGACCAAGCCGCCGAACCTCGCGGATCTGGAAGCGGACATCGAACGCCTGTCCATCGAGAAAGACGAGGCGGTCAAGGGCGCCGACTACGAGAAGGCCGCCGAACTCCGCGATCAGGCCGAGAAACTCCGCAAGAAGAAGGAAGACATCCAGAAGGAATGGCGCGAGAAGGCTAAGGAAACCGGCGGCATCGTCGACGGTGAAGTCATCGCCGAGGTCGTCTCGAAGATGACCGGCGTGCCGCTCACCCGCCTCGAGAAGGAAGAGGCCCAGCGCCTGCTCCAGCTCGAAGCCGAGCTGCACAAGCGCGTCGTCAGCCAGGACGAGGCCATCAAGGGCATCTCCAAGGCCATCCGCCGCGCTCGCGCGGGTCTCAAAGATCCGAAGCGCCCGATGGGCAGCTTCATCTTCGTCGGCCCGTCCGGCGTGGGGAAGACGCTGCTCTCCAAGGCGCTCGCCGAGTTCATGTTCGGGGACGAGGAAGCCCTCATCCACCTCGACATGTCCGACTACATGGAGAAGCACAATGTCTCCCGCCTCGTCGGCGCACCTCCCGGCTATGTCGGCTACGAAGAGGGCGGCCAGCTCACCGAACGCGTCCGGCGTCGCCCGTACTCGGTCGTGCTCTTCGACGAGATCGAGAAGGCCCACCCCGATGTCTTCAACATGCTCCTGCAGATCATGGAGGAAGGCCGCCTGGTGGACTCGTTCGGCCGCAACGTCGACTTCCGCAACACCGTGCTGATCATGACCTCGAACATCGGGGCCGACCTGATCAAGGGCGGCGCGGGCTTCGGCTTCGCCAAGCGGGACGAGCAGCAGGACTTCGACAACATCAAGAATGTGCTGAACAAGGAGATCGAGCGGTACTTCCGCCCCGAGTTCATCAACCGTCTCGATGACATCATCGTCTTCCGCCCGCTCACCAAGGACGACCTGATCACGATCGTGGACTACGAAACGCAGAAGCTCGTGAACCGCATGAAGGAACAGGGCTGGCACATGGAACTCGATCAGGCCGCCAAGGACTTCCTGATCGACAAGGGCTTCAACCCCGACTACGGCGCTCGCCCGCTCCGTCGCGCGATCAGCCAGTATGTCGAGGACCCGCTGTCCGAGTCGCTCCTGTCCGGCGAGTTCGAAGGCAAGAACAAGATCGTCATCACCCGCAAGGAAGACGCCGAAGAACTCACCTTCGATCTCAAGTACGACAAGTCGCTCGAGAAGAAGAAGGACAAGCCCAAGAAGGACGACGACTCCAAGCCCGCCGAGGCCGCCGAGGCCGGGGCCGAGTCCACCTGATTCGCTCAACAAACCTCCACTCACTCCGAGCCCGCCTCAAGGCGGGCTTTTTCGTGGCATCGCTTCCAAACCGGCGTACACTCGGTGGGTCCCGCACCCTGCTCCGGAGCCCACTTCAGATGACCTGTTTCCCGATCGCGATGTCCCTGACTGCTCTCCTCATGGCCGGATCCGGCTCGCCCAACACCGTCGCCTTCAGTGGCCCGGGCGGCCCCATCCCCGACAACGACACCATCGGGATGATCACCCCGGTCATCGTCGAGCAGTCCTTCCCGATCGAGTCGATCGCCGTCCGCATCAACGGCTTCCAGCACAACTACTCGTCGGATCTCACGATCGAACTCCGCCATGTCGGCGTCGGCGAGCCGGTGCTGCTGCTCACGAACCTCCGCTTCGGCGAGGACGCCGATTTCGACGGCGACTACACCTTCGCCGATGGCGGAGACAACCTCTGGGTCGTCGCGCAGGACTTCTCGGGGACCCAGGATCTCCCTCCCGGCACCTATCAGGCCTCCGGTCCCGGCGGTGCGTTCGTCAGTCTCGACGACGCCTTCGTCGGACAGGACGCGCAGGGAGCGTGGATTCTTCGCGTGTACGACGATGACTTCCTCGTCACCGGGGCCTTCGAATCCTGGGAACTCATCCTCGGCGGCGTGCCCGCTTGCCCGGGCGACATCCCCGGCGATGCAAACGGTGATGGCACCGTCGATCTCGCCGATCTGAACCTTGTTCTGGCGAATTTCGGAGCCAACTGCGCCGACTGATTCCCCCTCTTTGGGCAGCGATTGGGCTTTCCAAGCGGAAAATCATCCGCGATCGGTTGCCTGATCCGGGTTCCGCAGCACATTATCGGGAGTCCTAGACCGACGAGGCGATTCTTCACCGAATCCCAACTCATTCGGTTCAGGAGCCGGGTCTCGTGGGGAGCCCCGTCCACTTTGATTTGTGTTCAGCCCAGCGTGTTGCTGGGCTGTCGTCACACGCGGCCTCAATCCGCGAAGTCATGTGTATTGGAGGAGTTTGGGATGTTCAAGACATGCATCGCCGCCGTTTCTCTGCTGGCCCTCTCGGGCACCGCCCTCGCCAGCGGCAACGAATCGTTCAACTTGGGGGATTTCTTCTTCGCCGAGCACGCCACCGCGTTCGGCGACGACCCCATCCTCGTCACCGAGTTCTCGCCCACCCCCAACCCCAAGGCCATCGTCGGCATCCGCATCAGCTTTGACTACGACGAAGTCAACGCCAACGGCGGCCCAGACCTCGATGCTTCCTGGGCCTCGGACCTCGGTGCCGTCCTTCGTTTCGATAACACGCTCTACGGCTTCGGCGGCAGCTTCCGCAACCTCGGCGCCCTCGCCGGCGGGTACACCAACGCCGACGCGATCAATTTCGTCGACTTCTACGACATCTGGGACTTCAACGGTTCCGGCTCCACCGCTCCGGGCTCGTACACCCACGAATACATGTTCGACAACCCGATCGCCAAGCCCGATCTCATCACCGTCAGCCTGACCGACACCTGGGACGGCAACACCCTCTACGCGGGCTTCACCATCGAGCTCATCAAGATCCCAGCTCCGGCATCCGCCGGCTTGCTCGGCTTCGCCGGGCTCGTCGCGACGCGCCGGCGTCGCTGATCCAGAGAGAGCAATCGGAGCGAGAGTCGAGCCCGGCAATCCTGCCGGGCTTTTTGTTTGGTGAACCGGAGTCGCCGGATGGTGACGCAACCGATGTGAAGATGGGCAGTCTGCAACTGTCGCCATCTTTGCCGAATCTGGTCAAATCTGCCAAGAAACCGTTGCAATCCGCGAGTTCCCGAGTACGCTCAGGGCAATGAGCCGGGGGAAACCGCCGACTCGCGATCGTGGATTCACGGAGAGGCACTGTGCAACGCCTCGAATCCCCACTAGATGCCAGTTTTCGTGGGCATTTGTTTGCCTGTGTGTATGTTTTTTAGGAGAGAGATATGAAGACTTTCGTTTCCGCAGCTGCTGTTCTCGCCCTGTCGGGCGCCGCTCTCGCCGGTGGGTCCTACGGCCCCGGCCCGGGTGGTGATCTCGTTGACTCCGCCGGTGGCGAGCCCGGCGTGTTCACCAGCGTCATCAGCGTCGGTGATAGCGGCGGCATCGTCGGCGATGTGTCCGTCGACCTGAGTGCCCTCGCCCACACCTGGGGCGGCGACCTGCAGATCTCGCTGACCTCGCCCGCCGGCACCTCGGTTGACCTCGTTAATCGTGTCGGTCGCACTGGCGGCACCGGCGCCGGCGATTCCTCTGCCTACAATGGCGA
>CAZIXS010000117.1:0-7572 GCA_964543335.1 uncultured Phycisphaeraceae bacterium | reverse complement strand
TCAGCCCCGGATGATCGTCTTGATGGTCTGGAAGATGATCCAGAGGTCGAGCCGCCAGCTTCGGCGGCGGACATACTCGAGGTCATAGCGTATCCATTCCTGGAAGTCGGTTTCGGCGACGCGGGTGCGTTTGACCTGCCACAGGCCGGTGATACCGGGGCGGACCGAGAGCCGGGCTTCGCGCCAGGTCGGGCAGTACTGGTTTTCCTTGTCGGGGCTCGGGCGTGGGCCGACGATGGACATGTGGCCCAACAGCACATTCCAGAACTGGGGGAGTTCATCGATCTGGAGGCGCCGGAGCAGTTTGCCGCACTTGAGCAGGCGCGGGTCGTTGGCGATGAAGAACTGCGGGCCGTCGACCTGATTCTCCTTGACGAGCTGCGCTTTCATGGCCTCGGCGTCCTTGCGCATGGTGCGGAACTTCCAGCACGGGAAGTTCTTGCCGCCCTTGGTCTGGCGGGTGTGGGCGAAGAAGGGCGGCCAGCCGTCTTCCTTGACGATCAGCAGGATCGCGACCGGGTAGATCGGCAGCGTGAGGAGGATGGCGAACAGCGCGGCCACGATGTCGAAGGCCCGTTTGGAGGCATCGGCCAGCGGGGATCGGCGCACGGTCGGGAGTTGGAGCAGGTAATTGACGCGGCGCAGGTCGGCCCAATCGATGCGGTCGGCCTGCGTGCAAGGCTGCTGGTCGGCGATGATGTCGGGGCCGACGATGGTGTGGGCGCCGATCTTTACGCCCGCGCCGATCCACAGGGGGCCGATCAAGCGAGCTTCGGGGCTGACCTCGGCGGTTTCGTGGACCCAGACGGCGGGGTGGGATTCGTAGACGCTCTCGATGATCGGGGCCGGGCGGTCCCAGTCTTCGAGGATGCGGGTCATGATGGCGCGTCGGCCTTCCAGAGAGCGGGTCTCGGGGACCGTGCCGTGCACGGCGGCGGAGCCGACCCGGTCGCGTCCGATCGTTCGGTGCAGCCATCGCCAGGACTCGCCGCCCTGCTTGTCGGCGAGGGTGGCCCAGCGTTCGGCGATCTTGGGGTCGGCGGTGATGATGGCGCGTGCGGAAGCGCGGAAGCGTCGGCCGTAACTGCGTTCGATGCGGATGAGGTTGCCTTGATCGTCGCTGACGATGCGCTCGGTGTAGGAGTCGGAGAGCGTGTCGGTGATGCGCAGGCGCAGGGCGGAGGCCCGCAGCCAGGTGAGCTTGCGCGCGAGCGGCGCGAGGTCGATGAAGACCATCGTTTCCGAACCGAGCAGCAGATAGAGGTTGGGGCCCTTGTGCTCAACGGGGATAGGGTTTGGGCCGGTGGCGCTGCCGCGACGGACGACCTGCACCCCCCTGCTTCCCCAGAAGAGCCGGTAGGCGGTGCGCACATCGAGCCCCCAGACGCGCTCATCGGTGAGCGGCTGCGGTCTCGCCTGGTGCAGCTGCGGCGCGGGCAGGTTGTCGACCTGCGCGGGTGTCACCTCGCTGCGCCCTCCGGCTCGGTGGCGGAACCGGGCTTGGCTGGCGTGCCGACGAGGGTACGGGCCAAGGCGACGGTGCGCCGATTCGGCCCGGCCTGATCGGCGGCGCGGATGGACTGCGAGCGCATCGAGATGTAACTGACGCTCTGCTCGATGTCGTCGGGGCGGGCCTTGTTGAAGACGAGCGACACATGGCGGAGACCGGCATCGCGGAAGCGCTTGACGACGACGGCGACGGACCGCTGGTCGCTGCCGCGTGCGACGACCAGGAGGATCCGGTCGGCGCTGCGGATGGCGAGTCCGGCTTCGAGCGAGCCGAGCAGCGGCCCGGAATCGATCAGCACGACATCGTACTTGGCGCGGAAGTGGTTGATGACCTCGAAGAAGCGCTCGCGGGCCATGTGCTCGGGGCGGAAGTCATCATCGCAGCCGGCGCTGAGGATGCTCAGACCCGGGACCGGCGTTTCCACCGGGTCCTGCGTGATCGCGTCGCCGGGTTCGCGCGAGAGCGATTCGGACAGGCCGGCGCAGTCGCGGACATCAAAGTGCACCGACAGGCCGCGGCCGACGAGGTCGGCATCGATGACCAGCGTGCGATAGCCAGCCTGGGCGAACGACATGCCGAGCGCCACGACGAGGCTGGTTTTGCCGTCGCCTGGCCCAGCGGAGGTGATGGCGATGGTGCGGCCGCGGCGGGTGCCGTTGGACGACGGGGTCGAGCGCCCATCGAGCAGGAGCATGTTGCGGATGTGGTGCACGGTGAGCGAAGCGACCTCGGACTGCTCGGCGTCCTTGGCCTTCTCCGACAGCAAGGGAAGCACGCCGATGACCGGGGGGAGCTTCTGGTTGGACTCGACATCCTCGATGTAGCGGTAGCGCCGATCGAGGAAGCCGATGCCGGCGATCAGGACAAAGGCGAAGCCGCCCCCGCCCATGAACCCGGCGGCGGCGAGGGGGATGCGCTTGTCGGAGTTGGGCTTCTGAGGGACCTGGGCGCTGTAGTACTGGAAGCGGCCCTGTTCGAGGTTGACCATTTCGACTTCGAGGCGGGTCCGCTCGTTGCGGACCTCATCGAGCAGGCGGATGGTGCGGGCCAGTTCGGCTTCACGCTCGGTCAGTTCGAGCAGGGTCTCGGGGATGATGTCGAGCCACGCCTCGACCAGCACCACATCGCTGCGCTTCTCTTCGCGCCGCTGGGTGAGATTCTCGAGTTCCGCGCGGAGGGCTTCGGGCGCATCCTCACCATCTTCGTCTCCAGAGCGAGCGCGATCGATCTGCTCTCTCAATTCAGCGATGCGCTCCTCGACGCGCGAGGTGGCCATCGCGAGTTCGGCTTCGAGCTGGGCCACCGTGCGGTGGTTCGGGCCGAACCGGGCTTTGCGGTCCTCGACCTGCATCTTGAGCTGGCGCTGCTCTTCGCGGAGCTCGCGCAAACGCGTATCGGCCTTTTCGAGGGCCTCATCATCGGTACCGGAGTTCAGCGCGGTCGCGAGTTCGAGATCGGCGATGCGGCGCTCGAGCGCGCTGAGTTCCTCGCGCAGCGTCTCAAGCACGATGTAGCCCTCGGCAAGCAGCTGGTCGGGCGGAACGGAGGTGGGGATGCGTTGCAGCCCCGCCGGCCGAACACCGGCGCTGGGCTGGCGAAGGGCTGGATTCAGGCGCGTGTCCTGGTAGCGCGGATCCTGGGAGATGGGGATCTCTCCTGAATCAGCGCGGGCCGAAGGTGTGGTCGGTGAGACGGCGTAGCCGAGGCGCAGGGCGAGCACATCGCGGCGGAGCGTGCGCAGCGCGGTGTCGAGTTCGGCTTCGCGGGCGCGAAGGTCACGCAGGCGTTTGCCCACATCGGCGTAGCGCGAGGTCGTCCGGTGCGTGACGAGCACGGCGTTGGAGGCGATCGCCGCCAGGCGCGGGTCATCGGTCTCGGCCTCGATGCGGATCAGTTCCGAACGGCGAGGCGGGGTGATGCGGATCATCCTCTCCAGGCGCTCGGTCGCGCCGGGGCCCGCATCCCATTCGATGCGCGGCTCGGCGCCGCGCGCGGGGCGCGGCTGGGTGGTGTTCTGGAACACATCGGCGAAGTCCGCCAGCACGCGGCGGGCCGTCCGCGGATCGATGACAAAGTCCCGGAGATTGGTGGCGGCGACTTCTTCGCGGGTCGGCGGCTGACCGCCGACAGGTGTGAGCAGGCGAGAGGGCGCGACCGCTTCGAGGATGGTGCGCGGCTCGGCCTGTGCCCCGGAGGCGGAGCGCAGGGCCCAGTCCTGTTCCAGAGCGCGGTAGGTGGTTTCATCGCCGGCGTAGCGGATGAGATCGGCCGCGGTTTCCCGGGCCTCATCGATGCGCCACTCGCGTCCTTCGGGGGTGTAGTCGGGCTGCGGCAGCGCCAGGCCCTCGTTGTAGAGGTTGACATACTGGGCCAGCAGCGAGGCGGCATCGCGCATGCGCTCGGGGCGCATCATCTGCTCGACCTCGTTGCCGACCACGCGCTCGTAGCCGCTCTGGCCGATGGCCTCGTTTTCCTGCACGCGGTAGAGCACGGGGTCGAGTGCCGCGGGCACCTGAATCTGCGAGACCGACACGAACTTGCCGGGCATCGCCAGGTAGCCGGCGATCCCGCCGATGGGCGCGAGCAGGGCGGCGAGGACGATGGCGTAGAGGTAGCGGCCTCGCATCAGACGATGCACGAGCAGCAGCGGGTTCGGCGCGGGCGCGGGCAGATCCTCGGCGTAGACCGCGGCCTGACCGGCCTCGATCTGCGGCCCGGGTGTGGCCAGAGCCGTCTGCTCAGAATGGTGAGCGGGTTCGTTCATCGCTCGGCCCCCTGCACGATGGCGTCGATCGGTCCCTCGATGCTGCGCACGAAGCGCTCGATGATCGGCCGCCATTCTTCGGTGTTGAGCGGCTCATCGCTCATGAGCTGGACCTGAGCTGCGCCGAGCCCTGCCTTGCGGACCGAGCGCGAGGACTGCTCGAGGGCGTTCATGTCTCGCGCCAGATTCTCCTCGCGAGCCGGGAGCACGAAGAAGTTGATGTTGTAGAGCTTGACCTCGCGCCCGTCGCGGGTGGAGGTGAACTCGTAGTGGGTGGCGGGGATGGCGGTCGTGCCCATGCGGATGGACATGGGTTCGACGGCGTCGAGCCTCCAGCCCATGTTGGGGTAGCAGATGCGCGGGTAGTGCCCGTTCATGTCGCTGGCGAGTTTGCAGTGGACCACGAGCAGGCGCAGGAACTGGCGCGAGCCGGGCTGGCGATAGGTGCGCTGCACGATGATGTTGGGCTTCAGGATCTTCTGCTGGGCGGGCTGGATCTCGGGGTCATCGGTGCCGATCCAGTCGCCGACCTGCTGCGGGATGGAATTGATGGCGCTTCGGACCTCGGCGTGATACTCCTCGGCCCAGACCGGCTGCTCGATGCCCAGACCGCCGAAGACGATGATCCCGGCGAGGATCAGAACCGAAGCCACGGGCGCCCCCACCGCGGCGAGCTTGCGACGAGCGGGACGGGGTCGGGTCGTGCGGGTGTTCTGGGCCGAGTCGTTCATGGGTGTGGCTTTGCGGAAAGGCTTGACTGGGTGGTACTTCGTTCGTGGCGTGGGTCTGTTTGGTCCTGAGGTCGTCTGCAGTTCAGGCCTTGCTTCAGGCTTTGCTCATGGGGATGGGGTTGATGGGGACTTCCAGCCAGCGGAGCAGAGCGAGCAGGGACCACAGCATCCCGATCGCCAGCACCAGCATGGCCCAGCCCGAGATGTCGTGGAAGAGTTGGGCGCTATCTTCTGAGGTGTAGCCGTACATCAGCACGGTCGGGATGAGGCGGATGACATTGACGATCAGCGCGATGATCGGGCTGATGACGAGAATGAGGATTCTGATGTTGGTCCGCATGGGGACCGAGAACACGAACGCGAAGGAGACGAGGGCGAGAGCCGCGACCATGCGCATGCCGTTGCAGGCCTCGGCGACGGCGACCTCGTAGCCGTTGATGGTCAGCAGGTTGCCGGTGCGTTCCACCGGGACCGCGAAGATGTCGAGCAGGAACTCGGTGGCGTGGGCCGAGGCGACCTGGAGTGTGTCGGCGATCGGGCGCCGAATCCGGCCGGGCACCGGCAGGAGGAACCCCATGGCGACGACGGCGGGCAGGAACTTCCAAAAGATCCGCAGGCCCGTCACCGACAGGACCGCCCCGAGCAGCATCACGATCGCGCCCATGTGCCAGAACAGATCGAAACCGACCGTGAATCCGTAGAGCGCAAGCCCGTAGCCGCCGGCGATGGCCAATGGGCCGAGCGGCGAGGGGCCGTGGGGCGTAAGGCGGAGCCGATCGCGACGCAGCCAGGCCAGCCAGACGACCACGACCGGCGCGATCAGGATGTGCGACTGCTCTTCATCACCGAAGCCGATCGTGAAGATGTTCTGCCAGACATCCCGGGCCGCGAAGATCGCCAGCGCCGCGAGGACAGCGAGCAGGACCCCGTCCGAGAACTTCCAGCTTCGCCTGAGATTCATCGTGAATGCTCTCCTCGACCCGGCCGGGAAGCGGACTGCCCGGACCCGCGGGCGGTCGCCGCGGCGAGAGCCTGCGGGGAACCCGAACGGACCTGATCAACCACCACCTCAGCCTCCCTGACCACTGCACCCGGGCAGATCACCGAGCGTGCGACAATCGCGCCCGCCTTGACGACGGCACCTTCCATAATGACGGAATCCACGATGGAAGTGTTCGGTTGGATCGTCGCATCCGGGGAAACCGCTGCAAAATAACCCTGATCGGACCCACAATACAGCGAGCGGAGGGAGTGCAAACCGTCCGGACCGCCCTCTTCGGACCGGTTCCCGACGCCGATCGAGGCACCGACCGAGTCCCTGATCGAGGCGTATCGGGCGGCCCGGAGCAGCCCCTCCCGCTCGCGCAGCAGCACGCTCGGCGTCCCGCCCAGGTCCACCACGCGCACGGCCCGGCCACCTTCGGCGACCTTGCTCAGCCACTGCTCCTTGAGATCCATGAAGCCGAGTTGAGAGATCGGGTCGAGCGTGGAACGCTCCAGAACCACGATCCCGGCGGGAGCTCGGCCCTGGCCCGCGACCACGGTCACGGCGGAAGGGCCCTCGCCATCCTTGGTGCGGCCATCACGATCGTACTGATGGTGGGCGCGAACGACCTCGCACAGATCCCCCCCGAACCAGCGGGCGGCCTCGACCACGAGGATCGTCGCGCCCTCGGGCAGGTGTTCGGCGGCGTCCTTGACCACGCCGGCGGGCCCTCGAAACTCCTTCGATTCGCGTTCGATTGTGAGTTCGAGCCCTGCGGGGAGCCAGCCGGCCAGCCCGTCGGGCAGCCGGTCCGGCGCGGTCGGGGCCAGCGCTGAGCCGTGCAGGATGCGGACCGGCAGACCGGGTCCATCGCCGACACTGGCGGCGGCAAGAGGAGCGAGGTGCTCGAGCCAATGACCCAGAACCGTCTGCCGCCCATCGACGGAAAGGTCGAGCACGGATCGGCCAGCCGCGGCGGCCAGCGGCGAGGGCTTGAGTCCACCGGCGAGCATGACCACGAGGTCAACCGGGCGCGAGGCCCCGGGCGCATCGGAATGGGGAACTCTGGGAGCCGTCATGACGAATGCTCCGCCTGCGCGGAGGCGCGCCGGGCGTGACAGGACCGGCCTTCTGCCGCATCGGACCGGCCCACGAGGCGATCCCAGACCTGCGTCGCTTTGGCGGTCCAGGTGTGCTGGGCGACGCGCGCTCGTCCGGGTTCGGGGTCGCCGGGCTCGGCAAGGGCATGGCGGAGGGCGGCGGCGAAGGCCTCAGCGCCCGTGGCCACGGCGATGTGGTCGGTGTAGTGCTCGACCTCGGGGAACCAGGTGCTCACGACCGGTCGGCCCACGGCGAGGTATTCCTTCATCTTGACCGGATTGCAGGCACGGATCCAATCGCTCTGGTTCCAGGGCATGATGAGCACATCGCAGGCCGCCATGTAGCTCGCCACCTCGTCATAGGGCTTGCGCCCGAGGTGATGCACATGGGGCAGATCGCACCAGCCATCCGGCAGCGAACAGCCGCCAACGAGCACGAACTGGGCCTCGGGCATGGATCGTGCGACCTCGACGAACAGAGG
>CAZIXS010000116.1:0-7783 GCA_964543335.1 uncultured Phycisphaeraceae bacterium | reverse complement strand
ACGCGACCGTCGCCCTCCTCGGCGTCCTCTTGCTGTTCCTGATCCCCTCCGGCGAACGCAACGCCAAAGGCGAACGCGAGCGCCTGCTCGATTGGGACACCGCCGTCAACATCCCCTGGGGCATCCTCATCCTCTTCGGCGGCGGGCTCGCCATCGCCTCCGCGTTCTCCAACACCGGCCTCGATGACTCCATCGGCACTTCGCTGAAGGCCATCACCGACCTGCCGCCCGTCCTCGTCGTGCTCATTCTCTGCCTCGGCGTGACCTTCCTCACCGGGGTCACTTCCAACACCGCCACCGCGTTCCTGCTCATGCCCATCCTGGCGGCGATGGCCATCGCCGCCGGCCTCGACCCCGCGACCTACATGATCCCCGCCGCGCTGTCGTGCAGCTTCGCCTTCATGCTCCCCGTCGCCACGCCGCCCAACGCCATCGTCTTCGGCTCCGAGCGGCTGCAAATCAAGGACATGGTCCGCAAGGGATTCGTCCTCAACATCATCGGCGCGTTCGTGATCACCGCAGTCTGCACCTTGGTTGTGGACCGAAAAACCGGCATCGACGGCGACCGCCCCGAAGTTTCGGTCGAAGCGGTGGAGTCCGACAGCGCAGCCGAGGAATCAAACTAACCAAGGGTGCCGGGGTCTAGCCCGACAAAGTCGGGCGTAGGCCCCGCGGACAACGGAATCACCGTTCAAAGCACCGGCACCCACCCTCCCTCTCCCCCTGCGGGAGAGGGCCGGGGTGAGGGGTTCGCACCGCAGGTGCGACAGTTCGTGTGGCATGTCACACCTGAAGCCACTCCCCCAAAAACCCATTCTCCAGATTCTTAGTCTCATTCGTCACCCGCCCAAACCCCATGTGCTCGCTTGGCGCGCCCGTTTCGTCCCACGCGTGCATCCGCGCCAGATCCGGATCCACGCCGCGGCTTGCGTACTCCTCGCGCACGGCCTCGATGAACGCCTCCATCGGCCCGTACGGCACCACCTCGTCCAGGCGACTGTGGACAGCCAGCAGCGGCACCGTCGGCATGCCCGCCACATGATTCAGCGGGCTCATCGCCTCCACCCGCTCCGCGCTCACCTTGGGCCAGCGCATCGACGCGAAGTCGCCCGTCGTCGCCTCCAGGATTGCCGCCTTGAACCGGTTCTCCAGCCCCAGCGAGCACACCCGCAGCAGCGTCACCATCCCGCCCGCCGACATGCCCCCGATTGCCACGCGGCTGAGATCAAACGCCCCGTTGAACCGTTCCGACGCCAGATCCTCCAGCACCAGATCGATCTCCCGGGCCGCCTGCTCGGCCAGCAGCAGCGTCGAGCCCGGCTCCTGCAGCGCCGGATCGCCCGACCGCTCGCCGTGCCCCGGCAGGTCGATCGCGCACGCCGCGATCCCCATCCGCTTCCAGCGCAGGTACCGCCCCGCGTCGAGTTCCTTGTTCACCGTTCGCCCGTGGAACCACAGGCACACCGGTGCGGGCGTGGGGTAGGCACCATCCGCGTCCCACCCATCCTCCGGGTGTGTCAGCAGCGCGGGCACGCCCCCGTCGTCGTAGGGCGTGGTCTCGGTGATCAGGCGGGTCGTCAGGGCGCTCTGGCGCAGCCCCGCCGGCAGGGTCATGCTCGAAGGCAGTGGGGGGATCGCGGGCGAATCATGTGTCATACCCGTGTTTTAGCGTTTGCCGGCGCTCGGGTCCGGCACAAACGGGTTGTATCGGCGTTCTTCGCCGATCGTCGTCGGCTCGCCGTGCCCCGGCAGGCAGACCGTGTCGTCCGGGAAGCGGTACAGGATCTCCGAGATCGACTTCTTGAGCTGGTCGTAGTTGGAGGTCGGGAAATCCGCGCGCCCGATGCTCCGGTGGAACAGCACATCGCCCACGATCGCGGCACTCAGCGCCGGGCAGTGCAGCGTCACCGAGCCCGGCGAGTGCCCCGGCGTGTGGTGGACGGTCCAGGTCGTCACCCCCAGTTCCAGCGTCTGCCCGTGCTTGAGCAGCACATCCGCCGGCTTGGTGGTGAACGGCTCGCCATGCCCCGCCGACAGGTTCGCCTTGGCATCCCCCAGCCAGCTCGCCTCGGCCTCGTGGATGAACACCGGCGCATCGGGAAAGGCCCGCCGGACCTCGTCGATCCCCGCCAGATGGTCCACATGGGCGTGGGTCAGGATGATCCGGGTGATGTTCAGCCCCAGTTCGCGAGCCTTGTCGATCATCGCCTTGGGCCCCCACGAGCAGTCGATGATCCACCCCTCCAGGGTGTCCTCGTCGTACACGAGGTAGCAATTCGTGATGTAATGCCCGAGCGGAAAGGCCTGGGCGCGGATGGTGTGGGTGGGTGTATCGTTCGTGGAGTCTTCGGGCATATCCGACCAGTCTAGTTTGCTTTGTTAAGGAAAATCGATGGCGCTGATCCGGAATATCGACGAAATCCCCGCTTCCCCGGTACAGATGGACGGGGTCAAGGGCATCACGATGAGCATGATGGTCGGCCGCGCCGACGGAGCCCCGCACTTCGCCCTGCGCAGTTTCATCGTCGAACCCGAAGGCCACTCACCCCGCCACAGCCACGACTACGAGCACGAGGTCTACATCGTCTCGGGCACCGGCGAGGTCCTCCTCGAAGGCGAATACCGCCCCCTGAAGCAGGGCGATGTCGTCTACGTCCCCGCCGACGAGGAACACCAGTTCCGAGCCGGCAAAGACGGCATGCGCTTCCTCTGCCTCGTCCCCGTCGAACGAAACTGCGGCGGGGAGACGCCGGGGAGTTAACCCACCAACGGGTGGCATGGTCTGAGCGAAGCGAAGGCCATGGGATCGGCCTCTCAGTCCACTCCGAAGCAGCAGAACGCCGGAAGGCGGCATGCTTCGCGAATCGATTTCATGGCGTAGGCATCTGGCTTCATGTTCCAAAATGTTTGGTAGTGACGGTTGATGACATCTTCGTTGCAGTTGTTGGCGCGTGAGAGGGCAATCAGGTAAATCTGCCGAGATTTCCAGTATACCCTGCCGTCCTTGTTGTCCGTCTCTCCAATCACATGAGTCACAGCGCGGAGAAGCTGAACGCCGAACGCGCAAGGCTCGGCAGGCTTGAACCCCATCCAGAAGCCATCGTGATAATGCCCGCCCAGATGCCCCAGCATGTCGCCGTAGGCGAGGGCGAGTTGCAGGTCATCGACGGTGACTCTCCCGTAGTTGCGCCGAGGCGCTTCCGGAGCGACTTCCGCGAGATATTCCGCACACAGTTTCAGAAGCACATGGGACCGCTCAGTGAACACCTGATCAGATTCAGGACTCACGCTGTCAAGATACATTGCAACGCTGGTGATGTTGTCCAACAGAAAGAAATCGATGAAATCCTCGTAGCAGTCAAAAGCTCGGATGAAGTCTTCCTCTGAGACCAGTTGGCGAAGATCCGGATTGCCGAACAAGCCAGAGAACAGCGCTCTGATGAAATCAGGATGCTTGTCGAACGGTTCGGCATTCATGTCGAGATCGCCAGCCATGCTGATACCTCCCGCGAGCATGCCCGTGGCCTTCGCTGCGCTCAGACCACGCCACCCTCAGCTGGCTTCTCCACCTTCTTCTTCTCGCCACCATCCTCCCGCAGCAGCTTGATCATCAGCACCGCGATACCGATCAGCAGGAACGCGTCGGCGACATTGGAGACATAGGGCCACACATCGCGCCGGCCCAGCAGTTCCCAGCCGAAGGGCCAGTTCACGCCCGGCAGCGGGTGCAGGAAGTCGCGCACGCAGGCGTAGACCACGCGGTCGTACAGGTTCCCCAGCCCGCCCGCGATCACCAAGCCGATCGCGATCTGCGTCGCGTACTCCTTCTCGCGGCACCACTTGGCGAACAGAAGCACCGCAAAGGCCAGCGCGACCATCGTGAAGCCGATGAAGAACCACCGCTTGCCCTGGCCGGATCCGAACACCGCGCCGGCGTTGAGGATCAGTTTGAACTCCAGCACATGCGGCACGATGACCATCGGCTCGTGCATCGGCACCAGCACCTCGGCCGGGCGCGGATCGTTCAGATCAATGCCGTTGGCCTGGCGTTCCAGGATCTGTTCGCGATCGAGCTGCACCGGGACATCGGCGATGTTCGCGAAGGCCCAGTACTTGCTGCCGAGGTCCGCCGCGGTCGCCAGCACGATCGTCAGTGCGAGGATGATCCACGCGGTGCGGCTCCGCCCGGCGAGACGCATCGGTTCTGCGGCCGCGCCATCGGCGGGTGAGTCGGCGTTGGGCTTGGGTTTGGCTTTGGGGTCTGGCTTGGGGTTTGGCATCGCGCTCCGTCGCTTCTGCCGCCCGGCCCGGCTGGTGAGCCCGGCCCGGGCGTTCCATCGGTTCAGGACCCGAACATTTCCATGCGGCGTGCGGCTTCAATGCTGTAGCGGGCCCAGGGCGTGTTCTCGAGCCGCTCCTTCTTGATCGGCTTGCCCAGCATTTCGCAGATGCCGTAGGTCTTGTTCTCGATCCGCGCGAGCGCGTCGTCGATTTCCTTGAGCAGCTTGCGCTGCCCGGCGGCGAGGTCGAGGTTCAGCGTCTGGTCGTAGGTATCGCTGCCCGCGTCGGCCATGTGCTGCGGGAGCTTGGAGAGCGAGCCCGAACCGCGCCCGATCAGGGCCTCGGTTTCCATGTCGTTCACATCGCCGGTGACCTGGGCGCGCTTCAGGCGCAGGATCTCTTTGAAGCGATCGAGTTCTCGCTTCTTGTACGGGGTCTTCGTGAGACGCTCGTAGTCCTCGTTGGCCGCGGCGGCGGTCTGGCGCTCGTGCAGCGGGCGGAGCCCCGCGGCGGCGGCGAGGCGGGTCGCGGCGTCGAGTGAGCTCGACATATCGCTCTCGAACGAGCCCTTCCAGCGTTCCTTGATGGACGCCTTGCTCGGCTTGGCGGGCTTCGAGGCGGCGGGCTTCGACGAGGGTTTGCGGGCCGGGGCCTTCTTGTTCGACGGCTTGCGCTCGGTGGACTTGGCCTCGGTGGCGGCTTTCTTCGAAGGCTTGCGCGCGGGCGCCTTCTTGGTGGAGGCAGACTCCTTGGCGGCGGGCTTGCTCTCGGCCTTCTTTGAGGGCTTGCGGGCCGGGGCCTTCGCGGTAGTTCCGGTCGTCTTCTTGGTCGTGGACTTCTTCGTGGTCGGCTTCTTCGCCGCCGGAGCCTTGGATGAAGCGGCCTTCTTGGTCGTCTTTTTCGTGGTCGGCTTCGCGGTTGGCTTCTTCGAAGTCGAGGCCTTCTTGGTGACCTTCTTCTTGGAGGAGGCCGCGGTCGTGGACGACTTGCTGGATGACTTCTTCGGCGCGGCGGGCTTGGCGGGCGCTTTCTTGGACGGTGATTTGCGTGAGGCGGCCTTGGTGGTTTTTTTCTTGGAAGGCGACCGTTTAGCGGCAGCTTTTTTAGCCACGACGAACTCCCGCGGGGGGCCGGCTGCTGCACTTAAGTCGATGACGATCAAGAACTTAAGCGCGTCCGGAGGCGTTGCAGCCCCGCATTGTACGGTTGAGGGCCAAAAAGTCAACGAACAACCGCCCGGGACCAGGCTCCGCAGGGGCGGCCAGAAGGCTATTCAGACCTCGCTGGGGGCGGCTTCGCCGTACTTGCCCATGTGCCGGAAGCGTTCGTAGCGCTTGTTGGGCAGCGTCGCGGGCTTGAGGCGCTTGAGCTCCTGGAGCTGCTCGACGATCCACTTCTCGATGTTCTCAGCCGTCTTCACCCGGTCGCGATGGGCCCCGCCGACCGGTTCCTTGATGACATGATCGATCACGCCAAGTCGCTTGTTGTCCTTGGCGGTCAGGCAGAGGGCATCAGCCGCGGCGGAGTTGGTCTGGGGGTTGGCGGTCTTCCAGAGGATCGCGGCGCAGCCCTCGGGGCTGATCACCGAGTAGTAGGCGTGCTCGAGCATGGCGACCCTGTCGGAGACGGCGATGCCCAGCGCGCCGCCGGAGCCGCCCTCGCCGATGACCACCGTGACGATGGGAGTCTTGAGCTTGGCCATCTCGCGCAGGTTGAAGGCGATGGCCTCGGCCTGGCCCCGCTCTTCGGCACCCAAGCCGGGGTAGGCACCGGGGGTATCGACGAACGTGACGATCGGCAGGCCGAATTTCTCGGCCATGCGCATCTTCAGCATGGCCTTTCGGTAGCCCTCGGGGTGGGCGCAGCCGAAGTGGCAGGCCAGTTTTTCGTTGGTATCGCGCCCTTTGTGGTGGCCGATGAGCATGCACTTGAAGGGGCCGATGCGCCCGAGGCCGGTGACCATGGCGGGGTCGTCGCCGAATCGCCGATCGCCGTGCAGCTCGGCGAAGTCCTTGACCATCATGGAGAGGTAGTCGCGGAACTGGGGGCGTTCGGGGTGGCGAGCGACGCGGATGGTGTCCCAGGCGGACAGCCCGCCGTAGATCTTGCGGAGCATCTGGGACTGGCTTTTGCGGAGGTCGCCGATTTCCTTGGAGATATTGGGAACGGTCGCCCCGGGTGCGGGGGAGTTCTGGGCGAGTTCGAGGGCCTCGATCTGGTTCTGGATCTCGGTGAGGGGCTTCTCGAATTCGAGGGTGTAGGGAATGGCCATAGGGATCGCTCCGGGGCCTGTGGGAGGTCAGGCGGAAGTGTTCAGGAAGAGTTTACCCGGTTGGGGCAGGGGAGGGGGGGACGGGGCAGGTACAGTGCCCGGAGGCGATTAGGAATGGGACTTCGATGAGTTTTCAGGTTGTCGCGGACGACATTCGGGAGTGGTTTGCTCGCTACGGCAGGGCGACAGGTCCCGTCTTTCCCGACGGCTGGTTTGGTCGGCCCTACGACTCGGTTCTGATCCTGGAGGGAATCGAGTACACCACACAGCACCTTCGATTGTCTTTCAGATGCCAGAGGGCGTTGCATTTCGAAGACCGCCTCTCGGTGACTGATCTTGGCCGCGGACTGATGTTTGACGGCTGCTCGCGCTGCGTGTTCTACGAAGCCGGCTCTGAATCTTCGAACCGGTTGCTGGCGGAGCATCGAGGCGGAGTTGTGCTCCTCATCACGCCGTGAGATCGCACGCTCTTGAGGTGTTGGCCGGTCGTGCGTTGTTGCTGGTCGCCACAGTCCTTGCGATTGCGCACAGAGTGCGCTTCGGTCAGCCGGGCGGTCTATCATCGCCAAGTTTGTCGAAATGAGGAATCCGACTTTGCTGTCGATGCACACCAAGAGCCTTTACAGCATGCTGGCGATGGCGGGCTCGGCAGCGACCATGGTGGTTGCGTTGCAGTTTCTTCCTAGATCTCAACCCATCACGGTGACCATTACTGTCGCAGTGCTTGGCGTGCTGTTCCTCCCGTTCTTCTTCGCATGGTCGGCTGCGAACGCGCGGTACAGCGCGTGCGTTCGGGTCGTGGAGGAAATCGGCGATTCGGACTCGCGTTGCCCGTTCTGCGCGTATGTGCTCACGCTCGATGCGGATCAGGAGCAGAGTTGCTCGGAGTGCGGTGCGTCGGTGCCGCCGGAAGGGCTGAAGAGGTACTGGAAGGAGTCGCCGGGCGTGTTTCGGCGGCTTCGTTCGGATCGTCAGTTGCTCCGCGAGTGCGGGATCGTGGCGCCGAAGCGCCGGTGAACCGCGCGTTGCGAGCGAAGGTCAGTGTTTTTGTCTGCGTTGCTGCTTCGTGCGCTTCGGCTTGCGCGTTAGGGCTCTCATCCTTGGCGAGTTTGGATTGCGGCGGAGTGTTCAAGGCCTTTGGATGATCCGGCGACGGCGATGATTTGGGCGGACAAGGCTTTGCCGATGTCGGTGGGGATGGGTTTGGGTGGTTCGTGTGGCATGCTCAAA
>CAZIXS010000115.1:0-7788 GCA_964543335.1 uncultured Phycisphaeraceae bacterium | reverse complement strand
TAGGTGTTGCCGCGCTTGAGAAGCGATGCCATCGAGGAACCTCCGGGGTCGTTTCTGACCCGTGTTCGGCGGTCCCTCCTGGTTCGGGTGTACATCAGGTTGATGTACAAATGGCCCGATCGACCATGAAAAAAGGGACCCGCGATTTCTCGCAAGTCCCTGTCATTCAAGAAGTAGCGGGGGCCGGATTCGAACCGACGACCTCCGGGTTATGAGCCCGACGAGCTACCAGACTGCTCTACCCCGCAATCAGTTTGGCTTGGCATTATGAGCGACCACGCTGGGTTTGTCAACCGTTCGCAAAGACTTCGGGACTTCCATGATCCGCGGCTTGCGGCCGTCTCACCTGGCCGGACCTATCCTCACGCATGATTGACAAACTCTTTTTCCCGGCCCTACCGAGGCACCTTGCCGAGCGTGTCCGCCACCTGAACCGGGAGGAGGTATCCGAGTCGGGCGGTTTCGTCCTGCTGTGGATCCATCATGCCGTCCGAGCCGACGAGAACGCCGCACTCGACACTGCCATCCACTTTGCCAACATCCTCGGCAAGCCCCTCCTCATTTATCAGGGCCTTGGCGGCGAGCACCGCTTCAACAGCGATCGCCACCATACCTTCATCCTGGAAGGGGCTCGCGACTTCGCCGCCCAACTCGTGGCACGCCAGTGGGGGGGGGCCGCTCGCTTTGCCTTCCATCTCCCCACCGACCCATCCTCGCCTTCGCCGCTCCGCTCGCTCATCCAGCGAGCCGCCGCCTTCGTCGTCGAAGATTTCCCGTCGCCGCCGTTCCCCAAATGGAACCGCTCGCACGCTCAGGCCGCCCCATGCCTGACCATAGCCGTTGATGCGAGCTGCGTTGTGCCGATGCAGTCGCTCAGCAAGGGCTACGACCGAGCCTTCAAATTCCGCAGCAAGGCATGGAAGCAATACCTCTCCCGCTTGCGCGAACCGTGGCCCGAAGCGCAGCTCGAGGTGAAAGCCTCGGCGAGCGACATCGACCTCGGCTTCACACCGGTCGACTTTGGCACGCTCGACATCGCCGCGGCGTGTGCCGGCTGCCGCATCGACCACACCATCCCTCCCGTCGCCGACACAGTGGGGGGCTCGAGCGCCGGCTACTCGCGCTGGCGGGAGTTCCGCGAGCGGCATCTGAGCCAGTATCACCGCAAGCGCAACGATGCCGCTAAGCCGGATTCCGTCAGCCGCATGTCCGCCTACCTGCATCACGGCCATGTCTCGGCACTGCGTCTCGGCCGTGAAGCCCTCGAAGCCGGCGGCGAAGGGGCCGACAAGTTCCTCGACGAACTCTTCGTGTGGCGGGAACTCGCGCACAACTTCTGCTTCTATCGCACGCTCGACGACCCATCCGGCGCGACGCTCGAAACCAGTGCGGCATTACCCGATTGGGCCGTGCAGACACTGCGTTCGCACCGATCCGATGAGCGACCTCACACCTACTCGTGGGACCAACTCGCCCACGCCCGTACCCACTCAGACCTCTGGAACGCCTGCCAGAGTTCTCTGCTGCGGCATGGCGAACTACACAACAACCTGCGCATGACCTGGGGCAAGGCCATCGCTCTCTGGACCCGCTCGCCCGGTCTCGCTCTGGATGCGCTCATCGACCTCAACCACCGCTACGCCCTCGACGGCAACAATCCGAACTCGTACGGCGGCCTGCTCTGGTGCCTCGGCCAGTTTGATCGGCCTTTCGACCAAGAAAAGCCCGTACTCGGCACCGTGCGGGGGCGCGATCCGGAAACGCACGCCGAGCGCCTCGACCTGAAGCGCTACAAGGGCTGGGTCACGCGTCCCGGACGCAGCGGCCACCAGCGCATCGCCGTGGTCGGTGGGGGTGTTGCTGGTCTGATGGCCGCTCAGGTACTCACGCGACAGGGCCACACCGTCACGGTCTTCGAGAAATCCCGCGGCCCAGGCGGACGGACCGCCATCCGGTACAGCGGCGAACAGCGTTTCGATCACGGCGCGCCCTGGTTCCGCTTCGATGACCCGCGCCTGACACGCTTGGTGAAGAGCTGGGTCGAGGGGGGCGTGCTCGCGCGGGTCGACGGCGAGGACAACCTCTATACGGGCGTGCCGCAGTCCAACTCCTTCGCCTCGCACCTCGCGGCGGAGCTCGACGACTTCCGGACCTCGACGAGGGTGCAGGAAATCAGCCAGGACGCGGCGGGGGGGTTCAAGGTTGGCTGGACTTCCCGCGAGAATACCGATTCTGACCGCTTTGACGCCGTCGTTCTCGCGACCCCATCGGTGCAGGCCGCGGAACTGGTCGGGCCAGTGTCGTCATCGCTCGCTCAGACGCTCGCGCGGGCTGAGATGGCTCCGCGTTGGACCGCGATGATTGAAACCGACGCCGTCTCCACTGACTTTCGCACGCTCTCGCCCGACGATGCGGACCTCGAATTGGTCATCCACAACTCCGCCAAGCCAGACCGACCCGACATCCCGGGCATCAGCGCTTGGGTTGTGCACGCCAGTGCTCAGTTTTCAACGCGCGAGTTGGAACGCTCGGCCAACGAGATCGGCCCAATGCTCAGGGATAAGTTTATCTCGGCGCTCGCGAAGGCAGGGATCGATGCGCAGATTCGCTCGGTCAGTGCTCACCGCTGGCGTTACGCCTTCGCAACCTGTTCCGCCTCGAATACGCTCGAAGCCATCGCGGCCACCGACCACCCGTTGTTCATTTGCGGTGACTGGGTCCACGAGACGCGCTCGGACTACGGCGTCCAGGGCGCGCTGCTCAGCGGCATGGCCGCGGCAGGCCTGCTGCTCGGTCGCCCGGGGCCCAGTCGCGAGCCGATTCCCCAGGACCTCTTCCAACTGGCCTCGCCATGAGCGACCGACGCAAACCCAAAGCAGGCAACCACAACCCACACGATCTGCCCACCAAGCCCTGTGCCACTTGCGGACGCACCATCTCGTGGCGGAAGAAGTGGGAGCGAGACTGGGAGAATGTGAAGTATTGCTCTGAGGCGTGCCGCAAGCGAGGCAGAGGCGAGAATCCACATTGAGCACCAGATAAGGCCTACGGACGCCCGGTTTTCCAAACAGAAAGTCACGACCCACACATAGTGCGTCTGATGTACTGGTTTTCGTGTCCCGATCCGGACAAACCCTGTTTTGGCTTCACATCCCGCCGAGACCACTCCGATACGAGTCCAGACGCCACGGTCCACGCGGCGTCGGAGGAGCCAGTTGCTGCACTTCGGTTCAGCGACGGAGGAGTAAAGGGTCTCGATATGCAATCGTGTGATCAAGAACGGCTTGAGCGGCTTTGCAGCCCTCACGCCGGAGCGTTTGCCCGCGTTGGCGATGTCGTCGTCCTGGACCGACCGGGTCAACCGGACGGCCAGGCCATGACCGTTCTGGAGACCTATCACTCCAAGGGGGAAATCCTCTGTGTCTGGCACGGATGCTGCGGAACGCCGAATCGCGCGACATTCAACGCCGTTGAACTGAGGGTCACTCACCGAGCCCCGAAGGTGATCGATGGGGGACTGAATTTCGATCCGAACATCGCGAGCGTCTTCCAACACCCCAGCCTCGCGGCCCAACTGCGCTCGGGTGGAGTCTGCATGTGCGCCCTGGTGCAGATGGATTTCGAAGAAGACCGCGAGATCACCCAGGAAGACCTCCTGGATCTGACCGTCCGCTGCAACTGGCACGACCACGACGGCCTGCTCTGGGTGGAGCACTACCCGCTGATCACGCTGATGGGTGCGGCGTGAACAAAGGCAAACTTCGGGAATTCCAAGCGCGACCGTGTATACTCGCGCACGGAGATATGCCCATGGATGCCGAAGAAATCTTCGAATTCGTAATCAACGCCTTTATCTTTGTTGCAGTGTTCTGCCCGGTCGCGATCATGTCCGGCCACATGATCGCACACCATGTCAAGCGGAACATCCACCGTTTCCAGGATCCGGACCCTCGCCCTTCGTTCTGGTTCGGGGTGTACTGCACGCTGTGCGTGGCCCTGTCGTACGGCCTGCTTGGGTTTCCGGTCTTGGCGGCTCTCTGGTTCTTTGGGCTGATTGATCCGTGGGCCTCCTAACACAGAGGCAGATGAGTAAAGGCCTGCCCGTCATTCACTCCGACGAAACGCCGCGGCCATGTCGCTGGCTCCGCGCAGGTGCAGCTTCCAGAGTGGGGCGGGTTCACCTGATCGTGGCTGCACCTTGATCACACTGAGCAACCGATCATCCCAGTACTCCTGGTAGGACGCAGTCTGGATCTCGTCCTCGAGAGGGTCCTGCACGCTGACCTCGCCGCCGCTGATGGCCCCGAGGACCACCCAGTGCATGACACCGCTGTCGTGGCGTTGGATGAGCGCAAGAGCGAGCCCGCCCGCTTCGAGATGAGACTTGAGGCTGGCCGAGTCCGACGAGCTGTCCAGGTCGAGAGCGATGGCATCGAAACCGTCCTGGTTCATGACGCGGTAGATGTCAGGATGAAGGCACCCGGTGGAGCTGGAGTCGTAGAGCAGGGACTTGTTGTCGACTCCAAGCCGAGCCCGAAGGCGCCTCTCGCCGACATCGAGGCCGTACGCCTTATAGATCGTGCTGGCGGCGTGATAGCCGCATGTATGCGGCTCGACCTGTCGCTCGAGTCGCGGCGGAGCTGGCTGGGAGGCCAGAGCTGGAATCGGGTGGACCGGAGCGAAGTCTCCCATCGGGATCGCCCACGCGACGAGAATCGTGATGATGAGGACGGCCGCGATGGCAACGACGACCGCACCGCTTCGGAGGACTCTGCGTCGCAGTGTTGCTTTGCCTTTCGCCAATACATCCTCCTTCGCCAACGGAACATTCGAGGGCAAATCGCTCGCGGTTCCGTCATTTGTTCCCGATTGCCAGTTCGCACTTTCTCTTAGGGGGCGGGGAGCAAGGAAGACAAGTCTTTACTGCATAGGCTCCGATCGTCACAGAACACCCGATCGTGCACCCGGACAATTCAATGCGTTACTTTTGTCCGGGGCAGAGGCTTTGGTATCCCCAGGCACCGGATTACACTGTGTCAATGAACCTCGAGCTTCAACCCGTCATCATCTCCGCGATTCTCATTACCTCCGCCGCCCTCATGCTATGGAAGCTGCTCGGCTGCGTCGAGCGGTCCCGAACAGATACTGAGGCCATCCAAAGCGTCTTTGTGGCCCTGGTCCTCATTGCCTGCACCATCACCGGAGTTATCGCGGCCCATCGAATCTTTCCCATCACTTCCACTAATCCCACCAGCAGCAACCCATTTACGAAACTATTCCCGCACACCTCCTTACGACCCTCGCTAGACATAGTCATGGGCGACCCAGTTGTGCCTCCCCCGTCGGAACCCGCCAGACTAACGCTCCCACCAAACACCCTCACCGACACCGCAGGGCGTGTCTGTATCTTCGACATCGAAAATGATCAAGGAATCGTCATCACGGCTGAGCACGACCCCACGCACTACCTATCCCACGCCGATCTCTATGTTGTCGGTGTCCACCCCAGCCAATTCCAGGGCAGGCAGATTCGACTTGCTCTCGACACAGACACCCCCAACATGCTCGTCATGATTCCTGGCATGCCCAACTACGACAGACAACTCGAACGCCTCATAGCAGCCTTTAACCAGTGAATACCCGAAGGTCCGCTTTTGGAACTTTTTCGGGTGATTTTTCTTGGCCGACACAAGCACCTGTGGTCGAATGGACAATGTCCACAGCATGGCGGGATGTCTTATTTTACATAACCTATCTTATCGGACCTTGGAAATGGTCTGATCCCGGCCCCCAAAAACCATACAATCTCCACCCGATCAAGGCCGGCCCGGGAATCTCTCCCTGTCCAGCAAGGAATTTTATCCATATGTTCGAGCGTCTTTCCGACGGCTTCAATTCCGCCATCAAGAAACTGAGCGGACGCGGCACCATCTCCGAATCCAATGTGCGCGACGCCATGGAAGATGTCCGCACCGCCCTCCTCGAGGCCGATGTCCACTACGACATCGTCGAAGAGTTCACCGAGAGCGTCGTGCGCGAAGCCAAGGGCCAGAAGGTCCTCGACTCGCTCAAGCCCGGTCAGCAGATGATCGGGATCGTCAACGACGAGCTCATCCGGCTCATGAGCCAGGGCGATGAGGCCCAACCGGGCATCCCGCGTGTCACGCCGGGGCCGACCATCATCATGATGTGCGGCCTGCAGGGCTCCGGAAAGACGACCACCTGCGGGAAGATCGCCGGCTACCTCAAGAAACGCGGACGCTCGGTCATGCTCGCCGCGGCCGACCTGCAGCGACCGGCGGCGATCGACCAGCTCGCGACCGTCGTCGACACGGTCAACACCGAGATCACCAGCGGCCCGCCCGTGAAGTTCTACGGCGAGCACGACAAAGCCGCTGAATACGGCAAGGCCGTCGGCGTGGCGGTGAAAGTCTGCCAGAACGCCGTGGCCGAGGCCCGCAAACAGGGCATTGACACGGTAATCCTCGATACCGCCGGTCGTCTGCACATCAACGACGACCTGATGAGCGAACTGAGGGCCGTCAACAAATCGCTGAACCCCCACCAGATTCTTCTGGTGACCGACGCGATGACCGGCCAGGACGCGGTGAACTCCGCCAAGGCCTTCCACGAACAACTCTCGATCGATGGTGTGATCCTCACCAAGTTCGACTCCGACACGCGCGGCGGTGCCGCCCTGACCGTACGAAGGGTCACCGGCGCGCCGATCAAGTTCATCGGTACCGGTGAACATGTCGACCAGATCGAGGAGTTCCACGCCGACCGCATCGCATCGCGCATCCTCGGCATGGGCGATGTCGTCTCGCTGGTCGAGAAGGCGCAGCAGGAAGTCAGCGAGGAAGAAGCCGAAGAGATGGCCGCGAAGATGGCCAAGGGCGAGCTGTCGATGGATGACTTCCTCAAGCAGTTGCGCACCCTGCGGCGGATGGGCCCGATGAAGCAGTTGCTCGGCATGCTGCCGGGCGTGGGCTCGATGCTCAAGGATGTCGAGATCGACGACAAGCAGCTCGACCGCGTCGAGGGCATGGTGAACTCCATGACCCCCGAAGAGCGGAAGAATGTAAAAAAACTCGATCAATCACGGCGCAAGCGCATCTCCGCCGGCTCGGGCACGAAGGTCGAGGATGTATCGCGCCTGACCAAGCAGTTCGACATGATCTCGAAGATGAGCAAGCAGATGTCGGGCGTCGGCATGAAAGGCAAGATCAGCGCGATGCGCGAACTCCAGAAGGGCGGCGGCTCGCTGCCCGGAATGGAAGGCCTGCCGATGCTGCCGGGCGCGAAGGGCAGTTCCAGAAGCCGCAGCCCCAAGAGCAGTTTCAAGCAGCGCAAGGGCGGCAAGAAGCGGCGCTGAACCGCATCCGGATTTGAAGGAGGGGAGGTCAAACCCGGTTGACCCCCCTGCCGGAATCGGATCGGGATTCGAGATCTACTCAGCGTCTCCGGCCCCGATGGGCAGAGGGTCGGCCGCACGCCCTTCGGCCCAGTCCCGGAACTTTGGCCAGATGATTTCCCGGATCAGGATCTTGATGCACGCAGCCACGGGGATCGCCACCAGCAGGCCGTAGAATCCGGCGAGGACACCACCCGCGAGAGAAGCGAACAGGACGGTGGGCGTATCGAGACCGGTGGACTTGCCCTGAATGAGCGGGGTCAGGATGTAATCGTCGGCAGCCTGACCGATCATGTACACACCCATGGCTGCAAACCCACTCCACCACCATTGACCGCGGAATGTGTCCGCCGCGGACGGATCGACGGCGAGCA
>CAZIXS010000114.1:0-7898 GCA_964543335.1 uncultured Phycisphaeraceae bacterium | reverse complement strand
AGACCCAGCCGCCCTGGTCGGCCACCGTGAACTCGGTGTTCACCACGCCGTCGAAGCGCCCGCCCTCGACCTTCACCTCGCGCCAGGGGTCTTCCTTCTGGCGGTCGGCCACGAAGGCCCGCGCGTTCGGGCTCACCGCGATCGAGATCGAGGTGTACACCGTGCCGCTGATCTGCAGGCGCCCGAAGCGCAGCGTCGCTTCGGTCAGCGGCTGGCTCTTGTTCATCTGCTCGCTCTTCTCGCGGATCGCGCCGATGAGCTTGGAAACCTCGCGGGTCGTGCGGATGTTCTTCGCTTCGATGGTCGTGATCTCCGCCGACGGGTCGATCGAGGCGTTGATGCCCGCCTCGCTGAACACCGTCAGCATCTGCCGGCCCTCATCGACGGTCATGTCGCTGAACTCGAAGCGCGTCAGCGCACCCCAGCGGCGCTGCTGGCAGCCGCCGAGCACCGAGACGCCGACCAACAACACGAGGGCGATGGAAATCCCGTTTCGGCGAGCGTGCACCGACCGTCCATGGCGAGAGGCACTGTTCATGAACCCATTATGGCGTCCTCGCCCCGGTTCACAACCATGATCTCCTCCAGCGGCTTCCGCTCCATCTTCGGCACCGTCGCGTTCTCGGCCGGATACCCCACGGGCAGCAGGAGGAACGGGCGCTCGTGCTCCGGCCGCCCGAGCACCTGCGACAGGAACTTCATGGGGCTGGGCGTGTGCGTCAGCGTGACCAGCCCGGCGTGGTGGATGGCGGAGATCAGCATGCCGGTGGCGATGCCGACGCTCTCCTCGCGGTAGTAGACCATGCCGCCGTCGTCGGTCTTGGCGAGTTGGAAGACGATGATCAGCCACGGGGCGATCTCGAGGAACGGCTTGCTGGCGTCCGTACCGAGCGGCGCGAGGTCGGCCAGCCATTTCTCGGTGGCGCGCCGCTCGTAGAACTCGCGCTCCTCGGCCTCCGCCGCGCCGCGGATCTCCTTCTTCAGCCCGGGATCGTTCACGCACACGAACCGCCACGGCTGCTTGTGCGCCCCGCTGGGCGCGGTGCCGCCCGTCCGCACGATCCACTCAATCGTTTCGCGGCTGACCGGCTTATCCGAAAAGAACCGCACGGACCGGCGCCGGTCCATCACCTCGAAATACCGCTTCGCCGCCTCCTCCGCGGGGATTCCCGGCTCGAACCAGCGGTGGGGGACCTGCGGCAACTCGGGCGGCAGGTTCATCGAATCCAGTCGGGAAGCAGAAGGGGTCGGCTGATCGGGCATGCGAAATCCTCAGGGAGATGTCCGGATTCGGTCCAAGCAGGACGCGAACGCCCGGCGAGGGTGGATTATGCTTGTTTTCGCTGAGAATCACCAGAATCGGAGGAAGCAGCCATGGTGCGAGCGTGTGTGTTGATGATGGCGGTGATGGGGGCGACAGCGGCGGCCATAGACGCCGCCGAACCGCCGCAACGCGAGGTGGTGCCGGCTTCGGAGAACGCCGCCCTGCAGTACTGGGCCATCTGGGCCCATTACGACTCCGGCGACTGGGATCGGCTCCGCCTCCAGTATGTCCAGGGTGTGCCTCGGGATGCCCAGCCGGATCCGATGACCGAGCGTCTTGTGGAAGTGTCCAGGCTCAAGCACTGCGACTTCGCGTTTGAAATGTCGCGCGGCCTGGACACGAACTTCGTGCATGTCGACATGATGCATGACCTGACCTATATCCCGATGGTCGATGCACAGGTCATGCTCCAGCGCAACCGGAACAGGGACGCCGCAGAGCGTGTCGCCGCGGCGATCCGCCTCTGCGAGCACCGCACGCAGGTCGGTTTGCCGATCTCATCGATGGCGGCGTCGAACCGGCTGGAGCGTATCGCCGGATTCATCGCCGAGCATCAGCAGCGATGGGATGAGGATGATCGCAGAATCATCGGCGAAGCTTTGGCGCGGTTCGGCGAGCAGGACCCGCTGCGATGCGTCGCGGCGGTGAGGGGCGATGCACGGTTCACCCGGGATGCCTTCCTCAAAGAGGTCGACGGAGGCAAACTCGACCCGAAAACCGTGCGGCGCGTGATGCTCAACAGCGGCGGCGGAGCCGTGGATCTGGGCGGTGACATCGGCGGCTTCGACGGCGATGTCCTCTTCGCTGAACTCGTCGCCCCAATCATCCGCGAAGCGAACTCGGACGCGCACGCCCGGGCCCTGCTCAAACGAGCGATCCTGCTCGGCGAACGCGCGCTCAACGAACTCGCCGCGGCATGGGAAGGGCCGACGCCCGAACAGGCCGAGGCGGCCCTGCGAGAGAAGATCGATGATGGTGCATTCGGTCCGCTGGCAGCCGAATTCGTTGGCTATGTAGATGGCCTGCGTCCGCGATCTCTGGGAACCGCCGAACTCATCCAGACTATCCGCGCCTGGGCCAACGCCGAAACCGAAACCCTTGAACTCCCCGAAACCGACAGCCGCTAAGCTCCGCCCATGCCACGACTCTCCGGTAAAGTCTGTCTCGTCACCGGTGCCGCCCGCGGCATCGGGCTCGCCATCGCCCGTGCGTTCCACGCCGAGGGGGCCGTCGTCGTCCTCACCGACATCAACGAGGACGCGCTCCACACCGCCGCGTCGGATTTCGATAGCCGCCGCGAAGCGCACCGGCTCGATGTCCGCGAGGAAGCCGACTGGAAGCGCGTGATCGACGGTGTGCTTGCGTCGCACACCCGCCTCGATGTGCTCGTCAACAACGCGGGCATCACGGGCTTCGACCCGCCGATCGGCCCGCACGATCCGGAGCACGCGTCGCTCGACGCGTGGCGCGAAGTGCACCGCACCAACCTCGACGGCGTGTTCCTCGGCTGCAAACACGCCATCCGCGCGATGCGATCGAACCCCGGAAGCCAGGCTGGCACCGGCTCGATCATCAACATCTCCTCACGCTCGGGCGTCGTCGGTATCCCGCGTGCCGCGGCGTACGCTTCGAGCAAGGCCGCGGTGCGTCACCACACCAAGTCGGTCGCGCTCTACTGCGCCGAAGAGGGCCTGAAGATCCGCTGCAACAGCATCCAGCCCGCCGCGATCCTGACGCCGATGTGGGACGCGATGCTCGGCACAGGCCCGGACCGCGAGCAGCGCTTCGCCGAGTACGCCCGCTCCGCCCCGCTCAACCGCTTCGGCACCCCAGAAGAAGTCGCGGCGCTGGCCGTGCACCTCGCCAGCGACGAATCGGCATACACCACCGGCGCCGAGTTCAACATAGACGGCGGCATGCTCGCGGGCGTGGCGAACCCGCCGAAGCCGGCGGAGTAAACTTCCTGCGATTTCCATGAACCTGATGCGATCCGGTGGACCTCTACCCACATGAAGCACGCCAAGACTGCCCTCGCCGCACTGCTCGCAACCTCCCTCTCGCTTGGAGGGTGCTGCCCGAGCATCGATTTGTTCGGATCGACCCACCAGGTCTATGTGATGGCATGGGCGACCGACCCTTGGTCTTCGCGGCAATTCGAGTCGTGGAATGACTTTGTCGAACTCGATCACCAGAGCACAGCCCTGCTGGTCGCCAAGGTCGCGGGCGTGCCCCCGCTTCCGAGCGGATCCACAGGAGAACCGGAGCCGATCGAGTGGCCCATGCGAATCGAGTGGATCCTGCTGAAGCCTCAAGGACCTGGCACGGCGGCGACAGACGACGAAGGGAGTTCCATCGAACATCGCCTCGCAGAGATCCGCTGGCGCATCAGCGCAACCGCCGAAGCAGATATTTTCCGTGACGACTCATCTGCTTCTTCACAGGCGCTCCTCGGTCTGATTGATGCGACCGATGCGGAGTACATCTGGATCGCTCCCGGCGTTGGGGCTTTCCTTCAGCCCGACGGGGGCAATCAGCGGATTCGCTTCGACCTCGCTCAGCAATCAATCGCTGAGGCGACGCCAGAGCACGACGATTCACAGTACGAGCCCGAAGTGATCTTGGTGACACCGGAGGACGAGTACGACTACCCGAAGATTCACAATGCCATCGACGCACACTTCAGATACGCAAGATATGTCTGGACAACCGCCTTGACGCTTCACGAATTCAACCGAGATGAATTCGTAGATCGAGCCGAGCGAGTGAACCAATCGTCGTATGTGTTCCGAATCAAACCGACGCGATAGCGTCGAGGCTTTCACCCATCCCCAAAGCAGGTCCCCACCGCACGCGCCGCCTGCAAGAGGTGATTGTCATGGGGGATCGTCCGCTGCTTGTTCGCCGGCACCGTGATGTCGATGTCGGTCACATCGCCGCCGATGTACGCCACCATGCGGTTGCGCTTGCCCTCCTCCAGAATCGTCGCGGCCTCGTGCCCGAAGCGCGTCGCCAGCACGCGGTCCGCTGGGGTCGGTGAGCCTCCGCGCTGCACATGACCCAGCACCGTCGCGCGGCTTTCCTGTCCGGTCATCGCCTGAAGATTGTGCGCGAGCTGGCGCGCGATGCCGCCCAGCTTGACCGGGTCGGGCGAGGTCGGGTCGAGCTGCTGCACCGCCTGCTGCCCGCCCTTGGGCGCAGCGCCCTCGGAGATGCAGATCACCGTGTAATCACGCCCGATCGAGCGCCGGTACTCGGTGTACGCCGCGACCTTCTCGAGGTCGTACGGGATCTCGGGGATCAGGATCACATCGCTGCCCGACGCCACACCCGCGTGCAGGGCGATCCAGCCCGCGTTGCGCCCCATCACCTCAACGACCATCACCCGCTGGTGCGACTCCGCGGTCGTGTGGATCCGGTCCAGCGCCTCGGTGGCAATATCCGCTGCGGTCTGGAACCCGAAACTCAGATCCGTCCCCACGATGTCGTTGTCGATCGTCTTCGGCACGCCGATCACATTCACGCCGGCCCGGATGAACGGCTGCGCGCCCGACATGGTGCCATCCCCGCCGATGGCGACGATCGCGTCCAACCCATGCCGCTCGATCGTTTTGAGACAGGTGTCGGTCACATCCGACCAGACCGTGGTGCCATCGGGGTTCGTCCCCGTCGCGTATTTCTCCGGGTTGGCCTTGTTGGAGGTCCCGAGAATCGTGCCACCGGTGGTCAGGATGCCCGAGACACTGTTGGCGTTCAGCATTGACACCCGGTCCTCGATCAACCCGAGGTACCCATCGCGAATCCCCATGACCTCCCAGCCGTGGTCAAAGATCGCCGTCTTGGTGACGGCCCGGATGACCGCGTTCAGCCCGGGGCAGTCCCCGCCACCCGTGAGCACACCGATGCGTTTGATCGAGGTAGACATACGCGGATGCTACCGCGCGGCGTCTGATCCATGACAGGCCGATGCCCGCGCCACAAACAGTTCACAGGTCATGTCATAAAACGCGTCCGTCAGCCCTCGTCGCTCGAAACCCGCCTTCAGCAGCACCTTCTGCGATTCCAGGTTCTCCGGGTAAGTGATCCCGATCACCTCCTCCAGTCGAGGCCCGTGCGGCCCCAGCGCCCACGCCCGCACCGCCCGCGCCGCCTCCGTCGCGTACCCCTGTCCCCATGCCTCCTTCTTGAACCGGTATCCCAGTTCGATCTCCGGCCCGCGCGCGCTTAGATCCGCCGGGTCTACCCCGCTGCGCAGCACCGGCACCACGAAGCAGTCACCCAGGATCGCACCGCTCTGGCGATCCGTCGCCACAAAGATCGCCAGCCCGCGCTCCTCAAACAACTCTCGCCCCCGTTCGATCGACTTCGCCACCCGATCCGGCGTGCGTAGCGATCCATCACCGATGTACCGCATCACCTCGGGGTCGGCGAAGATCGGCGCATATTCGTCCAGGTCCGCAAGCGTCGGCAGACGCAGCAGCAGGCGTTCGGTCGTCAGAATCGGCGGATTTGGGGTCATGGAGCGTTCACGATACCTCGCCGCCGCGGCTACCATGCGTGCCTATGGCCAGCACACCGACACCCACCGAAACGGGCGAAACCTCGTCCGCCTCTGCCACGCACCGCCTCGAGCAGCAGCGCCGCGAAAACCGCGACGCCGTCCGCGCCCTCGGCATGAACCCCTACGGCCAGCGGACCGACGACCTGATCTCCCTCGCCGAGGCCAAGTCCCGCTACGACGAGGTCGCCGATCAGGCCTTCCAGGACGCCGAGCGGACCAACGCCGAAGCACGCAAGGCCGACCCCAACGCCCCCCTGCTGGAGATCGTCGATCGTCGGCCCAGCGTCAAGGTCGCCGGTCGGGTCATGCTCAAGCGAGGCCAGGGCAAGCTCATCTGGCTCCAGATACGCGACCACACCACGGGCCCCGCCGTCATGATCGAAGGCCAGGAGGCCGACGAGGAGTCCGGCAAGGCGCAGATCGATCCGTCCCCCTTCCGTGGCGCGATGGCCAGCGACCTCCAGATCGCCGCCAGCAAGAAGGATGTCGACGAGGCATCCTTCGAGCTCGTCAAGCAGCTCGACCTCGGCGACATCGTCATCGTCGAGGGCCACCTCGGCAAGACCCGCATGGGCGAGATCACCGTCTGGGCCACCAAGGTCGAGATGGCCAGCAAGAGTCTGGTGCCGCCCCCGGAGAAGTGGAGCGGCCTCCAGGACATCGAGCAGCGTTACCGCAAGCGCTACATCGACCTGTACACCAACCCCGAAGCCATGCAGGCCTTCAAGCTTCGCTCGCGCATGATGACGCGCATGCGCGCCTACCTCGGCAAGCTCGACTTCCTCGAAGTCGATACGCCCGTCCTGCAGGCGATGGCCGGCGGCGCGGCCGCGCGCCCGTTCCGCACGCATATGAACGCGCTGGACATCGAGCTGTTCATGCGGATCGCCCCAGAGCTGTACCTCAAGCGCCTCATGGTCGGCGGCATGCCCCGCGTCTACGAGTTCAGCCGCAACTTCCGCAACGAGGGCGTGGACAAGAGCCACAACCCCGAGTTCACCTCGCTCGAGCTCTACCAGGCCTTCGGCAACTACGAGACCATGGCCCAGATCGCCGAGGGTCTGATTCGAGACGCTGCCATGTTCGTCGCCTCCGAGCTCGGCAAGGACATCGGAGATCTCGTTCTTCCGTACCTCGACCACGCGATCGACTACGCCCAACCTTTCGACCGCGTGACTTACGCCGAACTGTTCGAAATGGCCCTCGGCTTCCCTATGACCGACACCGCCAAGGCCCGTGCCGAAGCGCAGAAGCGGGGGCTGAAGACCAAGACCGAAGACGGCACCGAGCTCGCCGACATCCTCGTGATCAACGAGCTCTTTGAAGAAGTCGCCGAGCCCACCATCGACCCGGCCCGCCCGACCTTCGTGTTCGACTACCCGGCCGCGCTGTCACCGCTCACGCGCCCCGACCCCGACAACCCCGAACTCGCCCAGCGCTGGGACCTGTTCATCGGCGGCATGGAGATCGGCCCGGCCTACACCGAACTCAACGACCCCGACATCCAGGAAGCCAAGTTCCGCGAGCAGCTCGCCGGCATCGACGACGAGGAATCCACCTTCCGCACCTTCGACGAGGACTTTGTCCACGCCCTCAAGGTCGGCATGCCGCCCGCAGGCGGCCTCGGCCTCGGCATCGATCGCCTGTGCATGCTGCTGATGAACCAGCGCACCATCCGCGATGTGATCCTCTTCCCGATGATGCGCCCCGAAGCCTGATCGTGAAGCCCGGTCCCCGGCATTGCGATCAGGTGCAGGCCTCGCCAAAGCGCGCAAGCACCAGGTTCAGGTCCGCGAGATCAACCGACCCATCGCCGTTGGCATCCCCCGCGCCGGTCGCTTGCCCGAAGTTCCCGAGCACGAGGTTGAGATCGGCAAGCCCGACCAGTCGGTCCCCGGTGACATCGCCGGGGCACGGGTTCACGCAGGCGCGGATGCGGGCAATCGCGTCGGCGGCGGTGTCGCCCACCGACGAGAACTCTCCGGCGACATACAGCGCGCTGCCTGTGCCGTCATC
>CAZIXS010000113.1:1557-7974 GCA_964543335.1 uncultured Phycisphaeraceae bacterium | reverse complement strand
TTCGGCCCGAAAATCTGCGAGCCGCCAGCACGATTTTCTCGATAACAGGGCATGGACCCACTCGTTTCGGTCATCATCCCGACCCGCAATCGCCCGGAGAAACTCCGCGCCTGCCTCGACCACCTCGCCGCCCAATCGCCCTCCACACCCGCATTCGAGGTCCTCGTCGCCCTCGACGGACCCTGCGAAGCGTCCGCCAGCGTGTGCAATCAGCACCAGCAGGGCCTCGACCTCATCGTCTTCGAAGCCCCGCGAAAAGGCATCGCCATCGCGAAGAACGCCGCCATTGAGCGAGCCCGAGGCCGCCTGCTCCTGCTCATCAACGACGACATCCTCCCCGCCCCCGGCTTCGTCGCCGCCCACGCCGCGGCACACGACCAACTCGATCGCAGCGGCCGCCCCCCAGCCATGATCCTCGGCCACTCGCCATGGGTCATGCCCGAAGATGCCACCCTCTTCGACCGCCTGCTCGCCCAGTCCTCAATGGTCTTCTTCTATGACCGCATGATCTCCGAGCGGGGCGAACCGCTGGACGACCGCGAGCGCGACTGGGGCTTCCGCCACGCCTGGAACCTCAACCTGTCCCTGTCCGCGGCGCTCGCCCGCGAAGCAGGAGGGTTCTGCCCAGCCATCGCCAACTGCTGCTACGAAGACATCGAGTTCGCTTGGCGCGTCAGCCGCTCAGCGGATGATGCAATCCCGGTCCTCTTCCGCCCCGAAGCCTTGGCGCCGCACGACCACCGCTACACCCCCGCCGGCTACCTCGACCGCGAGTTCCGCCTCGGCTACTCGGCCTACGGCTTCGCCAAGGCGTCCCCCGCCTGCGCCCGCGAGGTCTTCGGGCTCGAGATCGACGGCGTGGACGAGCTGGCCTACGCCGCCCGCTTCATCGCCCACGAGGAGCGTGCCGAACCCCGCCTGCGCGAGGCCTTCGAGTCGCTCACCACGCTGCCCGCCGAAGCCGCCGGCGAGGGATCCGGCGCCTCCAAAATGCTCCGGCTCATCGAGCAGCAACAGCTCCTACTCAAGCGCCTCATCTTCCGCCGAGGCCTGATCCACGCCGCCGAGGGCGGCACCATCGAGGGCCTGTTTCACCCGTCCGATGGCCTCGAAACCGCCTGCCCGTTCAAGGCGCACGCCCGCGCCTGAGCTCAAAATGCGGCAAAAACAGGGTCTTCGCGGGCCCGCAAAGCCTCGATTCGGGCCGAAGTCCGAAAAAAACACGGAAAAAATAGAGCAAAACGACCCCGAGCGTCCGAAAACTATTGTGCCCGGCTCGTGCCTGGCGTACATATTTCACAGAGAAAGACCGGCGCGCTCGTGCGACGCGCCGCAGCACGTGCCACGGCGAGCCAGCGATTCACGCCCTCGCCCTATGAAGAAAACGGAGTTTCACAATGGCAGCTCGTACCTCCACGAAACGCTCGACCACCAAGAAGCGCACCACCAAGCGCACCGCCTCCAAGAAGCCCGCCGCCCGCAAGGCCCCGGCTCGCAAGACCACCGCCGCCAAGGCACCCGCCCGCAAGACCTCGGCCACCAAGGCCGCGCCCGCGGCGGTCGCTCCGATCGCCTCCGGCAAGCCGATCAAGATGGGCAAGGCCGAAAAGCCCCGCTCCAAGTCCGAGGTCTACAGCATCATCTCCGAGCACACCGGTGTCTCGAAGAAGGAAGTCGGCTTCGTCTTCGACGCCATGGGCGAGATCATCAAGAAGGACCTCTCCAAGACCGGCCCCGGCGAGTTCAAGGTCCCCGGCATGATGAAGATCACCGTCCAGCGCAAGCCCGCCACCAAGGCGCGCAAGGGCATCAACCCCTTCACCGGCGAAGAAACCGTCTTCAAAGCCAAGCCCGCCCGCAATGTGGTCAAGGTTCGTCCGCTCAAGGGCCTCAAGGACGCCGTCTGATCACTTCCGATCAGCCATGACGACATGATTCCGGGCCCGGACGATCCAACCGTCGTTCGGGCCTTTTCTGTTTGCCTCGCGCTCCAACCCCACGCGCAAAGGATTGCCAGATGGGCCCGCGCATCGCGCTCGTCAGCCGCGAGTTCCCGCCCGATCACGGCGGCGGCATCGGTTCCTACGCCGCGCGCATCGTCCCCGCGCTCGCGGCAGCCGGCGCACGCGTCCATGTCATCACGCGCCGCCTCGCCCCGAACCACTCCGAGGTCACCCTTCCCCGCAGCGTGACCGTCCACCGAGTCGAGATGGGCGACCGCTCCGGCGAGTCCTGCCTCCGCGCCTCAATCGTCGCCGCCCAAAAGCTCCTCGAACTCATTCGCACCGAAGGCCTCGACGCCATCGAGTTCGCTGAGTACGAGGCCATGGCCAGCGCGTGGCTCGCGCTCCGTTCGCTCGACGACACCGCCGCCCGCATCCCCGTTGCGGTTCATCTGCACTCGCCGACCGAACTCAACTCCGAACTCAACGCCCATGACCCTCGCACCCTCGACCGGGCCATGCGGGATCTCATCGAAGCCGAACGCCGCACCATCGCGCTCGCCGATGGCGTGTGCGCCCCCGGCTCGTTCATGGCCGACTGGGCCCGCGCTCGCTTCGCCATGCCCGAGCGAGCCACGGTCATCCCCTACGCCGCCGAACTCGCCGACCCGCTTCTCCCGGACCCGAACGCCCGAACCCTGCTGTATGTCGGGCGGCTCGAGCAGCGGAAGGGCGTGGAGACGCTCGTTCGCGCCTGGAACCGTGCCGCGCTCAACCATCCCGAGTGGTCCCTTCGTCTGGTCGGTGCCGACACCAACACGGCGCCCGGAGGCGGCTCCTGCCGCGAGTGGCTCCAGTCCCTGCTCGATCCATCGCTCGCCGATCGCACACGCTTCGATGCACCCATGAACGCCGAGCAGCTCGTGAGCGTCCGTGCCAACGCGGCCCTCGCCCTGATCCCATCGCGATGGGAGAACTTCCCCAACACCTGCATCGAAGCGATGGCCTCAAGCTTGCCCGTCATCGCCAGTGACCACGGCGGCATGGCCGAGATGCTCGGGCTTCCCGCAATGAAAGGATCCGCAGAGGGTCCCTGTGGCTCGGTGTTCCCCGCGGGCGATCACGAAGCGCTCGCGGACGCGCTCGATCGCTGGATGCGCCTGGAACCGGTGCAGCGCATCGCGGCGGGCATGGCCGCGCGAGACCGGATCGCGACCCTCTGCGATCCGCACATCGTGGCCAACCACCGCATCGAGTGGCTTCGCTCGCTGCGCGCCAAACCACAGCCCACCGATCCGGTGCTCGCTTCATGCCTGCACATCGGGCCGGCCAACGAAGCCCTCGATGCCGCACTCGCCAACACACTGGCCAGGTTTGACCGGGTCACCGGTGCCGCGGCTCGCGTCAGCGACCCCGCACAATGGATCGAGCGTGTCCGCGACGCGCTGACGGACCTCGCCGAGACGGGCCGCTCGCCTGTGGCGCTGTACGGCGCGGGTCACTTCACCCGCAGCATCGGGCCCGCACTCAAACACCCGCCGGTCCAAGTCACCTGCATCATCGACGACAACCCGGACGCACACGGGCGCACGCTCCACGGCTTGCCGATCGTCTCGCAGGCCGAGGCGATGCGCCGCGGCGTCCGGGCCGTGGTGCTCTGCGCCAACCAGTGGGAAGACAAACTCTGGTCCGCGTCAGAGCCGATGCGACGCGCCGGGATCGAAGTCCTGCGCCTGTTCACCAAGCGTTCGCCACGCGTCATGGTCGTGGAATCGGGAGCCGAAACCCGACACTTCGCGGGTGTCGTCTCCGAACTGGAATCACGCGGCATCGAGGTCGTCGGCGATTCGCCCCACGCGGTGTATCCGGTGCCCGATGATGATCTCGACCTCGTCTGCGTCGCCGATGTCCTCGCACCACGCAACATCGCCATCCTTCGGTCGGCCCGAGCCAAGGGCATTCGAACGCTGCTCATGATGGACGGCATGGTCGAGTGGCGGAACACCTTCATCAACCCGCTCGCCGGTCCGAACTTCCTCCGCCCCGCACCGGTCGACTTCATCTGCTGCGCGACCACTGATGATGAGCGACACCTCACCGAACTCGGCAACGACGCGAAAGCCACAGGCCTGCCTCGTTTGGACGATTCGAAGCCGGTCGAGCAGGATCCCGACGGACCGGTGCTCATCGCGACCGCGAACACGCCGTGGTTCAACGAAACAGAACGAGAAGCGCTGATCAAGTCGCTCCATGACCTGAAGCAGCACGCCGAGGATCGGTCTCTTCCCATCCGCTGGCGACTCACGGGCGGACTGAATCGCCTGCTCTGCGTTGAGAACTATCCCTGCCCTCTCGCAGAGGCCATGTCCGGTTGCCGAGCGGTGATCTCCACGCCGTCAACACTTCTGCTCGAAGCATCGCTCATGGGCCTGCCCATCGCGATGCTCGATCCCTTCGGCCAGCCCGTGATGGATGGGATGACCGATGTCCAGCGCAGCGCGAACGCGTCCCAATTGCTCGAGGCGATCGACCAACGGCAGAACTGGGTCGAGCAGTCGTACCCGCCGAGAACCACCAGCACCACCGCCGCGGCGCTCGTTGCTGACCGTATCTGTGCCATCGCTCGCGTGCCCGGGCGCACGCAGGCCGCGGCCCCCTTCCTGCCGACCGTCAAACTCCCGCGTGAATTGCCGAGAACCGAACGCCCACGCGCGGTCTCGGTCATCATCTGCGACGGCTCGCCGACGAGCGGCGTGACGACCTTCAGTCTTCGGATGAGCACCGAGAGCGCAGCGCGTGAATCCGGCTGGGAGTGGCACACGCTTCTGGTGCAGACCCAACCAAAGAACGCCGCCAACGACGGCCTGCGCGAGCTCGAGCCCGAGAAACTCGGGCATGTGCATGTCTGCGTGCTCGATCCGACGGCGGATCATCACGAGACACTCAAGGCCTGCCGCGATGCCATCGAGCGGCTGCATCCCGATGTGCTGGTACCGAACTTCTCCGATATGACCTGGGCCATCGCCGCCCAGTTGCGCTCCACCGGCGTGCGCACGCTCGGCATCATGCACTCCGACGACGACGCCTACCGAACCATGCTTCGAGATCGCCCGATCTGGGACGCGGGCATCGGCGTGAGCGCGGAGTGTGCGCAGCAGATGCGGCGCATCGGCGAAGACGGAGACGGCGACACACCGCCTGTTGAGCAGATCAGCTATGGCGTCCCTGTCGCCGCCGCACCTGCCGAGCGACCCGAGGAAGGCCCGATCCGCCTGCTCTATGTCGGTCGGCTCATCGAGCACCAGAAACGGGTCTCTCGCCTGATCGAACTCGCCACGCACCTGCGCGAACTCGGTTGTTCGTTCAGGCTCGACCTCATCGGCGACGGCTCGAGCGAGTCCTTCCTCCGCAGCGCGATCGATGCCGCGGTCCTCGGTCGTCTCGTGCGTCTGCGCGGGCGCCTGACCCCCGAAGAGGTCCAGGCCGAACTCGACCGTGCCGATGGCCTCGTACTCGTCAGCGACTTCGAGGGGACCAGCATCGCCATGCTCGAGGCCATGGGACGCGGCGTGATCCCATGCGTCTCCGAAGTAGCTTCCGGCGTTGGCGAATGGGTGCACGACGGTGAGAACGGAGTCAGCGCGCCGGTCGGCGATGTGCGGGGACTGGCCGAGAAGATTGCATGGATGGCTCGCGACCGTCATCGCCTGCACGCTATGCAGCACGCGGCGTGGCAGGCCGTGCGCGAGCGTGGCTCGATCGGCGTGATGTTCGATCGGTACGAGCGTGTGCTCGACGACTGCATGAGCCGAGAACTCCGGCCCGCACGCCGCGACCTCGGGCTCCACCTAACCGAAGGCGGGCGATGGCTGAAGACCTGGTGCGATGATCCGGAAGGCGCGCGGCGCTACGCCGAGCGCATCCTGCGCGAGGCCGGGTACCGCAACATCGCGGACGGACAGCCCGATTCGGATTCCGACGCCGTGCTGGTGGATACCTCGATCGGTTCCGAGACGGCGTGCCACGCCGAGCAGTGGCGCGCGGACGGCCTGGGTGTCGCGTTCACGCCGCTGATCATGCGTCCTGGGTGGGTGCGCCTCGGCGCGGCGATCCGAGAGGCGCTTGCCACTGGTTCGCAGCGCATCGCGCTCTACGGCGCCGGCCTGCACACCCGCCGTGCGCTCCCGATGCTCAAGGATTACCTGCCGATCGTCGGGCTCATCGATGACCGGGCCGATGGCGAATCACTGTGCGGCCTGCCGGTCGTGAAACCCGAGGAGGCGGTGGCCAGGCTGAACTGCGACACCGTGGTGCTTTCGAGCGACACCGTCGAGGAGAAGATGTGGTCCGCGAGCGAGGGGCTTCGCCACGCCGGCGTCCGCGTGATCAGCGTGTACGGTCGCTACGACCAGACTCAGATCGCGTCGGCGAGCGTATGAAGAACGCGGCGCAGCACGCCGTCGGTGGACCAGGT
>CAZIXS010000113.1:0-1457 GCA_964543335.1 uncultured Phycisphaeraceae bacterium | reverse complement strand
GTGCTCCGCGCGAGCTGCGAGAGCAGTCGCCATCGCATCTCGGCCAGGTCCGCGAAGCGCCGGTAGCAGAGCACGCGTCCACCTGAGAACAGGCACTCGATGACCCGCTGGTGAATAAGCGAGTGGGCGCTGACACCCAGATGCACGCCGGCGCAGCGGTAGGCCGCGCGGAGTTCCTCGCCGTGGGTGAGTTCGCCCCGTGCGTGTGAAGCGAGGGTGGGGTGCTTATCCCAGCCGCTGCCGTAGAGCGCGAAGGACCAGTTTCGCTCGGCGCAGATCTCGGCGGTCCACTGGGTGACCCGGTGGCGGATGAGCCGGTCGGCGAGCGGCATGGCGATCAGGCGAACAACTTCGTCGATGGCTTTGGCATCGCTTGTCGCCGATGATTTCAGCGCATCGGTGGCGATCTGCGTGAACTGCGCGCTCGTGAAGATCAATTCGTCGCGATCGAGGAGGTCGCGCAGTGCGTCGTACACCTGCGAGATGACAGCCCGGGCCGGTGTGCCCTCGGGCAGGTCCGTCTTCAGGCGTTCCACCATCGCGTCCGGGGTTTCGCTGTGACGGGTCGCGAACGCGACATCGCAGGTGAAACGCTTCTCAAGTTCTGGATCGACAGGCGCGTCGTGGAACTTCTCACTGCTGACGGGGAGCACGGCGTCGATCATTCGATCCGCTCGGTACCCGAATCGCTCGGTGAGTTCGTGGAAGCGGTAGCCGACGATGAAGTCGTACGCCCCTTGCTTGGCCGCGGCGTCCTCGAAGAGGTGGGGCATGGCGTCCTGCACCCAGCAGATGCTGGGGGCGCGCTCGGGCAGGGCCGAGGAGGTGCGCCATCGCGGGTGGTTGATCGAGAGCACGAGGTCCGGGTTGGTGCTCGACCACTCGCGCAGGTAGCCGAGGCGCGACAGCAGCGTGTACGGCGCCGGTTCGGTGAGGATGGTTGGTTCGTGGCCGAGCGATCGGAGAGCCGAGGCGAGGTCGGCTGCGGAGTGCTGCACGAAGTTGGTGTAGCGGCTCACCGGGATGAGCACGCGCAGGTTCAGGCCCGCTTTGACGCGGGCGGCGGCTTGGTTGAGCGTCTGCGTCTCCCGCTCGATGCGGGCGAGTTCGCGGTCGATGGCTGATTGCTGCGCGTCGGTGCGATCGTTAAGGATCGAGGTTGTTTCTTCGGCGAGTTCTGTAGTCGCGAGTGGGTCGAGCAAGACTGCGCGAGGCAGGGCGCACTCAAGCGATTCGCTCAGTGTGCAACGGAGCTGGTCGAGCGCATCGGCGCCGCTGAAGAGCGTGATGCGTTCTCCGACCGGTGTGCTGTCGAGGCCATCGTCGAGTCGGAGCATCGAGAGAGCGCGGGCAGCGCGCTCGGTGTCCGGTTCGACGACGAGGATGCGGGGCGTGTAGCCGTTGGTCAGCGGACGCGTCGCACGGAGCAGCGTGTGCAGCAGATGCGGCGTGGAGAG
>CAZIXS010000112.1:0-8204 GCA_964543335.1 uncultured Phycisphaeraceae bacterium | reverse complement strand
ATTGCCCACGACGATGACCAGCAGGACGACCATCGTGATGACCGGGCCGATGCCGGTGAAGATGAGCTCGACCGTCTGCTGGCGTTTCGGGATCGCGCCGACCAGGTAGCCGGTCTTCAGGTCGGCCATCATGTCCGCGGCGCAGGTGATGGCCACGCACAGCGCCGCGCCGATCAGCACCGCACCGAGTACACCGCCCGGCCCCGAGAGCACCATCACCAGCACGACAGTGAGCAGTGCCATGCCGGAAATCGGTGACCAGTCGGTCATGCCCGTGCACTGCGCGATGATGATGCCCGCGAACCAGATCCAGAGCGCCCCGACGATCGCGATGATCGCGGCCCGCAGGTGCGGGTTCATGCTCGAGAGCACGCCGGATTTGTTCGCCGAGAACGGCTCCACGACGGCGGCCTGATCCTCTGCGGAAGCGTTTTCGAATGTTTCCAACGCCACCTCGTCCGCGAAGGCGAGGATGTAGCCGTTGTACTCGGTGGTGTATTCGTCGCTTTCCACGGCACGCTCGGTGACGGGGCAGACGGAGTTGATCGGTTCGTTGCCGGTGAAGTCAGCCGCGACGAAGAGGAAGAGCAGGGCACCTGCGACCGCCGCGACGAGCACCTTCAGGCCCAGTTCATCGCTGCCGCTGCCCATCTTGGACTTGCTGGCGATCGCGATGGACTTGAACGCCTCGCGGATGGCGGGGAGGGAGGCGATGACGCCCATCAGCGCACCGCCGAGCAGCAGGCCGATGCCCAGTGGCCGGTTCACGCTGGAAAAGCCGTACCCCGCCGCCCCGGATGCGGAAACCGTGTCGGGCATCCAGCCCATGGTGAACATGATCGGGTTCAAGACGAGGTAGGCGAGGATGCCGCCCGCGAGGACCAGAAGACCGGCCTTACCCGTGAGATAACCCGCGCCGATGGCGAAGGGCGCGATGGCGAAGAGCAGTTCCATCTGGAGCGGGAGCCCGAGGATGCGCCCGACATCGATGGTGTCGTCGGTCACGATCAGATCCGGAATACCGTTGCGGTCCTTGTCGGCGCGCTCGGTCAGAATCGGGCTGGTGTCGCCGGGTTCGTTGAAGGAGAAGGGGATCTGCCCACCTTCTTCACCGGTCACCGCCGTCGCCGGCATGCGTATCCCAAGATCGGCGTAGCCCCACATCGGGTCGGCGGCCCAGCCAATGTTCACATCGCGCAGGTCTTCCCAGTCGGCGTCGCCCGTGGCCACTTGGTGGGCGCGGGTCGCGAGTTCGAGCTTGTAATCCGAAAGCAGTGTCCGATCCGTCGGCGATTCCAGTTTGTTCTGGAGCATCGTGATCGCGTTCTGCTTGGCCTCCGCGATGTCGGCTTCGAGTTTCTGGATGGCCTCGCGTCGCTCGGTGCGCTGTTCGCGGCTCATGGACTCGCGCTTCTCGGGGCTGTACTGCTTCTTGGCCTCGATGAGTTCAGCGTTGAGTCTGCCGTGGGTGATGATCTCTTCGGGGATGGACCGGTTCTCGATCCACGACGCGATCTCCTGCGTGAGCAGAAGATCGGCACGCGAGATGCGCTCCTGCTCGACCAGCTTCTGCAGGTCGTTCACATCGGCGGGGGACCGCAACTGCGGGAGCTGCGCGGGCAGACCGATGAGCATCGCCACGACAATGCCCACCGCGAGGACGATCGCTTTCTTCGGACCCGCGCCCGGAGACTTGAGGATCGCGGCGACCGCTGTGGCGGAAGGGAATCGCAGGCGCTCGATGTCGAGCATCTGCTTGCGCAGCGGAATGATGAAGGCCCCACCCAGGATCGCGCCGCAGACGCAGGCGAGTGTGAGCAGCCAGAAATCCATTTCCGTGATCGAGAGCTGGAAGCCCAGCAGCAGGAGCACCGGCACCGTAAAGATCACACCCGAGTTGGGGGTGTTCACCGCGGAGGCGATGGTCTGGACGATGTTGGTCTCGAGGATCGTGCCCTTGCGAAGCACACCCCGGAGGATGCCGAAACCGATCACCGCCGCGATGGCCGAGCCACCGATCGTGAACCCGATCTTGAGGCCGGCGTAGGTGATCGCGGCGTTCATCACGGCCCCGATCAGCAGGCCGAGGATGATCGCCGCGAAGGTGACTTCGCGGTAGTTGCCTTTGAGGGGCGGATGCACGGGATTGCCGGTCTCTGGGCCCGAGGGGGTGCGGTCGGGCATGCCCGGGGTCGTGGGCTCTTCCATGCGGGTGTTACCTCCGGCGACTGTGTGGGATCACGAAGCCGCACATGGTGACGGCTGGAGGCCGGGGTGACAAGTGTTGAGATGGAGTTCGGGGACGGAAGACCGGATTCGGGGAGAATCAGATCTGACCGGCGAGCATTGCTTCGGCGAGAGCCGCGGCTTCATCATCCTCGGAAGTCGTCGCGGCGGCCTTGGCACCCATCGCCGCTATGCGGTCCGCGAGTTTCCCGATGAAATTCACCCGAATCCCGAAATTCTCGCCGACCTTCACCGCGCTGCCGGTGCCGATCACCTTGTTGTTGATCAGGATTTCGAGTTCTTCGTCGGCGGTCTTGGGCAGTTCGATGATCGTCCCGGGCGTGAGCTCCAACACCTGACCGAGGGTCATTTCCCGCTCGGCGAGTTGGACCAGTAGGGGGACTTCGATGCGGAGAATCTGATCGACCGAGCGCTTCATAGCCATGTCATCGGCAGAATCGGCGTTCGGACCGAAACTCTGCCCGATTCGGGGTAGCCCGTTTCGAAGCAGGGTTCCGGTCAGCCCTCGAACCGCCCGAACAGCAGCGAGACATTGTGCCCGCCGAACCCGAAGGTGTTGTTCAGGGCGTAACGGATCTTGACCTCGCGCGATTCGCCGGGGACGAAGTCCATGTCAAAGTCTTCGTCGGGGTTTTCGCAGTTGATCGTGGGGGTGACGATGCCTTCGCGCAGGGCTCCGATGACCGCGATCGATTCCACGCCGCCGGAGGCCCCGAGGCAGTGGCCGATCATGGACTTGGTGGAGGACATGAGCAGTTTGCCACCCTTGGATTTCCGGGCGTGGTCCCCGAACAGGGTGGTGGCAGCCTTGACCTCGGCGGCGTCGCCGAGCGGGGTCGAGGTGCCGTGGGCATTCAGGTAGTCGATGTCTCCGGGGTTGAGCCCTGCGGAGGCGATGGCGAGTTCCATGGCTCGCTGGGCGCCGCCGCCGTTGGGGTCCGGGGCGGTGATGTGGCCCGCGTCTGAGGATGCTCCGTAGCCCAGGATCTCGCAGAGGATCTCCGCGCCGCGGGCTTTGGCATGCGACAGGGTTTCGAGGACGAGCACCGCCGCACCCTCGGAGAGCACGAAGCCGTCCCGGTCCTTATCGAAGGGGCGGGAGGCCTTGGTCGGCTGGTCGTTGCGGGTGGACAGGGCCTTCATGTTCGCGAAGGCACCCACGCACAGCGGGGAGATCGCGGCTTCGGAGCCACCGACCAGCATGACATCCGCCTCGCCACGCTGCATGAGCTTGAACGCGTCCCCGATGGAGTGTCCCGAAGAGGCGCAGGCGGTCGTGTGCGAGTCGGAGGGGCCCTTGAGGCCGTAGCGGATCGAGATATCGCCCGAAGCGGCGTTGGCCATGAGCCGGGGAACGGTGAAGGGTGAGATTCGCCCCGGGCCCTTGTCCCACAGGACCTTGACGGCGTCTTCGATGGTCTGGATGCCGCCGATGCCCGAACCGATGATGATGCCGCAACGGGTCGGGTCGGGGTAGGTGGCGAAGTCGATGCCGGACTGAGCAACGGCTTCGGCGGCGGCGACGATGGCGAACTGACAGAAACGGTCGATGCGCTTGGCTTCGCGTCCGTTCATGTACTTCGCGGGATCCCAGTCCTTGACCTCTCCGGCGATCTTGACATCCCACTGATCATCGGGCCACTGGTCGAAGTAGGAACCGGTGATTCTGGAGATGCCGCTGGTGCCTTCGCGCATGGCGGCCCAGGTGTCCGGGGCGTTGTGGGCGAGGTTGGTGACCGCACCGATGCCGGTGACGACGACGCGTTCGCGTTGGTGGGCTGTCGTATTCATGGCGGATCAGTCCTCGCAAGTGGCGGCGCGGCGGCCGGGGAGTGGCTGGGATGATGATGTTCGGAGCGGCGCCAGGTTCCCACAATACAGCGCGGACCGCCGGAGCGGCCCGCGGGCATGGGAATATGAGTTGGCGGTCGAGAGATCACGCGCCGCCGCAGGGCATCAAGCCGGCTCAGCCGGTGGTGATGCCCTTCTCCTGGCAGATGAACTCGATGGCCTGCCCAACGGTCTTGATCTGCTCGGCCTTGTCATCGGGGATGGAGGTATCGAAGTTGTCTTCGAATTCCATGACCAGCTCGACGGTGTCGAGGCTGTCGGCGTTGAGATCGTTCACAAAGCTCGTCTCGCGGGTGATCTCGGAGCGGTCAACGCCCATTTGCTCAGCGACGATGTCGATAACTTTGGATTCAACTTCTGATTCAACCACGAGTGAACTCTCCAAGTCTGTCTCGTTGCGTCCGCCGGAGCCCACCAGCGACGACGCTGAGGGGGGCGGTTTGCAGTGGGGTGAATATAGCGGCGAGCGGGGCGTACTGCCAGTAAAATCGCCCGCCAGAGGTGCTCAGTCCGCATGAAGTGCGAATTGGGCTTGGAAACGGGTTTTCGCGGGCTCAGCACATGGTCAGGCCGCCATCGACGCAGATGGTCTGGCCGGTGAGGAATCCCGCGTCGTCGGACGAGACATAGGCCACGGCGGCCGCGATGTCCTCGGGTTGTCCCAGACGACGCAGGGCCATGCCCTCGAGGATGCGGGATTTGATCTCGTCTCCGAGCACCGCGGTCATATCGGTTTCGATGAAGCCGGGGGCGATGGCGTTGGCGGTGATGGCCTTCCCGCCCAGTTCGCGGGCGAGTGTCTTGGTCAGGCCGATCAGGCCTGCTTTGGCGGCGGCGTAGTTCGCCTGGCCGGCGTTGCCAACCACGCCGGAGGTCGACGCGATGTTGACGATGCGCCCGAACTTGTTCTTCATCATCGAGCGAGCGGCGGTGCGAGCGACCACGAACGCCGAGAGGAGGTTGACGCGCAGGACTTCCATGAAGTCCTCGTCGCTCATCCGCAGCGCGAGGTTGTCGCGGGTGATGCCGGCGTTGTTGACGATGATGTCCAGGCGCCCTTCGTCGGCGATGACCTTCTCGACGCCGGCGGCGAGGGCCTGAGCATCGGACACATCCAGCGTGGTGACGGATGCCTGACCGCCCGCGGCGCGGATGCCTTCGGCCACTTCGTTGAGCGCCCCTTCGCTGCGAGCGGCGAGCACGACCTTGCGCCCGTCAGCCGCGAGGCGTTCGGCGATGGCTTTGCCGATCCCTCTGCTGGCTCCGGTGACCAGTGCAACGCGAACAGGGGCTGTGTCGTTCATGTGTTCCTCGGTTTCGTGTCGACACCGCATCCGAACGCTCTGTCGGCGGCGTTGGGCGGTGGGTCAGTTCTGATAGAAGCGGTCCAGGCGAGAGGGTTCAGCCGAAGGGGCTGGCTGGCGCACCGGGGCTCGAGGGCGAACTCGGGCGGGAGGGCGAGCCGGGGGAGGAAGGCGTGGAGAAATCGTCTCCGGCGTCGTCGGGCTGCTCTCCATCTTCGATGGCCTCGTCGTCGTCTGCCTCGCTGGCGGCTTTGACGGGGTCGAGGAAGAGCGCATCCTCGGTGAACGGAGTGTCATCCAGAAGAGCGACCCGGGACGTAGTGCGGGGGGCGACGCCCATGGCGCTGAATTCCCATGTGCTGCCGTCCACGCGCTGGAGCGACCATGCGGTGAGGTACGCGGAGTCTTCGGTGCCGATGGCCAGCGCGACTTTCGCCACGGATTCGCCGTCTTCGAGATTCACGATACGGACCGCCTTGATGTCCTTGGTGGATTCTTCCCACTCACCCTTTTTCATGATGACATCCTGCATCAGGAATCGGGAGTCCTCTGAGAGCATCGAGGAAAAGGCTGAGGCGTCTCCGGAGGCGATCGAGCTGGCAAAGTCGGCGATGGCTTGGCCGAGGGCTTCGGACTCGGGGGTGTACTTCTCCGGGAACTGGACCTTGACATTCATCGGCAGGTCCTGGACGGCGTACTGGGGGCCGCGCTGCACGGGGGTGGGCGCGACGACGACGGGCTCTTCCTCCTCGCCGCCACAGCCGATCATGTGGCCCGTGAGCAGCGTGAGGGATGCGGTCATCGCGATGGTGTAGGGACGGATGGAAAACTTCATGTGGTCAACTCCCGTGGAGCGTCGTGGTTGTCGACTCTGATGGACCGCTCGATGCGGCGCATCAGGCCGGACAACACCTTATTCGGGGCGAGCTCGTGGTAGTCGCCCGAGACATTCTGGCTGAGCCAAAGGCAGCTCTCGGCCCATCTTACCGGGGAAGTGAGCTGCTCGACGAGAAGACTCCGCAGCTTTGAGGCGAAATCCACCCCAGAATCGGCGGCATGGGGCCTCGCGGTGACATTCGACACCACGGGGCAGGAAGGCTCGGTGATCGGGGTGTCGGCTAGGGCCTGGGCGAGTCGATCGGCAGCGGGCTGCATCAGTGGGGAGTGGAACGCGCCAGCGACCGACAGTTTGGTGGCTCGGAGCCCGGCCTCCGCGGCGGCTTCCACGGCGCGATCACAGGCCTCCATGGAGCCGGAGATGACGATCTGACCCGGGGCGTTGAAGTTGGCCGGGACCAGAACACCGTCTCCCCGAGCGGCATCGCAAACCGCGTTTGCCTGCTGTTCGTCGGCTCCGATGAGGGCGACCATGCTGGAGTCGCTGGCCTCAGCGGCGTCCTGCATGGCTCGTCCCCGGAGGGTGACGAGTTCGAGACCGTCTTCAAAGGAGAATGCTCCGGCGATGTGCAGCGCGGTGTACTCGCCCAGAGACAGACCGGCTGCCGCGCCAAGGTTCTCGGGTTTCAGATCGGCGAAGGCTGCTCGGAAGCAGGCGACGCCGGTGACATACAGGGCCGGCTGGGCGATATCGGTGCGGTTGAGGGTATCGGCGGGGCCGTCGAAGCAGAGGGCGGAAAGCCGGGCTCCGAGACGATCGCCGAGGATTTCATCCGCGCGGTTGAAGACTCTCGCGGCTTCCGGGGACGAATCGACCCAGGCCTTGCCCATGCCGACGGTTTGCGCGCCCTGACCCGGGCAGAGGATGATGGGAGCATTGCTCATGAGTGCTTCCTTTCGGGAATGGATCAGAACCGCCAGAGGGAGGAGGACCAGGTCAGCCCGCCGCCGAACGCGAGGAAGAGGATCAGGTCACCGTCTTTGCATTTTCCGGCTTTGCGGGATTCGTCGAAGAGCACCGGGACCGATCCACCGGAACAGTTGCCGAGTCGATCGATGTTGATGGGCATCTTCTCTTCAGGAATGCCGAAGCGTTCCCGTGCGGACTCAAGCATGCGCAGGTTCGACTGGTGACAGAGGAACAGATCGATGTCGTTCGCGTTGAGTTTGGCGCGGTCGAGCGTTTCCTGAATGAGTTCCGGGAACTTGCTGACGGCGAACTTGTAGACGCTGCGACCGTTCATGCGCAGCGTGCCCATTTTGTACTCGTCTCTTTCGCCTTCCGGGAAATCGTAATCTCGTGTTGGGATGTAGAGATCTGCCCAGCCTCGACCATCGGCGTGCATCACCGAGGTCAGTGTTCCCTTGGTTGGATCGTCGCAGGCGCGGAGAATCGCCGCTCCGCCCGCGTCTCCGAACAGGATCGAAACAGACCGGTTCGAGTAGTCCAGCAGGTTGGTCATGATGTCGCAGCCGACCACGCCAATGGTGCGGAAGTTGCCGCCGCGGATGAGGTCGTGCGCGATGTTGATGCCGTAGACGAACGACGAGCAAGCCGCCAGGATGTCAAACGCTCCTGCTCCGACCGCCCCGACCTCGGCAGCGACCCGGCACGCGGTTGAGGGGCAGGTCATGGTTCCGGACACCGTGCCCACGATGACGAGGTCGAGTTCGTTCGCGTTGATGCCGGCATCTTTGATGGCCTTATCGAGGGCCGACGCGCACATGCCGGTGGTCGTTTCGCCTTTCGTTGGATCGGCGATGCGCCGCTCGCGGATCCCGGTCCGTTGGCGGATCCACTCGTCGGAGGTATCCATGTACTGCTTCAGGTCATCGTTGGTCATGACCTTCTCGGGCACGGCACGGCCGGTCCCGATGATCTCCACCCCTATCGAGGGATGGGCG
>CAZIXS010000111.1:0-8212 GCA_964543335.1 uncultured Phycisphaeraceae bacterium | reverse complement strand
GGATCCTCGTCTGCGAAACTCGAACCCGGCAAGCCCGGCTCGCCGGAAGGCATGAGCGCGCAGGCGGTTGCGGCACAGGGCAAACCACCGGTGGTGACTCCCGAGGGCACGATCCGCTCGGGTCGGCTCAAGGGCCTGACGATGTGGCAGGCCATCTGGGTGCTCTCCTGGCCGATTCTGATCGAGTCCTTCCTGAACGCCCTCGTCGGCCTGGTGGATACCACGCTTGCGGCGTCGCTGTCGGAAGCCGCGACCGATGCGGTCGGCGCGGCCTCGTACTTCCTGTGGTTCATCAGCCTGGTCGGCATGGCGCTCGGTGTGGGCGTCACGGCCCTCGTCTCGCGTTCGATGGGCAAGGGGCGGGTGGCGGCAGCGAGCGCTGCGGTAGGGCAGTCCACCCTCATGTCTCTCGCGGCCGGCGTGGGCGTCGGCGTGCTGATCTTCTTCGCGGCCCCCGGCATCGCTTCGCTTTTGCAACTCCAGGACGAGGCCAGAGCCGGCGCGATCTCCTATCTGCAGATCCTGGCTTTCGGTGTGCCGGCGCAGACCTTCCTGCTGTGCGGGATCGCCGCCTGCCGCGGCGCTGGCGACGCTCTGCGACCGCTGGTCATCATGGCGATCATCAACTTCACCAATGTCATCTCGAGTTTCCTGCTCTCGGGCGCGAACTTCGGCATGACGCGGACGAACGCATCGGGCGAGGTGGTGACCGATGTGCTGATCCCCGGATTCGACGCGTTTCAGATGGGCCTGACCGGCATCGCCTGGGGCACCGTGATCGCCTGGAACCTTGGCGCGGTGCTGATGGTGCTGCTGCTGATCCGAGGCACGCACGGTGTGAAGCTCATGCTCAGGCGCATCAAGCCCCACAAGATCACCATGAGCCGCCTGATCCGGATCTCCATCCCCAGCGGTGTCGAGACATTCGGCATGTGGTTCGGCAACTTCCTGATCATCATGATCGTCGGTTCGTTCGCCATGCAGGGGCTGTTGGGTTCACACATCGTCGCGATCCGGATCGAGGCGTTCAGCTTCCTGCCGGGCTTCGCGATGTCGATGGCGGCTTCGACGCTGGCCGGTCAGTACCTCGGGGCCGGCTCGCCGCGCCTCGCGAAGATGGCCATCTTCCGCTGCACCGCGATCTCGGCGAGCATCATGTTCTGCTTCGGCCTGCTGTTCATCTTCTTCGGGGAGCAGATCACCGGTCTGTTCTCGCAGCAGCCGACGCACCTCGAACTGGTCCCCAAACTGCTGTTCATCTGCGGGATCACGCAGATCCCCTTCGCCATCTCGATCTGCATCCGGGGTTCGTTGCGCGGCGCAGGTGATACCCGCACCGTGATGATCCTGACCTGGGTGAGCACCTACGCGATCCGTCTGCCGCTGGCGTACTTCTGCTCCGGCGTCGACCTGACGCTGTTCGGGCAGACTTTCGAGAACCCGCTGCCGATCCTCGAACTGCTCTTCGGGCTGGAGCCGGGCCTGATCGGCCTCTGGATAGCCCTCTGTGCGGAGCATGTCACCCGGGCGATGCTGTTCATGGGGCGTTTCTTCCACGGTGGCTGGGTGCATGTGAAGGTCTGAGGCCGGCTGATTCTGGTCGACCGCGCGGATCGGTTTCGGGGATCGCGCAGCGGAATTTGCTTCGCCTTTCTCGGACGCCCGCGTACACTGGACTCGACCGGAGCAGGGTGCTTCGGGCGAGAGAGACCAGATATTCTGAAGGAGAGAGAGATGTCCATTCGTTTGAGTGCTATGGCACTGATCGGTGTGGCGGCGTCGCAGGCCATGGCCGGTGCGTCCACCTTTGTCGTTCCGCAGGAGTACACGAACACCCCCGGCACGGGCTCGTTCATCGGCCCGATGGCCAACGGCCAGCGGACCAACCAGTACCTGATCCACGAGAGTCTGCTCACCGGTCTGGTCGGCAAGCAGCTCAACGCGGTGTCGTGGCGACTGGGCTCCGGCTCTACCTCCGCCTTCCCCGCGCAGGACATCAGTTTCGCGAACTACGACATCTACCTGAGCGGCAGCGTCGATCCCTCGCAGCGCAGCAGCGTGTTTGCGGAGAACATCGTCGGCGAGCAGACTCAGGTTCGCTCGGGCTCGCTCGATGTCCCCGCGGGTTCCTTCACCTTCGGTGGTTCGCCTAACGATTTCAGCTTCGTCATCGGCTTCGACAACTACATCTATACCGGCGGCAACCTGCTCCTCGAGATCCGCCACACCGGAAGCGGCTCGACCTCGCGAGCGCTGGACGCGCTGAACACTTCGACGCCCGGCTATGGCGAACTCTTCAGCACGCTGTGGAAGAGCGATTACAACGCCGTCGATGAGGGCCTGCAGGGCAACTTCGTCATCCCGCAGTTCTCGTTCTCCGAGATTCCCACCCCCGGCGCGGTCGGCCTGATCGGCCTGGCCGGCCTCGCGGCGTCCCGTCGCCGTCGTTGATTTTCAGCGGAATCCCAAAACGCACAAGCGGCCCGGGAGGGCCGCTTTTTTCGTGGTCACATTGGCTTGGCTGGCCAGTGCCTCAGCGGGCCGAGACCGAGCCGTGGTCGTGGCACGCGCAGTCGGTGTGCTCGGCGATCCAGCGCTGGATCGCCTCGGCATCGTCGCGGCTCATGGGCCTCGGGGCGGGGAGGGCGTTGAGCTTCGAGAGCATCGAGCTCTGGAAACGCTCGCGGTACAGGCCGTTCGCGGGGTTGCTGACCTCCGCGCTGAACTGCCCGGCGAGCAGGTCCTCGATGTCGTCGATGCGGGTCTGGGGCAGCGGGTGGGTGGAGAGCCACTCCGGCTGCGCCGCGCCCGAAGACGCGGCTTTGAGGATCTGCATGACCTGGAGCTGGCCGGTGGGGTCGTACCCGGCTTTGGCCATGTACCGCATGCCCAGCCGGTCGGATTCGGACTCCTGGCCTCGATCGAAGGTGAGGGCGAAGATGCCCGCGCCGGTGATGAGCCCGTCAACGAGCAGCTGCATGTCTTCGGACTCCGGGTTGATCACGGCGACCCCGATCGCCGCGGCGAGCGCGAGGCCGGTCTGGCGAGCCAGCCGGTTGTTGGCGTGGCGCGCCGTGACATGGGCGATTTCGTGCCCGAGCACGCCGGCGAGCTGGGCTTCGTTGTCCATGCGCGCGACCAGGCCACGCGTGATGAAGACCTGCCCGCCGGGCAGGGCGAAGGCGTTGATGACATCGCTGTTGAGGAAGGTGAAGGACCAGGGCAGTGAGGGGTTGTCGCCCTCGGTCTGGGCGGCGAGCTTCATGCCGATGTTGGTGACATAGGCCTGGAGTTCGGCGGAGGGGACTTGGCCGCCGTAGGCAACGATCAGTTCGGGCGCGGCTTCCTGCCCGAGGCTGATCTCCTCATCGCGCGACAGGAAGTTGAGCTGCGTCCGCCCGGTCGCGGCGTTGGTGGTGCAGGCCCCGAGCAGGGTGGAGCCGACAAGCAGGGCAGTCGCGGCGAGGGCACGGGTGAGACGGCGGGTGATCTGGGGCATGGCGTAATACCAACGTGGGTTGATGCAAATGAGTGCGAGATTGCAGGCTGCGCGGTAGTTTTCTAAAAACGCTAGTGTTCGAACCGGTTGGTGCGGATGGCTATCATCACCGAGGGGCTGGACACTGATGCAAACCGAGGGGCATGTCGGCTACTATACCGAGACCTAAGCGTTTAATCATTTTGCGCAGCGTCTTTGAGTTCCCAGAATACTGACGTGCTGCGAAGACTGGATTCTTCGGCATAGTCTATGGCTGTTCGGCCGAAACGATCGCGCAAATTAGGATTCGAACCTAATTCCAAGAGGACTTTAACAACTTCGGGATCTGTAACTCCGCTGCACGCGACTATCAGTGGCGTTTGGTCAGCGTCGTTGCGAACGTCCACGTAGGCCATCTTTTCAGCAATCGCGCGAATAAGTCGAGCTCGACCGGCAGGCCTCCCTCGTACGGTTCCCGTGTTTGCTGCCGCAATCAATGGGTGGTCGCCGGACTTGCCTGGCAGCAATGGTGCGCCGCGATCAAGCAATCGAAGTGCGATGTCCGAGGTGGGGTTGAGTCTGCAGGCGATGTGCAAAGCCGTATCGCCTGATCGGTCTTTTGCCGCGATGGCTGCGCCGTTGTCCAATAGAAAGTCGATGACGGCCGGATTACTCGTGTTCGCTGCAGCACCGTGAAGCGCTCCTGTCAGTTCTTCACTAGATGGGGTGCTGAGAGCAAAAACAAATTGAAGGACGGAGAGCGAATCATTATGCGATGCTGCAATCTCAAGTGCACCTCGGCGATCGGCGCGCGCAGTGGCATCACATCCTTCATTGAGCAGAGTTTTCAAGACTTCGTCGTTTGGCTGTCTAGCGACTGCGTGCAGAAACGCTGTGAAACCGTTCTCGTCGCGGGAATTTGCATCTTGAGTTTTGGATGCAATGAATTTTACTGAGTCCGCGTTGTTGTTGGACGCAGCAGCCACCATTAATCCGTTCAATCCGGATCGGGTTCGTTTGTTCAGATCTCCCCCGTCACTTATCCACTTCTGGATCTCTTCAACGGTCCCGTTCTTAACGGCGTCAAAGTAACTGGTCTCATCCAGTAGTTTTGCAATTGACGGCATCGCCCCACTACCGAAGAACCCCGTACAAAATCCACCGGCGAATATTAGGCCAACCACGACCAAGACGAGTGCGCAGCCAGCTTTTAAGAGATCTTGCATTTTGTCCTCTCTTTCCATGGCCTCGCAGCAAGTCCGAGATCAACTTTTCGAGGCTAGCAAGCCAACTTTACGGTGTGCGGATATTCTGGTCAAACCTTTTGACCTCGGCAGCTTTCTGGCCCTTACCTCGAGCGGTGTTTGTGGTCCGCGTCAGCATGCCGATCGTCCGGTGTATGGTGTGATCTGCCTTCATGCTCAAAATCTGTCGATCCCGCCTACCATTCCATCCCATGACCACCTCCCAAAACACCCCCAAGCCCGTCGCCTGGAGCGATGACGAACTCGCCACGAATCCTCATGCCCACGCCGAAAAAGCCGGCAAGGTCCGTGGCATGTTCGGGGCGATCGCCTCGCACTACGACCTGAACAACCGGCTGCACTCCTTCGGGCGGGACCAGGCGTGGCGGAAGTTCGCCGTGCGAAAGGCGGAACTGAGGTCCACGGACCGGGTGCTGGATGTCGCCTGCGGCACCGGGGACCTCACCAAGGCCTTTGCGGAAGCGCTGGCCAAACTGGGCCGGAAGAAGGAGGGGGACGAAGCCCCGGTGGTCGGCCTGGATTTCACGCCGGAGATGCTGGATGTGGCTCGCGAGCGGAAGGCCACGCCCCTGACGGAGTACATCGAGGGCGACGCGATGGACCTGCCGTTCGAGGACGGGTCCTTTGATGTGGTGTCGATCGCGTTCGGGATTCGGAATGTGAGCCGGCCCGAGGCCGCGTTATCGGAATTTTGCCGGGTGCTGCGTCCGGGCGGGCGGCTGATCATTCTGGAGTTCGGCAAGCCGGGCTTTGCGCCGATCCGCTGGGGCAACGATTTCTATTGCAATGTGATCATGCCTCGCACGGCGACGCTGATCAGCCGGGACAAGTCCGGGGCGTACAAGTATCTGCCCCGGAGCGTGGAGACCTTCCTGACGAAGGAGCAGATGATCGAGCGGATGCAGGGGGCGGGTTTCGGCTCGGTGGAAGCGAAGGGGCTGACCTTCGGGGTGTGCGTGTGTTATCGGGGGCAAGTGAAAGCCTGATGCGCGGATCTGGTGGAGAAGCGGCGGATATGCGGCGCTGATCTGGGGATTCGATGAGAATTTTTTAGCGCGCAAAACCCCGCGTTGTGCGCAATGTCCGGAAACAACCAAGCTGGCGCCACCGAGAACCGCATGGGACGGGTTATTCGGCACGATACCCCGTGTACTGTCTGGGTTGACACGCATCGCACGATGAAGGGGGTGCCAACATCGTGAGCCTGTCGGGTTGGCAGGCTGGATCCAAACACCATTGTCCGCCATCGCGGCGGGCATGCCGGGGCGTGCCGGCGGAATGGAGCTGGGAAGTGTCTGTTGAATTCCTCTCACAGCGTTTGTTTGAAGCCCTGACCAACGGGGACCGTCCTTCGGCCCGAGCGATCATGGATGAGTGCTACCGCGAGGGCATCTCCGCCGAAGAGATCGTGGCCGAACTGTTCTGGCCGACCTACGAGCAGATCGAGACGCTGTTCCGCGAGGACCGGCTCACGACGCTCGCCCACCACATGGCGACGCGCCTGCTGCGTTCGCTGTGCGACCAGGCGGCCCAGAAGTTCAGCTTCAAGAAGCCGATCGGGCGCAGCGTGTTCGCGGTATGCGGCCCGACCGACGCCGACGAGCTCGCGGGCCAGATGGCCGCCGACCTGCTCGAGGCCGAGGGCTTCGCGGTCAACTACGCCGGCAGCGGCATCGCCAACGATGAACTGCTCGAGATCGTCCAGAACAGCCAGCCCGATGTACTGCTGATCTTCTCGAGTGCTCCGGCGGACCTGCCGGGCATCCGCGAACTGATCGACACCATGCGGGAGATCGGCGCCTGCGAGCGGGTGCAGATCGTGGTCGGCGGCGGGGTATTCAACCGTGCCGAGGGTCTGGCCGAGGAGATAGGTGCGGACCTGTGGGCCGAGGACCCCACCGAACTCTGCCAGGTCATGGTCGATTTCCCGACCCATCGTGCGGAGGCCCAGCAGCGGACCGTCGGTCGCGCCAAGCGTCCGGTCCGTCGCGCCGCCTGATCCGAGCTTCGGAACACGCGCACGGAAGCGCACGGCTCTGAGCCAAACACGCACGAACGCCCGTTTTCCCGCGGGCGTTTGTCGTTTTTGGGGGATCGGGTATCCTCCAAAAATGCGTGTGGCCAAAATCACTACCAAGATCGGCAGCAAAATCGGTGACCTGTTTGAAGCCGCGATCGTAGCGGCAGAGGGTGACGACGCAATCTCATCCAAAGTCGCAGAGGCCCATCGTAAGAAGGAGACTGTCGTACCGGTGGATGTTGGTTTTGCTGTCCTTGCAAGCTCCTCGCGAGGCAACTGCTCGGTGCTGGTGCACGGCAGCGGGAAGAACCACCGGCTGACACTGATCGACTGCGGGATCTCGCCGCGCCGAACGCGGGTGCTGCTGGATCAGTTGGGGCTGGACTTTTCGCGGATCGACGATGTGATCCTGACGCACCTCGACCGGGATCACTGCTACCCGAGCTGGACGAACGCGCTGCCGAAGCACGCGCGGTTCCGGATCTGCGAATCGCATCGGGGTCGCGCGAGGCGGAGCGGGCTGCTGCACCGGACGACGGAGATCTTCCGGGCGGGCGAGCCGTTCGACCTGGGGCGCGGCGTGCGCGTGAACGCGGAGCTGCTCTCGCACGACGATCTGGGGGTCGCGGCGTTCCGGTTCGATCTGCCCTGTGCGGCGAGCGGCACACGCTCGCTCGGGTACGCGACCGATCTGGGGCGTCCGACGCCGGGGCTGATCGGGATGCTGATGGGCGTGGATGTGCTGGCGATCGAGTCGAACTACTGCCCGGTGATGCAGCGCGAGTCGGACCGGCCGGAGTTTCTCAAGAGCCGCATCATGGACGGCGGGGGGCATCTGTCCAACGAGGAGTGTCTGGACACGGTGCGAGCGATCTCGCCGCGCGAACGTGTGGTGCTGCTGCACCTGTCGCGCCAGTGCAACACGCCGGAACTGGCGTCGCGCGGGCACGAGGGTGGGAAGTATGAGTTGGTGGTGGCGGATCCGGATCGGCCGACGGCTATGTTTGCCGTGGCGCGGGGCTGAGCAATCCGCTCAGGCCGCCATTCCCCAGTCGTCGGCGGAGTAGTCCTCGTCGTCGGGCTCTTCGCCGATGTCGAAGCCGAGCCATTCGGCCTTCGGGGTGGCCCGGTTGTGGACGCGCACGACCTTGGCGAGTTGGCGTGAGAAGGTGTCGCGGATGAGGCGCAGGTCGGCGAGGGCGGCGGGGGTGAAGCCGTCCTTGCGGTCGCGGAAGACCACGATGACGGCGAGGCAATCGCCGTCGTGGCTGTGGCAGGCGGCGACCATGACGGAGCTGCCGGAGAGCCAGTTCGCATCGGCTTCGAAGCAGTCGATGAGGTCCTGATCGCTGGCGAGCATGGTCACAGTGCGCTCATGCTGGAAGCGGTGGGGCACGATGTCGGCGAGGTGGTCGAGCAGGGTGTCGGCGGAGTCGCGCTGCAGGTCGT
>CAZIXS010000110.1:0-8348 GCA_964543335.1 uncultured Phycisphaeraceae bacterium | reverse complement strand
ACCGCCCCCTCATCCGTCCGCTTCGCGGCCACCTTCTCCCGCGAGGGGAGAAGGAGACTCCTGATTCGAAGCATGACGCGCCCCCCCAAACGGCACCGAACCACCCGTAAACGCCGACAGTACCTGCTGCTATGGCTCGAAAAACCACCAAATCTCCCAGCAAATCAAAGAAGAAGGCCAAGGACTCCCCCGGCTTCTTCGCCCGTCTGCGCGACGCCTGGGAAACCACGCTCGCCGGCCTCGCCCATGTCATGGACCACGCCGGGCGCATTGGCGCGGCGACGCTCATCCTCGCCACCGCCATCTTGTGGATCGTCGGGTCCGATGATCTGCAGGCCCGCGTCGCGATGATCCGCGCCGAGCCCCCCACCGTCGAACTCGACATTCCCACCTGGGCGAACGAGTCGCTCTCCCAGGTCGAGCCGTTCATCGCCGAGACCATGCAGGATTTCGCGCGATACGCCCAGGACATCGCCGGCGAGGACCCCTTCGACCACGCGGCCATCGAGAAGATCCGCTCCTCCCTCGAAGCCACCGGCTGGTTCCGCTCCGGACCGACCGTCCGGCGCCTGCCCGGCAACATCATCCGCATTACCGGTGAATGGCGCGCGCCCGCGGCGATCGTCGAGCAGTCGGGCACCGAGTACCTCGTCGGCCTCGACGCCGTGCGCATGCGCCTGCCCGAGAGCGCGCCGATCCCCGCGACCTACATGCGCATCCGCGACCCCTACATGCCCGCGCCCCACCACGGCGCGATCTGGACCGGCGGCGATGTCGAAGATGCCCTCCTGCTGCTGGCCTATTTCGCCGAAGCCGCGAAGGACTCCAGCGGCTTCCGGCGCGAAGACCTCGGCCAGATCGAAAGCGTCGATCTCCGGCGCTATGTCGAAACCGGCTCGCGCTCGATGCGACTGCTCACCCGGCGCGGCGCGATCCTGGTCTGGGGCTCGGTCCCCGGCCCGGACGGCCCCATGCCCGGCGAGGTCGGCTACCGCACCCGCCTGGAACGGGTGGCCATGTTCACCACCGGCAGCGCCCGCTCCGAGGCCAAGCCCGGGAGAACCCTGGTGCTGAATGGTGAAGCGGTCACCATCGATGAGGTACCCTCTGGGGGTGGCTGATAAGCCCCCCATCCCGCCGAGCCGTCGCCCCCACCTCCCCGAGGACGACGACCCACTGTTCGACCCCTTCCCGGAAGAGCAGCCAACAAGCCGCCCGACGGTGGTCTACGGACCCGACGGCAGCGGCTACATCCATCCTGCGGACCTGCCCGACGAGCGACCCGCCGTCCTTGCCCCCCCACAGCGCACCGGCTTCCGCATCGGGCCGATGGTCTTCGTGCCCGAACTGCGAAGGCGCGGCAGCGACCCATGGGCCCACCGCAAGGCGGAGCCGCGCTTCTTCGCGCTCTACTGGTCGCTGTACCTCATGATCGGCGCGATGCTGACGATCTTCGCCGTCCGCTCGGTCGGCATGCCCTCGCGCGTGCAGTTCACCTTCGGCTGCCAGGCGATGATCTTCATCGCGGTCGTCGGCTCGTGCGTGCTGTTCCCGATGACCCGGCTCAGCCAGTACCGTCCGCGCAACCCGATGCGGGCGCTGATCATCGATTCCATGATCGTGGTGCTGCCGGTCGCCGCGATCATCGTGCCGATGCCGATGCTGACCAACTGGCCCCTGCCCATCGCGGGGGCGCTCATCCTGCTGGTGGTCAGTTGGACGGCGTTCACGACGGCGCCGGTGTACTGGGCGCTGCGCGAGCCGCAGCAGTCCAGTTCCACCCGCATCATCGCGATGCTGCTGATCCTCTGTACGGTCGGGATCGGCCCGGTGTTGACGGTCGTCGCGGGCTGGGCCGGGCTGCTGCCTCCGCAGGACCACATGGCCGCCGGGGGCGGCGGAGGAGTCGGCGGGCTCGGAGGCGGTCTGTTCGCTTATGCCTCGCCGTTCACCGCCGCGCCGGCCATCACCGCCTCGGCCCCGAACATGCGGGCGTCCCTCTCCCTGTTCGAGTGGCTGCTCATCGCCCTGCCCATGATCCTCTCGGTCGCGGCGTTCGCCATCGCCAGCGCGTGGTCGCCCTGGAACTCCCGCGATCAGGACGAGATGCCGCCCCGGAGCGATTTTGCTTCCAATCAGAGCCCAGAACCGCTACAGTGAGCCCACCAGACGAATGACCCACGCCGTGGCCAACGAGCCACGGTTTTGTTTTCGGAGTGCAGAAATGGATGTCATCACCGCCGACGAGAAAGCCAAGCTCCAGGAGAAGCTCAAGGCCGCTATGGCCAAGCGCCCCGAGATCACCAAGCGGATCGAGGAAGCCCGGGCCCTCGGCGATCTCAAGGAAAACGCCGAGTACCACGCCGCCCGCGAAGATCAGGGCATGAACGAGGCCGAGATCCGTCGCCTTGAAGAACGCATCGCCAAGGCGTCGGTCATCAGCGACAACGCCGTCCCCGACGACATGGTCTTCCTCGGCGCGACCGTGAAGCTCAAGGACCTGAAATACGGTGACGAAGAGCTCTTCCTGCTCGTCGGCGAGGCCACCGGCTCCGCCCCCGAGGATGTCACCGAGGTCACCGCCAACAGCCCGATGGGCGAGGCCTTGATGAAAGCCCGCATCGGTGAGACCATTCGCGTCGACGCCCCCCGCGGCGAACTCCGCTTCGAGGTCATCGAAATCCTCTGATCGCCACCACCCGCGAGGGCAAGGCCGAACCCCCAGGAGAGAACAGGCATGGCGACCGACTGGTCCGACAAGATCATCATCTGCGACCTGGCCGATGAGCCGAGTCTGTCCGAGGAACTCAACGCGCTGCTGGCCCGGCTCGAGAACCCCTCGAACGCCCAGCACTCCAGCGTCGTGGTGAACATGGAAGATGTCACCTACCTCAACTCCTCCAACATCGCCCAGATGCTGCGCGTGCGCAAAGCCCTCGCCGCGCACGACGGGCGACTGAAGATCGCGGGCACGCGCGACGCCGTGTGGTCGGTCATGATGCTGACCGGCCTGGACAAAGTCTTCGACTTCGCCCCCGACAAAGCCACAGCCTTGGCCTCCCTGCAGCTCGAATCGAGCGCGGGGGAGTAAACAACGCAGGCCAGCGGCGGGCAGCGCCTACCATCTGCCATGCCGCGCAAAGTCACCTATTCCGAACTCGTCGGCGATGGACCCGGCAAGTTCCTCTCCCCCGACGAACTCTTCCCCGCCTCCGGGCTGGTCGACTTCATCGTCGAATACGGCCAGCAGGGCCTCGATGCGCTCGATGAGCACCCCGACGACCAGGTCGCCCAGCTCATCGCCGACATGATCGAAGCCGGCCTTCTCGAGCGCGATCCCGACGGCTCGCTCCGGATGACGCCGCGCATGCTCCGGGGCATGCAGCACCGCTCTTTCCTCGAAATCTTCCGCAATCTCAAGCCCGGCGTGCGCGATGGCCACCCCACCACCGACCCCGGACGCGCCGGAGAACGCACCGAAGGCACGCGCCCTTACCAGTTCGGCGACCCGCTGTCGGAACTCGCCCTCGGCCCGACCCTGCGCAACACCATCCAGCGAACGGTCCGCGAAAGCCCGACCGGCGCGGGTGTGCCCAAACTGCCGCTCAAGTTCCACCCCGACGACTTCGAGCTGCACCAGGTCGAATCCTCCACCAACTCGGCTCTCTGCATCCTGATCGATCTTTCCGGCTCCATGATGCGCTACGGCCGGCACATCGCCGCGAAGCGCGTCGCGATGGGCATGGCGGGGATGATCCGCCAGAAGTTCCCGCTCGACTCGGTGGAGTTCATCGGCTTCGCCTCGACCGCCGAGCGCATCCGTGAGCCCGACCTGCCCCTGGTCATGCCCAAACCGGTCACGACCCGCGAGTGGGAAGTCCGCGTGCGCATCCCCCTCGATCAGGCCGACCAGACCCACCCGCACTTCACGAACCTGCACCACGCCCTGCGCCTCGCACGCCAGCAGCTCTCCCGCAGCGGCGCACCCAACAAGCAGATCTTCATCATCACCGACGGCCAGCCCACCGCGCACCTCACCACATCCAAGGCCGGACCCGGTCACGAGATCCTCAACCTCGTTTACCCGCCCAGCGTCGCCTCCGCCGAGGCCACTCTGGAAGAGGCCTTCCGCTGCTCCCAGCAGGGCATCCGCATCTCCTCATTCGCGCTGATCGAGGAGTACTACGGCATGGACTGGGTCGGCTTCATCGACCAACTCACGCGCCTGGTGCGAGGCGTGGCCTTCTACTGCACCGCCGGCGACCTCGGCTCGACCATCATGGAGAGCTACCTCGCCGGAAAGCGCGAGAAGAAGCCGCTGGGCTGATCCGCCCCCCGGTTCGCCCCCCCCCGATTCGCCCATAACTGCTCAGGTTTTCGCGGCTATCCACCAGCGGTACGCCCCAGAGTGCATCGGCCCACCGCTCAAACCGGGGCCAACCCGCGCCAGGTGCTATACTTGGACATGATGGCAGACGACCCGCGCGCACCACAGCCCGACGACACCGCGACCGGAACCCCCGCGTCCGAGCGGTTCGAACCCGCGGACCGCGCCCTCGCCGCGAGCAAGCCCGTGACCGCCTCCAGCAGCGGCGTCGCCGCCGAGCGTCCGCACCCGCGCAAGACCAAGCGAGGCGACCGCCCCCAGAAGCAGACCATGTGGGAGAAGCTCGAGGCCTTCATCTCGCGCCTGTCCACGAAGAACAACTTCTGGCACCGTGTGGTCTCGCTCGTCTTCCTGCCCTACGCCTTCAAGTCGGGCATCAAGATGGCCAAGCGCTCCGACGCGCAGCACTCGTACATCCTGCCCTTCCGGCGCTTCAACAAGAACTGGTACAACGCCATGGCCGGCGCCGCCCTGCTCGGCAACTCCGAGGTCGCCGGCGGCATGTACATCTTCCAGAAGGCCGGCAAGGACTACACCGTGGTCTGCAAGGAACTGCACTACAAGTTCCTCCGTCCCTGCTTCGGCCCGGCGGTCTACCGCGTGCTCGACAAGGACGAGGAACTCAAGGCCCTCATCGCCACCGGCAGCGAGTTCAACCTCGACCTCACCATCAACATCGTCCAGCCCCCCAGCAAGCCCTCCGATGTCGAAAAACGCGTCGGACGCTGCAAGGTCACCTTCCATGTGACCCCCAAGGTCCACCACCGCGACCGCAAGAAGGCCGGACGCAAGACCGCCGTACGCGGCACGGTCTGAGCCCGATCTCACCACTTCAGAAAATCCACTGACACCGCGTGCGGACCCTGTACACTTGTTCCCATGCAGGGTGTCCTCTTTGTGCTGGTCGCGATCGCCGGCGTCACGCTCTTTATCCTCGGCGCGATCCACGCGCAGAAGAAACGCCAGGAGCGCATCGCCGCGCTCCGCGCCATCGCCGACCGGCGCGGCTGGCGCTTCAGCGAACACAAGTTCCACGACCACGACGAGCAGTACGCCCACTTCGAGATCTTCCGCCGAGGCCACTCCCGCGCCGCCTACGACACCATGGCCGGCTCGCTGGAGATCTTCGGAGAATCCGTGTACGCCCAGGCCGGTGACTTCACCTACAAGGTCACGCGCAGGAACGGCAAGTCCTCCAGCACCACCACCTACCACTTCAGCTACCTGATCATCGAACTGCCCTTCCGCCCCGTCCCCGATGTGCTGGCGCGGCGCGAGAACATCTTCGACAAGTTCGCCGGCATGCTCGGCTTCGACGACATCGATTTCGAATCCTCCGAGTTCAGCAAGCGGTTCTGCGTGAAATCGCCGGACAAACGCTTCGCCTACGACCTCTTCAACCCGAAGATGATGGAGTTCTTCCTCGAAGGCAGCACCGTGCCCGGCCTGCCCGGCATCGACATGGAAAACAGCCGCCTCTGCCTCAGCGACGGCAGCTCCCGCTGGCAACCAGAGCAGTTCGAACAGGCCATCACCTGGGCCGAACGCTTCTTCAAGAGCTGGCCCCAGCACCTGCTGGAAACGCTGCAAGGACACCAGCGTTGATCGTGCTGCTGTATGTATTCGCCGGTGGCATTGCCATCTGCCTGCTCCTCGTCAACTTTGTCGCGAGGGTAGTGCCGCATGAAGCCGCGTTCGGTGTGTGCGGACTTCTGTTTCTCGCAGCACACATGATCAATAGCGTCGTGGGGATGCGCCAACGCTCAAACCGCAAACTGACACTGCGAACTCTGGCGATGAAGAATGGCTGGTCGTTCAACGCGGCAAAGACATGGCCGCCCTACCACGAATACGGACATCTCGAAACATTCCGTCGCGGCAAATCCCGCACACTGCGTCACAAGATGGGAACACATATCAATGTTCATACCCATCGACTGCCTGTGGAGATGGGCGACTTCGAGTTCACTTCCAAGCGAAGCCGTCTCGAAATCAGATACCGCCTCAGCTACCTCGTCGTCCGACTCCCGCAACCGATGCCCGCGGTCCTCCTCCGACCCGAGAACATTGCCGACCGAGTCATGAGCGCCGCCGGCTTCAACGACATCGATTTCGAGTCCAAAGCCTTCAGCGACCGCTACATGGTCGGCTGCACCGACAAGAAATTCGCCTTCCGGCTCATCTCGCCGCTCGTGATGCAGTTCCTCATGGAGAAGCCCGCCGTCCCCGGTCTCCCCTCGTTCAGCATCAGCAACGGCTGGCTCGGGATCTCCGGCATCGATCAGTATTGGTACACCGACCAGTTCGAAAGCGCACTCGAATGGACCCGGCGCTTCATCGAACTCTGGCCGAACGAGTTTCTCGAACCCCAGGCGGCGGAATCCCCGTGAATCAGGCCGCCGCCTATTTCTTCTTCGGCCTCATCGGCATGATCTTCTTCGCGTTCGGCGCGGCGTTCCAGATCATGCCCGACGAACTTCTGACCGTCCTGGCCGCGTGCATCATCGCGATCCCGTTCGCCCTGCAGATGATCGCCGAGCGCCGGGCCAAGCAGGCCCGGCAGAGGCTGCTCCGCGTCTACGCCGCCACCCGCGGCTGGCCCTTCGAGCCCACCGGTTCACTCAGCCCCGGCTACCGCTTCCACACCCTGCCGTTCTTCGATCGGGGCCAGAACCGGCAAGCCATCAACAACATGCACTGCGCAGCGCAAACCCCCTCCGGCGCGATCCCCATGATCATTGGCGATTACGACTTCGAAGTGTCGAGAGGCAAGCACACCAAGCAGTTCAGACTCAGTTACATGGTCGCGCGACTCCCCGTCCGCCAAATGCCCAAGCTCGTCGTCCGGCGCGAGGCAGCGCTCGACCGCGTCAAGAGCGCCGTCGGCTTCGATGACATCGACTTCGAATCCAAGGTCTTCAGCGACCAGTTCCATGTCTCCTCCCCCGACAAACGCTTCGCCTACCGGATGATCACGCCCCGCACCATGGAGTACCTCATGCGCTCCTGCCCGGCCCCCGGCCCGCCGGCGTTCTGCGCCGGAGGCAACTGGATCGGCATCATGAGCACGCACACCCGCTGGAGCATCTTCGAGATCGACGCCGCACGAAACTGAATGGAGGGCTTCCTCGCGGTGCTGCCGGAGGAATTTGTGCGATGAATTGAGGCCACGCCCGGCCTGACCCCGCGACCCCTCCCGCGTACACTCTCACCCCATGGAACCCATCGTGCTCATCCTGATCATCGCCGGAGCCGTCGTGCTCCTGCCCCTGATCTATGCGCTCGCGATCTACAACCGCCTCGTCAGCATCCGCGCCCACATGCGCGAGTCCTGGTCCGATGTCGATGTCGAGCTCAAACGCCGCTACGACCTCATCCCCAACCTCGTCGAGACCGTCAAGGCCTACGCCGCCCACGAGCGCGAGACCCTCGAACAGATCACCCGCCTCCGCAACCAGGCCGCGGCACACCACGACTCCGTGGACTCCCAGTCCCGCGACGAGCAGCAGCTCGTCAACGCCCTCCGACAGGTCTTCGTCGTCGTCGAGGGATACCCCGAGCTCAAGGCCGACCGCAACTTCCGCGACCTGCAGGCCCAGCTCGCCAACACCGAGGACCGCATCGCCGCCGCACGCCGCTTCTTCAACGGCAATGTCCGCGAACTGAACCAGCTCGTCGAGATGTTCCCCTCGAACATCATCGCCGGAATGTTCGGCTTCTCCCGTTCGGACTTCTTCCAACTTGACGACGACCGCCAGCGCGCCGTCCCCAAAGTCACGCTCAACGCGTAAGCCCCGCACCCACCGCACCGACTCATGGACACCGCTCCTACTCCCACCCGGTCCCCCGCGCCACCCTCCGCGCGATCCTCCCAGCCCTGTTCCTCGCCAGCTCCTGGACCTGGGTCAACGGCATGTGGTTCCCCTACTACCTCACGCGCGACTTCGGCTGGGTCGCCTGG
>CAZIXS010000109.1:0-8458 GCA_964543335.1 uncultured Phycisphaeraceae bacterium | reverse complement strand
GGGCAGAACGCCGCTGTTTGTGACGGTGTAGGTCAGCTGGACTGGTTGGCCGCCGATGACACTCGACCCATTCGGCTCAACCGCAAGCACCTCAAGATCTGGGCTCGGCAGAACTTCGATCTTGACACTCGTGCTGGCGGCATTGTTGTCTTCGCCTCCGAACGGTTCTGGCACAGCGTTCGCGGCATCGGTAATCGCGATCAGCCACCGCGGGCCGCTTGAAGTGGCAGGGATATCAACCTCAACGCTGAGGGGAATGCCTGCGCCGGGTTTCAAGACATCGGGTACGACTATCGAAGCGAGTAAGAGATCACTGCCCGGCGAGAACTGCTTATCCGGCGAAAGATATATGCGTGCTTCGCGTCCGCCCGCTGCTGGGGCATCCCCGATGTTCTGCTCGTTCCATGTGATCTCGATCGTGCTTCCGGCGACGATCTCGCTTGGTCCGATCGGCGCGGTCGCGATCAGATCTGCGGCGGCGAGTTCGATGTCTACCGATGCGTTTGCGAGCTCGCCGGATCGATCGCCTGCATTGAGCCAGATCGTTGCGGTCTTGGACGAGATCGCTTCGAGCAGCGTGTCGTACGGAACACTCGCAACCGCAGAAGACGCGAAACCGTCACCTATCTCAGAGAGCGTTGTTGCGGGGCTCGTATCCCATTCGATGGAAACGACTTCTCCGACGGGGAACCCGAGATCCGGATCGGTCACTTCTCCAGTCAATTCGAGGCTGCCTCCGGGCTGCACCTTGGCGTAGGGGCCACCGGCCTCAGCCGTGGGTGACGAGTTGATGTAGCGGATCAATCCGGTCTGATCCGTATCGGATAAGCCGTCCGCATCGGTGACGGTGAGCCAGAGCGGGACATCGGTGACAACGCTCAACCCCTTGGCTGCAGCGTCACCGATCGTCACCTTCTGCATGGGACTCGTGTAGTTCTCGTCTACCGAGTCCGGGCCATCTCCGCCAAGGTCCCACTGCAACGAGACGATACCGTTGAACAATCCTTCTTTCGTCGCATCGGGGTCGTTACTTGCAGTCGCATCAAGACTGACCATATCTCCATGGGCAGCAGTAAAAGCGTAGGGCCCGCCACTAATCGCGACTGGCGGTAGATCTGTGGTAGGACAGCCGACCCATTGGGCAATAAAGCTTGACGGAAGTCCGCCAGCGAACGGGAAGTCACCACCGGCGTAGAGGATTGAGCTGTCACCATCGTCAAGTACCACAAGCGCATTGACATTGCCTGTGGTACCCAAGCCCAACGGCGACCACGAGTCACCATCCCAGCGAGCAATATTACTTGCAGCGATTCCGCCTGCCTGAGTGAACGAACCACCGGCGTGTAATGCTGGCCCGCTTCCATCGTTGAATACCGTCAGGGCGAGGACCGTGTTGTTGACGCCCGCTCCGACGGACGACCACGATGTCCCGTCCCAGCGTGCGATATTATTCACCGGGATCGCACCGGCAGTAGAAAAGACCCCACCTGCATAAATTGCGGGTCCGCTGCCATCGTTGAATACAGCCAATGCCTCAACTCTAGTGGTTCCGCCTGTTTGCAACCCCTCACCAACAGCGGACCAACTGGAACCGTCCCATCGTGCTATACGCCCGGCCGGGCTTCCTCCAGCCTGTGCGAACCGGCCACCCGCGTAAAGCGCTGAGCCAGAACCGTCATTGAAGACCGCGAGCGCAGACACAAGCCCATCAACGCCTGAATCAAGAGCTGACCACGAAGTGCCGTCCCAGCGCGCTATCCGACTCGCGGGCATCCCGCCTGCTAGTGTGAATGATCCACCTGCATAGAGCGCTGGGCCCGATCCGTCATCGAATACCGCGAGTGCATTCACCGTATTGTTCAGACCGCTGCCTAGTGGTAACCACTCACTTCCATCCCAGCGGGCGATTCGGTTTCCCGGTCCACCCGAAGCCTGCGAAAATCCGCCACCCGCATAAAGTGCGGGTCCGTTGCCATCGTTGTACACAGTGAGAGCTGTAACAATGGTGCCCAATCCTGCACCAACTGTCGACCAAGTGATCCCATCCCATCGGGCGATTCGATTCGCCGGCGTGCCTCCAGCCTGTGTGAACCGGCCTCCGACATAGAGTGCTGGGCCACTTCCGTCGTCAAAGACCTCTACAGCAAAGACTCTATCATTCACATCGGTGCTTAGTGTTGACCAATCTGTTCCGTCCCACTGAGCAATGCCTCGGGCAGGTACACCGACCCCAACCTGCACAAATCCTCCCCCGACATACAACGCCGGACCGCTACCATCGTCATGCACCGCTAGGGCATCTACCGTTCCAAAAAGTACTCCTCCACCGACAGGAGACCAAGAGATACCGTCCCAGCGTGCGATGCGGTCTGCCGTACTACCACCAACATTGGTGAAGAAGCCTCCCGCGTACAACAAAGGACCGGTCCCGTCGTAGAACGACGCAAGCGCGAACACGGTGCTGTTCAACCCGGAATCCAACGCAGACCATGTCAAGCCATCCCAGCGAGCAATATTACTTGCGGGTTTACCGTCGATCTGGCTGAATGCACCTGCGGCGTACAACGCCGATCCGGATCCGTCATCATGAACACCCAATGCCAAGATTGTTGAATCTTCTGTTTCTGGTAATCCTGAGCCCAAACTCGACCAGACTGTCCCATTCCATCGGGCTATTTTGCTCGCTGGAACTCCCCCAGCTGACGAAAATTGACCTCCGGCAATCAGCGCCGAGCCATTTCCGTCTTCGAACACCGTCAGTGCGTAGACAACTCCGTCCACACCATTGTTCAGACTCGTCCATGAAGTCCCGTCCCAACGACCTATATTAAAGAGAAGACCAAGCGGAGGCACGAACCCAAAAAATGAGCCCCCCGCGTATAAAGCTGGTCCATTGCCATCATCATAAACCGCCAGGGCATAGATAACTCCACCTAATCCACCCTGTTCGAGAGGCGACCATTCCGTGCCATTCCACCGCGCAATACCGTTTGCAGGCATGCCGCCTGCAAGTGTGAACGATCCACCGGCGTACAGAGTTGGTCCGGTCCCATCGTCGTAGACTGCGAGCGCATTGACCGTGTTTGGGCCACCGCCAAGCCCGCCGCCCATCGGTGACCACGTCATACCATCCCAACGCGCTATATTTGTCACTGTAGCGCACCCAGCGAGCGTAAACTGTCCAGCCACATAAAGTGCTTCACCTGTGCCGTCGTTCCAAGATACTGCAGCCAGCACGGGTCCACCATTCAGGCCATTGAGGCACGACAGCCCTCCTTGCCAAGATGGCTCGCAAAGCGAGTCAAGACGCATCAACCCTGCATCAACCACCCCATCCCGTGCTCTTGAAAGCCCTGCAGATGTGGCGACCAGATTGGTCGCGCTATCTGTTTCTCTCGTGCTCAGCGATGCTACAACTGCGAGTTCCGCGGCGCTGATCGGGACCTCGGCATTGAACTCGAAGGTGCCATCCTGACCGGAGATCGCGGTACCGTTGTACGAAAGCAGGGTAACCCTCGCGCCCGAAGCGGGTGATCCGTCCGGATAGATAACCCGACCTGAAATCACAGACTGCACGAGCACTTGACTGTCGACTTCATCTGCATGTGTCTGTGTAATCCCCACACCGTTGTTGAAGAAACAGACCAAAGCGACCAGATAGACGAAAACGCGCATATGAACTCCACATCAAGACGACAGCGGTCTATGAATCGGATCAGGTGTGTTGAATGCGAACGGAATCGTGCAGCGGCCGTCGTGGGCGCGGGCGAAGCGCTGCGATGAACAGGCATACGAGAGACGCGGACGGGCTCGGAACTATCATCACCAGTACCCCGCCTGCCGCTGACACCGGCATCTCCTCGAAGCCGTTGGCGAAGGTGTCGGGGAACGCTGCGATGCCGATGTTGGTCATCTCGGTCCAATCATCGGGCACGCGTAGGCTCAGAGAGACGAGCAGGCCGCTGGAGAATTCGCCCGATCGCACCACATTCGACAGAACCACCTCGGATGTCGGGCCTGGGTTCAATCCAGGACCAATCAGCAGCGGCAGATCGGACCAGAGCGGAGACGAGAAATCAAAGTTCGTCTGGTTCTCGTAGGGCTCAGCCCACGAATACCCCTCGTAACTCAGCCCGGCCTGGGTGAACACGAGACTGAACAGAGAGGAGTTGTGGACCATGCCCTCCGGGGCATTGAGGATGACATCGATCGAGAAGGCCTCGCCGGGCGAGACCACGATCACTTCCGCGCCGCCTGCGGAAAGTTCGAGCGTGGCAACACCGGCATGAACTCGGGATGCGAGCGGAAGGAAGACCACGTACCCCGCGGCAACCGCAACGAATCTGCTCCGGATTCCCATGGGGCGACTCTCCAGCAGAATCGCCCTGCCGCGTTCCGGGGTGAGCCCAACCTGGACACCCTCAGCCGCTGCGCAGCGATCCTCCTCCGTCACTTATGCGGGAACCGGCGGCGAGCGCGGAAAGGGCAGGCGAAAATTAATCATCCGGCGCGAAGCCGGGAGCATCCCCAAATCAAGGGTGAGCCCGGCGATAATCGGTCCGTTTCACGCATTTTCTCGGACACACATCTGACGCAGTCCGCTGAGGCTCAGAGGATGCGCGGCAGGATTGGGTTCCCATGATTTTGCCGGGTATATTCGGGCGTGCTTCCGAATATCCCCGAAACTGCGAGTATTTCTCCGCCCGCTGGTCTGGAGGGCTATTCGCGCGACGAACTGCTGGAGCAGCTTCATAGCATCGCCAAAGCCCAATTCAGCAGGGAAGCGGCGGGCCACACCCTCCAGCCCACCGCCGTGGTTCACGAGGCATGGATCCGCATCGCGTCTCAGGCGAAGGGCTCGCTGGAAACCGAAGCCGCATTCCGCCAGTGGGCAGGCAGGATCGTTCGGCAGGTCCTCATCGACTACGCCCGAATGCGGGGGGCTCAATGCCGTGACTCACGACGCCGGGCTTCTCTTACCGACCACGAAGCCCGTCCGGGTTTGCCCCCCGAGCAGTTGCTCCTGCTCTCCGACCTTCTGGACCAGCTCGCGGTCGACCAGCCTCGGATGGCCTCGGTGGTTGAGATGCGTTACTTCGGGGGGATGCGGGATGAGGATATCGCCGAGCGTCTGGGAGTGAGTTCGAGAACCGTGCGATCTGATTGGGTTGCCGCCCGAGCCTGGCTGTACGGAAAAATGACCGCATGCTGATAGCCGATTGATTTCCGCCGCACCGTGTGAATGACGCATACTAAAGCAGTGAGCAACTCTCCGAGCAAACGCGACACACCGCCTTCGGTCAATCCGATCGAAGTGCAGCGGCTGGAGCGTGCCCGCGATGTTCTTGTTGAGGTCATCGACCTCTCGCCATCAGAGCGTGCGGCTCGCTTGGAGCAACTCGTGGGGAGTGACCCCCCACTGCGTGCAGCCATCGAAGAACTTCTCACTTACTCCGACGCTGCAGACCGCGATGGTTTTCTGTCGGCTATGGATGTAACTGATGTCATTACCAAACCGCCCGGCGAATTCGCTTTGGAGCAAGTCGGGCCCTATCGGATCACCGGACAGATTGGCGAGGGAGGTGCGAGCGTGGTCTACCTCGCCGAGTCGCCTCCACCACTACTCCGCAAAGTGGCCATAAAGATCATTCGAGCGAGCGGAAACACTCTCGCTTCTTCCCGTGCCGCAATTGAGGTCGAAGCGCTTGCGAGCATGAATCACCTTGGCATCGCTCAGATCTACGAAACCGGCTTGCTCAACGACGGAAGGCGATGGATCGCTTGCGAATGGATTGACGGTGAACCGATTGGTGCCATAACCGCATCGCTCGATTGGAGGCAGATAGTCGAACTCCTCATCCAAGCCGCAGAGGCGGTGCACCATGCCCATCAGCGCGGAGTAGTCCACAGGGACCTTAAACCATCAAACATGCTCGTGACCAGGAATGCCGGTGACATATCCGTGAAAGTCATCGACTTCGGTGTTGCGAGGCTGCTTCACACGCCTGGGGATCTCGCCAACTTGACCGAGCCTGGGCTGCTGGTCGGCACGCTTGCGTACATGTCACCAGAGCAGCTCACCGGCCGAGCGGTCGACGCAAGGACCGATGTGTACGGGATTGGTCTCGTCGCAGCAGAACTTTTGACATGTAAGCCCGTCCCTGGCCGTGCCGGCGGTCTGTCTGAATTGACCGCGGCGGCGGAGAGTCATGTGAGAGTGCGCCTCACAGGTTGCGGCGGACATGAGCGGGACCTCGAAGCCGTTATCGCCAGCGCAACGCAGCCCAATCCGGATTCCCGCTATGCGTCCATGCAGCACTTGGCAGATGACCTTCGGAGGGTACTCACCAATGAACCCATTCTCGCCCGGCGTCCGGGGGCGTGGTGGCGGATGCGGCTGTATGCGAGTCGCCATCCGGTGCTCAGTAGCGTGACGCTTCTGGCGAGCCTTATCATCACTCTGCTCATCGCCGCGCTTTCTATATCTCTTGAGAATCTAGCATCAGAGGTCCACAGCCAGAAGCAGCTCATCAGTGATCTCACGAACGACACGCTGATAGGCCTTCGGGAAATCAGAGGAACGCATACCCAGCGGGAGAGGATGGTCAACACGCTTCTGGAGCGTCACGCCCGCCGCCTTGCCTCGGACCCGAAAGACCCAGAACTTCGATCGCTGCAGGCCCGGCTGCTCCGGGAACGAGGTGATCTATCAGCTCAACTCGGTCGCTTGGACGATGCACTTGCCGACCTGCGATCCTCTCGCGAAGTGTACGATCAACTCGTCGCCGAAGACTTCGGCGGCAGCGATATCGCTCGGCTTTCCGCCGAGAGCATTATCCGGATAGGGGATCTCATTCTCGAAAGGGACCGGGCAGGTGGTGTGCCCGCAGCCATGACCGCCTACCGAGATGCGATGGCATCGCAGGAGGTAGCGCTACGCGCGAACCCAGAGAACATCACGCTGCTCGACGACCTTTGCTGGAGCTACGATCGGATCGGCGACCTGGGTGACAAATGGGGAACCATGCCAGACCCAGAGCTGGAACTCTGGCTGCAGGAACGGATCCGCCGAAGTGAAGCCCTGCTGGCGATTGATCCAACGCGGCCACTCAGCCGCTACAACTTAGCGACCGGCTATTACCGTCTTGCTCGATTTTTGGGGATTCGGGAACGCAACGAGGAATCCGCGGCCGCTGTGGCGGCGGGCTTACCACACATTCGTGCGATTGTGCAGGCCGAACCGCACAGAACTGTCTTTGTGCAGATGCTGATCGGCATGCTGTCTTGGGAAACCACAACGCTGCTGAGACGAGACCGTCTCGACACCGTCCCCGCAGTAGTGTCCGAGATGGTCGATATCGCCCGGGCTCACGCTCGCCTCCTGCCGGGGGACATCATGGCCGAGGAGGCGTTGATTAATGCGATCACACAAGCTGCAGGAACCATGTCGGACATCGGCCGACGAGATGAGGCTCGTGCGTACGCAACGGAATCGCTCGAGCGACTCCAGGCGTTCCGGACGACTGTTTCGCCCTCACGCCTTCCTGAACTCGATGAGAACGAGGCATTCCTGCGTGCGCTGATCCTGAAAGAGAACTGACGCGTAAGGCCGAGCGATAAGGCGAAGTCGTCCATCTCCATGTAAACCGAGCGGAATCTCTCGACGATGATCTGGCCGGTCTGGCCTGCAGTGTTCGAAACTACCTTTGCAGCAAGTCTGGATTTACGAATTGAAACACCATCAGCCGCTCAACGACTGGAGGTCATCCCAGCCTAAACCGAACTTCGCAAGATACTTCCGCAGCCTATCGGAATCATTCACCGAGCTTCGCTTCGACCTCGACGCTGCAAACAGCTTCCGGCCCGCGTCCGACATCGACCGTGATTGGCGGCAGACCTTTACCACAGCTGCAAGTTGAACGCGGTCAAACAGGTCGATGTCCTCCAACCGTTCTAGCCCGAGCAAGGTTTCGAGCATCGAACCGCCGCTCTGATCACTGCACCGTCTCCATGCATGCTGAAGACGCCCGCTTTCCTCATCGACGACCTCGCGCGAGATACGACCGCCCGGGGCGAGAGTCGCCATACGAGTCAACGCCGCACCAAGATCTCGAAAGTTGCCGGGCCAGAGGCCGTCCGGCCCTGTCGAGAAGTCAAGGAAGTGCTTTCTCGCCTCCTTGCTAAAGCGGATCAGTTGTGCGCGATCTCGTGCGTAACGATCAAGCTCGTATTCAAGGTTGGGCTCGATGTCCTCCGGGCGCTCGCGCAGGCCCGGGAGTTCGAAGATCCACAGGTTGATCCGGGCCAGCAGATCCTCCCGGAACTCACCTCGCGCGACCCGCTCGGACAGATCGCGGTTCGTCCCCGCGATGAGTTGAAAGTCACTGCGGACCTCCAAATCAGCACCGAGCGGGAGGAACCGCTTCTCTTCGATGGCCCGGAGCAGCATCGCCTGCTC
>CAZIXS010000108.1:0-8544 GCA_964543335.1 uncultured Phycisphaeraceae bacterium | reverse complement strand
GGCCACGTAGAACTGGAACAGCAGATGACAAGGCGGCAGAGCCATCTGGTCGAGTTCGGACACATTCCACGCGCTGACGATCAGCCGGCGTGAGTCGGGGTTGCGCTTGATCTGGTCTACGACACCGGCGATCTGGTCGATCGTGTCACCGCCCGGCGTCCGCCAGGAGCGCCACTGCTTGCCGTAGACCGGACCAAGGTTCCCATCGGCGTCGGCCCACTCGTCCCAGATCGAGACCTTGTTGTCTTTCAGGTAGGCGATGTTGGTATCGCCTTTGAGGAACCACAGGAGTTCATGGATGATCGAGCGGGTGTGGACCTTCTTGGTGGTGACCAAGGGGAACCCGCCGCCGGTGGCGGCATCGAGATTGAAGCGCATCTGGTGGCCGAAGACCGAGAGCGTACCGGTTCCGGTGCGGTCATCCTTGCGGGTGCCGGTGTCGAGAACGAGCTGGAGCAGGTCGTGGTACTGCTGCATCGGGTGCCTCCGGGCGGAGGATAACGCATCCGGGCGCGGGGATCAGTGGTCTTCGGCGACCGATCGGATGACGCTGGGTCGCATGCACGCCGCGAGGATGCCCGCAACCACGATTAATGCTGCAAAACCGACGAAGGCCATCGAGATATCCCGGGCCGGGAGCAGGTAAGCCGAGTTCAGGTCGGCACCCAGCAGCCATGGGGCCAGCAGGGCGTGGCTCGCGCTGACCGCCCAGCCGACACCCATGAGCAGACTGGTCGCGATGCTGGTGTGGCCGGGCAGCAGGCGCTGACCCAGCGAGGCGGTGATCGGGAAGGTCGCGAAATAGCCAAGCGGCGCGACGATCGCCAGCAGGTACAGCGGCATCAGGCCGATCAGCGACCTCGTCGCCGGGTCGGCCTCGCCGACCGAGCCAGCCCAGACGGCATCGCCGACGAAGCCGAGAGAGCCGATGGCGATCGCACCGATCGCGGACATCCAGATCAGGGCCTTGCGCTCGCGTCCCCGCTTTACGAGACGCCCGGCGAGGATCACGCCGATGCCCATGCCCATCGTGGAACAGGCGATCAGTTCACCCGAGAGCATGGAGGCCTTGGAGGCATCGCGGATCTTCGACTCAGCCCAGACATTGAACAGCGCAAACAGCCCCACATTCACGGTGAATCGGAGGGCGTTCTGGACGGTCAGGGACGCGACCACCCCCCACCGCTTCCGGCGCTCGCCCGGTTTGACACTGAACACCCGGATCGAGGCGTGGTCCGCGCGGTGCGGGATCTTGCGAACGACCAGGTGCATCGCAATCGCCAGCAGGATGCCCGGCGGGACGAGCCAGACGAGCGCCTCCAGCCCGAGTTCGGCGGTGATCTCGGGCGTGAACTTCGAGCTCAGCGTCTGACCCAGCATGCCCGCGGCGATGAACATGCCGACGGCGAAAGCCCGCCCGTGCCGGAAGCCCCTCGCGCCGGTCTGCCCGGCCAACGCGGTCGAGATCGGGTGGTAGAAGCCCGTAGCCAGCACGCCCACGATCTGAAGGGCGACGAGCTGCTCGAAGGACTGGGCAAACCCGATGCTGCCGATGCAGACCGAGCCGATCAGGATGCCCAGCGGGCAGAAGGCACGAGTGTTGTACTTGTCGCTGATCCAGGCAAAGAGCGGCTGGAAGAGGCCGCTGAAGATCGGCGAGATCATGTAGATGATCTGCACCTGCAGCGGCGTCAGGCCGAGCTTCTCACGCAGGGGGAGCATGAGCACCACGAAGAAGATGGGAAAGACATCGATGAAGGCGTGGGAGAACGACAGCAGCGAGTATCGATAGCGGGCGCGCGAGGCGACGGTTTCAGGAACCGGGGTTCCGAGCGTCTCGGGGTAGACGGTGGTCGTGCTGCTCAAGGGTGGCTCCGGGAGGGAGCGGAGTGTAGGCCACATAGCGGGGAGCAGAAATCTGAAACTCAGAGTTCCGCCCGGTTGCCAACTCGGGCCATGCCGAGCATCGCGACGCTGATCATGATGCCGAGGCCGCTGATGCCCGCGGCCGGCCAGGTCCAACCCATGGCGGCGAGGGCGGAGTCGAGGTTGCGATCTTTGGCGCGGAAGAACTGGCTCGGGGTGACCTGCTGCATGACGTAGTGCTGCCACAGGTCGCGGCTGCGCTCTTCGGGGGTGGGGATCATCTCCTCGGGTGTGTGCTTGCCCGGGGTGTGCAGCGCATCGAGCTCGCGGTAGGTCTTGGTCACCAGCGCGATGGGCTCGTCGCCGTATGGCTTGAGTTCGGCGAGACGGTAAACCCACTCGCCGCGCCGGACGCGTCCCCAGCTTTCTGTGTCGTAGCCCTCGGCGGGGTAGCGGGCGGCGATGACCATGCGGGGCCTGATCTGGCCGGAATCGAGCTTGGCAGCGGCGTCCTCGGCGCTTTGTGCGCCGGTCACCATCGGCAGGACCTTGAACCAGTCATCCACGCCGAGCAGCCCGGGCAGAATTTCCTTGTCCTCGGCCACGATCGGGAAGTCCGCCACGCCATCGCGGTAGGTCAACCTGAGGGCGCGACCCACGCCGAACGCATTCGATGCGGGCTCAACATCGACCCGCTCGATGGTGACGAGGTGGTCCTCGAAGTAGAACTCGGTTTCCCCGACCGGGTCGTTGAAGTAGACCATCTCGATCTCGCGCTGAGCGAGCCGAGATTTCATGAACCACGCGCTGGTCGCCAGACCCAGAACCGAGGCGAGCAGGATGAACAGCGCGGTGCGTGCCATGGTTGGTCCGGGTGTGATCCCAAAGCGGCGGACTCAGTGGTCGCCGGAGTGATCCTTTGCATGGTCAGACTCGGGAAGGATAGCGCGGGGCTTGTCGGAGGCGGGCTTGTCACCGTAGCCACTCTTGCCGTGGTAGGCGGCTTCGCGCTTCTTGGTGTTTTCCGGGTCCTGCCTGGCCTGCTCGAGGATCGAGAGACCGGGGTTGTCCGACCAGAAGGGCGAGTACACGCCGCGGGTGACTTCACGCTCGCCGTTGGCGTTGATGTTGATCTGCACGCTGCCGCCGATGGCGATCTCGCCCTTCTCGGTCTTGTCCACGATGTCTTGGGTACCGAGGTCGACCAGCGTGAGGGTCATGAACAGGATCGCGGCGAACATGGTGGACACCACGATGACGGTGTTCATGGCCTTGTCGTAGATCAGGTGCATGAAGAAGGCGGCGACCAGCAGCCCCTTGAGGCCGGCAATGATCAGCGCGACCGTGAGGTTGACGGAGTTGCTGACATAGAAGTACTCGGCCTTGGCGGTCCAGAGGGTGAGCGCGGTGAGGCAGAGCAGAGCGCCGAAAACGAGAACCATCGGCATGAGGGGCGTCACATGAACATGGTGCCCGTCGTGATGGCCGTGGTGGTCGTCGTGGGCGTGCTCCTCATGCTTGAGGTTCGGCATGAGGCCCTCGTTCTCGGTGTGTTGGTCGTGCTCGTGGGACATGGTGAGTCTCCGCCCAGGCGGTGGGAAGCGGTGTGAAACGAGGGGATCAGACGAGGTACAGCATCGGGAACAGGAAGATCCAGATCACATCGACGATGTGCCAATAGAGGCCGGTGTTCTCGACGAACATGAAGTTCTTCGGGCCGTAACGGCCTCTGGCGGTCCAGAACATGGCGTAGGAGATGACCAGCACGCCGATGAGCACATGGAGGCCGTGCGTGGCGGTCGAGATCCAGTACACGCTCATGAACAGGTGGTCGTGCGTGCCGTGCGGGTTGTAGTACCAGAAGTTTTCACCGGCGAGCTTGCCGTCGTTGATCTTCGGGATGTATTCGAGCGCGAGCTTGGCGACGAGGAAGAAGATGGCGCAGAGGTTGGTGATGCCGAGATAGATGAACGCACGCCACTTGCGAGCGAGCTGCAGCTCTCGGATGGCCATCACGATCGTGAAGCTGGAGAGCAGGAGGACGACGGTGTTGACGGCACCGATCCTCCAGTCGAGATAGGCGTGCGAAGACGCGCGCCAGGTGTCGTAGTGGACCATGCGACCCCAGGCATAAGCGCAGAAGAAGCCAGCGAACAGCAGCACTTCCGTTGAGAGGAAGAGCCACATGCCCATCTTGGCGCCCTCGGCCTCGTCGGCCGCGTTCCGCCAGTGGTGTTGGTGGACGTAGTCCTCGTGCGGCTCGCGCGTGCCGGTGATCCCGGCGCTTGAGTTGATCGGAGCAGTGGTCATGATGGTGGACCTTCGGGGTTACTTCTGCGAAAAACTCGGGTAGACCCTTTCGAGTCTACCTGAGGATGGTTGGTTGTTGTGCTCAGTGGCCGTGGGCTCTGGCGACGGCTTCGGGATCGGGCAGCGGGTAGTCCGCGGGGTCCCAGCCGGGCGGCACGACGAGGTCGTAGTCGTACGGGCCGTGGGTGAGCAGCGGCTCGTGCGAGAAGTTGTGCTCGACGGGGGGCGAATCAGCGTACCACTCGAGGGTCAGGCCACCCCACGGGTTGCGGGGCGCCTTGCGTCCGCCGACCAGCGAGAAGGCGAAGACCACGGCGTGCATCGCGAAGGCGATGAACAGGATCCACGAGCCGAAGGTCGAGATCTTGTGGAGCAGTTCGAACTCAGGGACGTAGGTCGCGTAGCGACGGGGCATGCCCTGGGTGCCGAGGAAGAACTGGGTGAAGAAGGTGATGTTGAAGCCGATGAAGACCAGCACCGCCGACAGTCGAGCCCAGTTCTCGTTGTACATCTTGCCGGTGAACTTGGGCCACCAGTGGTGCAGGCCACCCATGAAGGCGAGCACCGTGCCGCCCATCATCACATAGTGGAAGTGAGCCACCACAAAGTAGGTGTCGTGGAGATGGATGTCGGTGGCGAGGGTTGCCAGCGGCGGACCGGTGAGACCGCCGATGGTGAAGCAGAAGATGAAGAACGCCGCGTAGAGCATCGGCGTCGTCCAGTTGATGGACGCCTTGTACAGCGAACTGGTCCAGTTGAAGACCTTGATGGCGGTCGGCAGACCCACGAGGAAGGTGAGCGCCGAGAAGATGACGTTCGCCGCGGGCGATTCGGCGGTGAACATGTGGTGTCCCCAGATGAGGAAGGACACCGCGGCGATGCCGATCGAGCTGAACGCGATGGCGCGGTAGCCGAACAGACGCTTGTGCGAGTGGACGGCGATCAGCTCGGAGATGATGCCGAAGCCGGGCAGGATCATGATGTACACAGCGGGGTGGCTGTAGAACCAGAAGAAGTGCTGGTAAAGGACCGGGTCGCCGCCGAGGGCCGGGTCGAAGATGCCGATACCGAAGGTGCGCTCAAAGACGAGCATCAGCAGGGTGATGCCGAGCACCGGGGTGGCGAGGACCTGGATGATCGAAGTGGCGTACAGCGCCCAGATGAACAGGGGCATATCGAACCAGCCCATGCCCGGCACGCGGAGCTTGTGGACGGTCACGATGAAGTTCATGCCCGTGAAGATCGAGCTGAAGCCGAGGATGAAGGCGGCGAGAACCATCGCGGTCACGCTGCCGAAGTCAGTACTCGTGGAATACGGCGTGTAGAAGGTCCAGCCGGTCTCGACGCCGCCTCGCACGAGCGAGAAGATCGCGAAGATGCCGCCGAAGATGTAGATGTACCACGACATCAGGTTGAGTTTGGGGAAGGCCACATCTTTCGCCCCGAGCATGATGGGCAGGAAGATGTTGCCGAGCGCTGCGGGGATCGCCGGGATGATGAAGAGGAACACCATCACCGAGCCGTGCAGCGAGAACAGGCGGTTGTAGACATTGTTGGAGTTGAGCTTGTTCCCCCGCTCTGTCCAGCCCTTGAACATCTCGCCCTCGCGGACGGTGTAGTCCTCCATGACGGTCTGGCCGTTCTCGTCGACCTTTTCCTTCATGACCGGACCAGCGAGCTCGTTGCCTTCGGCGTCGACGGGGTCGCCGTCGGCATCGGTCTTGGGCGCGAGAACCGGGTTGCCGTCGCCGTCCAGTTTGGCCTCACCGGATTCCTCGAGCACGGGCACCAATGGCTGGAAGCCGTTCTCGAACCGCAGTGCCCCTTGGTCGTTGGCCTCCTGGACCATGACCGCACGCTGCTGGGTCACATTGCTGGACGGTTCCCAGAGCTCGAGGCGCAGGGCCATGGCGAACACGCCGCCCAGGAAGAACATGAGCAGCACGGCGCAAAGGTACATGACGCCGATCTTTTTGTGGTCGACGGTGTAGACCCACGACATGATCGTCTTGAGACGGGTCTCTTTGGGTGCGTAGTAAGGGCGATCGTGGTGTCCCATGGCGGGGTGATCTCCGGTGTCGTGCTGCAGCGGCGGAATGGCCTTGGAAAGTTGCTTGGGTCTTGATCAGTTCGAGACGAGGTCAGCCTTCGGATTCGGCGCCCTGCTCGGAGAGCTGGGCTTCGAGTTCGGCAGCGGATTCCTGAGCGGCCTGATCAGCGAAATCGTCGGAAAGACTCTTGATGTACATCGCGATGGCATCGAGTTCGCGCCCCTGGATCGCACCGAGGTACGACACCATCTGGCCCGTCTGGAAGCCGGGCTTGGCGTAGGTGTTGGGGTACAGGATCGACTCGATGATGTAGTTCTTGCCGGCGATCCCGGGAGTGGCGCCCTCGGCGAACTCCGGTTGAGGCACCCAGCCGGGATGCTCGCTGCCGTAGAGACCCTTCCAGGTCGGGCCCTGCTTGGCCGAACCGTCGACCGAGTGGCACTGGAAGCAGCCGTTGCGCCGGGCGATCAGCTCACCGAGTTCGATGAGGTTGATGCCGGAGGTGTCCTTGCGGGCCTCGAGCCACTTGTTGTAGTCCTCGGGGGAGAGGGTGACGATGCGACCGGCCATCTGGGAGTGCTGATCACCGCAGTACTCGGCACAGAAGAGGTAGTAGCCGGGGCGATCGGGATCGAGGGCGACGACGGACTTGTCGTCTTCATCGAAGCGGTGCGTCACGCGATCGGTGGTCTGGAACCACAGGACGGTGTAGCGGTTCGGGAAGACATCGCGCTTGACGCGGAACGCTGGGACATAGAAGGAATGGATCACATCCCGCGAGGTCATGATCATCTTGTAGGGGCGACCGGCCTGAACAGGGATGATCGGCGACTCGGGGTTGGCGGCGATCTCTTCGAATTCGTTGGTGCTGTAGCCGTCGGCGTAGTCGAAGTTCCAGCCCCACTGGAACGCGGTCACATAGATCGGCTCGGCGTCCACCGGGGCGACCAGCTTGTCCATGTAGGCCTTGAAGCCCCAGAAGAACATGATGGCCATGAGGATAGCGGGCGTGACCGACCAGGTGAGCTCGAGTGCGGTGTTGTGCGACGGGCTGACCTCGGCCACCTCGCCGACCTTCGAGCGCCGGTACTTGATGCCGAAGCCGATCACCATGCCCACGATCGGGATGAAGAAGATCGCCGAGACCCAGAAGATGAAGTTGTAGACCGGGTCGGTCGAGTCCACGAAGGTGGAACCGGACTCACGGAACCAGAACCGCTCCCACCAGGAGAGGTCGTCGGCAGCGAGCGTCATGAGATGTGTGTGGAGGGAGGCCATCAGTGGAACTGCTCCTTGCCGGATTCCTGTAAAACAGCAGTTTGTACAGCAGTATAGGACTGGCTTCGACTCATTTCCCGAGCCGCATCAGTCCGAAGCGATTGATCATCGAGCTTGGGAATGTTCACAGTGCCGACCTTTCCCGAAGCCGATTCGTGACAACCAGTAGGGTAATCCCGCCGGTGATGAAGACGACCGTGACGGCTCCGACGAGCTGCATCACGCGCATCGGGGAAATCTTGTACTCCCCGGTGTTTTCATCGAGGACGCGGCAGAGCAGCACGACCTGGTCCCAGATCGTCGCCGATTCGCCCTCCCCCGCTTCGCGGATGCCGGTGCGAACCTGGCTGGCGGTGTAGACGCTGCCGGGCAGGTAGTTGTGCACGGTGCCGTCGTTGCGGAGGAAGATCATCGCGCTGGTGTGGCTGAAATGGCCGGTGTTCGGGGAGAAGCTGTAGCCGAAGCCGACCGAGCGGGTCAGGGCGAGGATGTTGTCGGTGTCGCCGGTCCAGAACTCGATGGCGTTCTTGCCGGGCAGGGCCTCGAACTTGAGCAGGAACGCGTCCCGCTGGATGGAGGAAGATCGCGGGGTGTCGCGGTGGTCGAAACTCAGCACCAGCAGGCGATAATCCTCACCGGGGGTGAGTTCGCGCAGTTGGCTGAGGGCTGCACCCGCCGAATTCATCGTCATCGGGCAGATGATCGGGCAATCGAAGTACACCGGCAGGAGGATGACCGGTGGGCCGTCTTCCTCGAACAGTTCGCCGAGGGTGCGCGTGTTGTTGGAGGTGTCCCGGAAGGTGAGGTCGAGCGGGACTTTGTTGCCCTCGCGCCGGATCAGTTCGGCACCTTCGAGGTCGCGGGTCTGCATGGGGTTGCCCGAGAAGGAATCCTGGGCGTGGACCGGCAGGGCCGCGAGCAGCGAACACGCGCACAGCACCGCCGCCCGCGTGGTACGGGAGAGCAGGGTGTGGCGATGGTTCGGTGTTCGCGGTCGCATGATGAATTATTGCACCCATTCGAGGGTGCGTCGTGATTC
>CAZIXS010000107.1:0-8553 GCA_964543335.1 uncultured Phycisphaeraceae bacterium | reverse complement strand
TCACGCAGGACGAACTCGTCGGTGTCGCGGATGCGATCGACGACACCCCGGACCGCGACGGATTGACCTCGGCGGACCTGCGCGGTCGGCGTGATGGTGAGGTTCTGATCGGATGCGTTGTTCGGCGCGGGCTGGCGTGGTGCCGGCTCGGGCTGCGTCTCCGCAAGGCGGTTGGCCTGCAGTTCGACGGTCCGCCCGTTCGGCATCGTGATGGTGTAGGCGTACACCTCGCGGAACAGCGCACCGGGGCCTTCGGAGTCCACGATACCCACCACGGAAACCCGGTCGCCCTGCTGGACCGGCATCTGGTTGCGCCAGCCGATGTAGACGCGCACGGAGCCGGAATCATCGGTGATGCGGAACTCGTCGGTGTCGGTGATGCGGGTCACCTCGCCCTGGATCAGCACGACATCGTAGGGACGGATCGATCCGATCGGGGTTCGCTCGCGAGGTGTCGCGGCTGCTGGCGCCGGCGATGGCGGCGCTCCCTGCTCGACCTGCTGCTCAGGTTCGCCGACGACGCGATACGACGACGCGTAGAACTCGGGCATGGCCGGGAGGATGTCGTCGTCGAGTCGGCCGCTGACGGTGAGCAGGCTGCCGACCGGCGCGCTCAGGCGGTTGCGCCAGCCGATGTAGACGCGCACGGAGCCGGAATCGTCTTCCAGACGGAACTCATCGGTATCGAGCATGCGCGTGACGCGCCCGCGGATGGTCGCGGCCTGGCCTCGCTGCAGATCGGCGATGGGGGTGACACCCTCGGGGAGGTCGGACGACACGGGCTTCGCCTCGGTCTGGTCGCCATGGTTCGACGGCGGCGCGAAGAAGATCTGCGTGTTGCAGGGGAGCCGCAGTCCCGAGGCAAAGACCTCGGGGCGGGGCAGGCCGAAGGACAGCTCATCATCGACGATGCCTTCGACGATGACCCGGTCGAGTTCGTTCACGAGCACCGGACCGGCCCAGGGGAGGATGACCCGGATGGAGGCGGAGTCATCGGCCAGACGGAATTCTGCGCGGTCGAGGATTCGGGAGACGGTCCCGGTCAGACGAACGCGTTGGCCTCGGCGTACATCGGCGATGTCGGCGGGCACATACTGGATCGCTGCCTTCTCCACGACACCGATCGCGGGCTCGGCATGGTTGAGGACACCGGTCGAAGCAGAATCGACCATGCCTCCGACGAGGCAGCCGACCACTACAGAGGACCAGAACATTGAACTTTCCTTTCCAGAAACTGCTCGCGTGCGCCGACTTCTCAACCGTGAGCCACCATCCGCACGACTCGTGTTGCCAGTGGTTCGGAGATCGAAGCGTGGGCTTGCGAGTTTTTGCCGATTTCTGGGGCGAATAGGGTCGATCCGAGGCTGATCTGGAGGAAAGCCCTAGTGCAAAGTGCCGGGTAGTCGCGCTCAGCTTCAACCCTCTGCTTCGCGGTCGTCATCTGCACTTGATGGAGAGGAGCGAACGGGAACTCGGCTATGCTTGAAGCGATGGCCATCTCCCGATCGTCCAACCTGGCTCGTGCGATCGCGGCTTTCGGGCTGTGCGCGTTGGTTGTGGCTTCCGGATGCTCCCGTCGAGTGGGCGGGTTCAAGGACCAGCTCGATGAGACGCGGTTCGAGCGGGATCAACTGGAGATCGAGCTGCGCCGCGTGACGGCGGAGCGGAACGAGCTTCGCGGCAAATTGGACGAATTGACCGCCAAACTGGAGGCGGTGGACGGGGTGCCGGCGGCGGTGGTGATCGATTCCCTGCCGCGTTGTGCGGGGATCCGGATCGACCGGCTGACGGGGGTGTACGACCGGGACGGCGAGCCGGGTTTCGAGGGGATTGATGTGTACCTGATCCCGATCGACGCTCGGGACCGGTTCGTCCAGATCTCCGGGACGCTGAGCGTGGTGGCGACGCTGTACCCGCCCCCGGGCTCGGAAGCGCCTGAGCGGGTGCTCGCGAGGCAGACGGTGGCGCCTGCGGAGATCCGCGAGGCGTATCGGTCAACGCTCTTGAGCACGCACTACAGCGTGCCTCTGGAGTTTGCGAGCCCTTTGATGGCTGGTGAAGGGACGCTGGTGCTGCTGGTGCAGTTCCGGGATGTGCTGACGGGCCAGACGCACAGCGCGGAGCGGATTCTGAAGCTCTGAACCGTCGATTTTTGCCTGATTGGCGGGATATTCTGAAAAATCCGAGTGATTTGGCGTTGGCGGAGCGAACCCGCGAGCTCCGCGGGGCGTTGTATGGCTGATCAGATCCCCAACTCCTCTCTCTCTTCTTTGGTTTTCTGCGAAGCGGCCCCGGCGAACACCGGGGCCGTTTTCGTGTTGCGGAGAGAGGCGGGATGGGGACGGTGCAGGCGGAAGGCGGTATTGTGATGGCGATGAGCGAAAGCCGGATCCAGACCCCAAAGCCCAGATGTTCCCGGACCGCGCGCGGCGCGAACGGCGGAAGACGCGCCGCGGCGTGGGGCCTGTTGGCGGCGGTTGTGGTGAGCGGACTGGCGCTGGGTGGGTGCGGGAAGGCGCTGTTCCCCGAGACGGAGCCGCGGACGCAGTTCGACCGTTACGACCGCTCCCGCGATGAATATGCGCCAACCTACATTGAGGACGAGTTCGGTCGTCGGCAGCCGAACCTGACCGGGCGGCTTTCTCCGAAGCGGTGAGTCGTCCCACGCGACGGCGGGGGCGATACGAGCGTGCGCTGTGCACGGTTTGCCCTCAGTGCGTCCCGATAAACCGACGGGGGATCGCTGATCGGCTCTTGCGGCGTTAAGGTGTACTTGTATTTGCTCTTTTCAAAGGTTTTTATGCTGATCCGCCCGATGAGTGGTGTAGGCTAGAACACACAACGCATCTGGAATCTGGTATGGCCGGACATTCCCGCACTTCACACGCCAATCGCTCCGCTGCGGACGCCCTCCGCCGGCTGTCTCGTCCCCAGATTGTGTGGGCGAGTCTGCTGCTGGCGATGACGGTGATGACGGGGCTGCTGTCGCTGCTGACCGGTGCTCCCTCGACGCTCAAGCTCACGCCGGCGGCCTCGGCCGTGTCGGGCCAGCCGGGCGACTGGGTGGATGGCGTTCTTACCCCGGCGGACTCGATCGCGGGCCCGAAGTGGGACGGCATCGTGATCCACCACACCGCTTCGATCCAGGGCAGTCTGGACACCGTGACGCGTCAGCACGAGATGCAGGGGCTCAACGGGCTTGGCTACCACTTCCTGATCGGAAACGGCAACGGGGCTGAGGATGGCGAACTGCTGGTCGGGTACCGCTGGCAGGGCCAGCATCCGGGCGCACATGTGGCCGGGCCTCGTTCTGAGCAGTACAACGCGACGAAGATCGGGATCTGCCTGATCGGCGATGGCGACAGCCGCGCGTTCACCCCGGAACAGCTTTCGACGCTGATGCAACTGGTACGGGGCCTTCAGGAAAAGTTTGATATCCCCGACGAGGCGGTGGAGCTGCATCGTGATGTGGCCTCGACCAGTTCCCCGGGGCGTTTCTTCCCGCAGGCGAGCTTTGAGAACGGTCTGCTGCACGCCAGCCGCTGAAACACGCTTTCCCCCTGACCAAGCGACCTGACCCCTGCACCAGTGCGGGGGTTTTTCATAAGGCAGATATTCTCGGTGGTGCAGGATTGGGGGTTCGACCGGCTGCGGCGATTGTGCGGCTGGGCCATCCGGGGTCCAGTTTCGGTCACCGATCGGGCCTGAAAGAGCATCTCTCAGAGGCCGATGAACGATAGTGACCATTGAACCGGGCAATTCCGCCGATTCAGCGTCGTTCAGGCAGCAACGGGCTGCGTGGAAGAGGGCTCCCGGGCGGGGGCCTCATTGAAGTTGATGAGGAGCATCGCCATACTACCCGTTACTCATGACCGTCCGTGTTCGGCGACCCGAACCATCCGAGACACTGCTGGCCCGAACGCGACCCTTCCAGGTAGATATGTGAAGCATTACACCCCAGCCAAACCCGGAACGAAACTCGCGGGCTTTCATGTGCTCGGCGAGATCGGTCGAGGCGCGGCCTCCACGATCTACCTGGTGCAGGACCAGAAGAACAAGCAGATCTGGGCCCTCAAGCATGTCCGCAAGGACGGGCCCAAGGACCAGCGGTTCCTCGACCAAGCAATCGCCGAGTACGAGGTGGCAGGAAAGATCAAGAGCGGGCATGTCCGCGCGATCGACCGGGTGATCAAGAGCCGCCAGAAGCTGATCTCCATCAAGGAGCTGTTCCTGGTGATGGAGTATGTGGACGGGGTCTCGGTGGAATTGCACCCCCCCACGACCTTTGAGCAGGCGCTGGATATCTTCCTGCAGACCGCCAAGGGGCTCGCGGACATCCACAAGGCCGGGTTTGTCCACGCGGACATGAAGCCGAACAACATCGTGATCTGCGAAGACGGGACCGTGAAGATCATCGACCTCGGGCAGGCCTGCCCGATCGGGACGGTGAAGGAGCGGATCCAGGGGACTCCCGACTACATCGCCCCGGAACAGGTGCACCGGCGCGAGATCACGCCCAAGACCGATATCTACAACTTCGGCGCGACGATGTACTGGGTGCTCACGCAGCAGCACATCCCCACGGCGATGAGCAGCAAGAGCGACTCGCTGGTGCAGGGCATCGATGACTCACGGATCGAGCGCCCGACCCCGGCGATCGAGTTGAACCCGCGCGTGCCGAAGATGCTCAGCGACCTGATCGACCAGTGTGTGGAGGTGGACCCCTCCAAGCGACCGGTGTCGATGAGCATGGTGGTCGGCATCCTCGAGGATGTGCAGGACGAACTGGCCAGCCCGGGCGATGAGCCGTCGCTGGACGACACGAGCGTGCCTGAGAAGGCGTGAGGCGGGCAGGCTGGAAGCCTGCCCCACCGAAGAGCACCGGTCAGAGACCGGGTGCCACCATTCAAATCATTATCCCCCCAGCAGGCGGCTGTAGAGGCCGCGGGCGCGGTCGAAGTCTTCCAGTCCTTGGAACAGGGCGCGGCCGTCGGCGAAGACGGTGATCTGCACGCCCTCGGGTTCGCGCAGGGTGCCACGCACGAGGTAGGGGCTGGCGCTGAGGTCTTCGGCGGTGGCGGGGGTTAGGGTGCGGGCGACGGATTCCAGATCGACTTTCATGCCGGGTTTGGGCGGGGCGACCTGGATCGCGCCGCGGCCGCAGAGCGAGGCGGGCGCAACTGGGGCTTCGGATTCGAGGTATTCGAACCGGCGCTGCGCGCAGCAGGGGCAGTCGGGCACGCGGCTGTCCGGGCCGGCATCGATTCGGGAGAACTGGGTGTTCCACGGGTCGAAGGCGAGCAGGTGGCGCCGGAGCAGGTCGAAGCGCCCGATGAGGATCTTGATGGCTTCCGTCGCCGCGAAAGACGCGGTGGCGCTGGTGACGGTGCCGAGCACGCCCGCGCTGTCGCAGGTGGGCGTCGCGCCGGGAGCCGGCGGCTCATCGAGGATGCAGCGCAGGCAGGGGCCGACTTCCCACGGGGCGTTGTCCTTCGGGGGGAGGACGGACATGAGCATGCCGCGCGTGCCGACGGCCCCGGCGTAGACCATGGGGATCGCTTCGCGGACGGCGAGGTCGTTCAGCAGCAGGCGGGTTGAGAAGTTGTCGGTGCCGTCGAGCAGGACATGGGGGCGATCGTCGCCGGATTCGCATGACGCGAGACGGGCGGCGGTCAGGTGGTTGAAGTCGGCGACCTGGGGGCGGAGGTCCACCGAGGAATTGATGCGGGCGAGGGCGTCCGCCGCGGCGATGGCCTTTGGGCGGGTGGCGAGGGCGTCGGCTTCGGTGAAGAGGGTCTGGCGCTGCAGGTTGGAGGGCTCGACGATGTCGCGGTCGATGAGACGGATCCAGCCGCCGGAGTCCTTCAGGCCCACTCCCGCGCGGGCGAGCATTTCGCTCAGGACGGTGCCGAGCGCGCCGCAGCCGAGGATGACCACGCGTGACGACGCGAGCGCGGTCTGGCCCTGCTCACCGATGTCGGGGAGCAGGGTCTGACGCTGGTAGCGACCGGCGAGGCTGGGCTTGGATGGGGGCGTGGAGTCGGGCATACTGGGCGAGTTCCGCGATGAGCAGGCGGAGGAGGAGCATAGCCAGAGATGACGACGAAGAATGAATCGAGTGGCCCGATCGGGCGGACGCCGCCGGATGCGTGGCTGAGGCTGCTGAGCGACCCGAACCGGTGGAGTCCGCCGACGCCGCGCCCGACGCGGCTCGAGACCGAGCGGCTGGTGGTGCGGATGTACGAGCCGGGCGACGCTTCTCAGCTCTTCGAGGCGGTGGACGGAGACCGGGCGAACCTGCTGCCGTGGATGGTGTGGGCGCAGACGGACCACATGAGCGCCTCGGACAGTGCGTATTTCATCGAGATGACCCGTCGCGCCTGGGAGAAGCCCGACGGCACGGACTTTGTCATGGGCATCTTCGACAAGCCCAGCGGTCGTCTGCTAGGCGGCACGGGTTTGCACCGGATTCGCCCGGGCGTGCGTGAGGCGGAGATCGGCTACTGGGTTCGGTCATCGGCGCGGGGCACGGGCGTCTGCACGGAGTCCACCGGTGGGCTGATCTCCGCCGCGCTGCGGATCCAGGACGCTGGTGGTTGGGGTTTCCGGCGGATCGTGGTGTTCAATGCGGTGCGGAACCTGGCCTCGAGACGCGTGTGCGAGAAGCTCGGCCTGCGCCTGGAGCAGCGGACGAAGCTGGACCGTTTTGCCGGTTCTCTGGGGAATCACGAGGCGCTCGGGTACCATGACAGTCTCGGCTACGCCGTGCTGGCGGACGAGTGGGACTTCGACCGAGACCGTGCGAAGGAGGGGATTGGATGGAACAGTCTGCATCCAGAGGGGTAGTCAAGCAGACCATCGGCGTGGTGCTGGTGCTGGCACTGATCGGTGCGGTGGTGCTGACCACGACCTTTTTGCGCGAGCGTCAGCGGATGTCGGACATGGTCGAGATGCTCGGGAGCACGAGCGCGAGTGAGCGTTCGCAGGCCATCGAGTACCTGTACAACGGGAGCAGCGCTGAGTCCGGGCGCATCGGGAAGAGCCGCTGGGGGATCGAGAAACTCGAGGCCGAGTCGGCGAACTTTTCCGACGCCGCCCTCTCGCAGTTGTTCGAGGAGGTTATCCGGCCTCACGACGGCGACTGGTCGACGATGTTCTCCCGGACGCCTCGGACCTTCCTTCGCTCCATCGCCGCGGCCATGCGCGTGGAACCGCTTGATGATGTTCGCCGGCTCGGTGCGATCGGAAGATTGGACCTGATGTTGCAACTGGGTCGCAGACCAGGCGGCACAGGATTGGTGTGGGACCATGCTGAGGAAGACGAAAAGGCCCTGATCCGCGAAACACTGCTCGAGATTGTCAAAGCCGCCGCGACTGATCCTGACGCCCACTTTGATTCCTCGGGGTATTCGACCGGGCTGAGTCTGATCGGTGAAGAGTCGCACGAATGGATCGAAGCGCTCTTCGAGGCGAAGTCAATGGAAATGCGCCGCAGCGCGAGGCTCATGGTCGCAGCGCTCAACGACGCGCGAGGCCGGGACACAAAGTGGGAGCAGGAAGAGCCGGAGGTCGCCGAGGTGATTCTGGTGGCGCGGGTGCTTGCGTCCGCGGATATGGATGCGGAACTTCGCCAGCTGCGCGAGCGGCTCGCGGGGCAGGCACGGTATCTGGAAGTGCTGGATGCCCTGGGGGCTCTTCCTCGAAAGGCAGACGGCACGATGGACCTCAGCATCAGACCCGATCGCAACGGGGTCCGGTCCGAATTGATGCGGGAGCTTCACCAGCAGTACGGGCGAGTGGACTACGCGCGATCCCGGCTCACGCACTTCCGCGATCGCGATGACACGATCTACGCGGGACACTGAACACGAACGCCCAATGAAAAACCCCGGTGAGGTTCACCGGGGTCTCTCGTGAGCTGGTGTGTTCGCGTGCGGCGAGGAAACTCGGAGCGGGCTTCCTCACCCTCGTGCACGCGCTTCAGCGCACTCTGCTGACATCACTGTAGAGGAACATGCTCAGCAATCTCAAGTCCAAAGGCATCGAGGCCTGGTAATTCTTTCGGACGGTTGGTGAGCAATCGTAAGCGCGAAATGCCCAGTTCGCGCAGAATCTGTCCCCCGATGCCGAACTCGCGCTGGTGCATCGGCATGGCGTTGGCGCCGATTCCGGTCGGTCGTGTCAGGTCCGGGTCATCGCTGTCGGCCCTGCGTGGACGGGCGATCGCGGTCAGTCGCTGCACGAAGTCGTCACCCACACCCTCGGGGCGCAGGTAGACGATGGCGCCCCTTCCCTCGGCCTGAATGGCCTTCATGGCCGCCCTGAGGTCGTGGGCGCTGGCGTGCTGATCGGCCTCCTCGCGGTGCGAAAAAATGTCGCCCAGGAGATTGCGCCGGTGCATGCGCACCAGGGTCGGCGTGTCCTGCTCGATGACGCGCCCGTCGGGATCGAGGTCGCCCACGCCGCCCACGGTGAGGGCGAGCTGGGGCTGCGGATCGACGACCGAATCGAAGGCGATGAGGTTGAAGGTCCCGAAATCCGTGGTGAGGGTGG
>CAZIXS010000106.1:0-8751 GCA_964543335.1 uncultured Phycisphaeraceae bacterium | reverse complement strand
CAGCAGGACGAACTCGATGCGCGGATCCTCGGCGTGGTTCGCCAGTATTGGGGCTTCGAGTCGCTGAGGCCGATCCAGCGGGTGGCCATCCGGGCCGGCATGGGTACACGCGATTCGCTGGTCATCATGCCCACCGGAGGCGGGAAATCCCTGTGCTATCAGGTGCCGCCCCTGATCGACTCGTCGGACAGCCCGAGGACCGATGTCGTGGTTTCCCCGCTGATCGCGCTGATGGAGGATCAGGTGTCCGGGCTGCGGGGCAACGGTGTGCCCGCCGCGGCTTTGCATAGCGGGCTCGATGAGAAACAGCAGGCCAAGGTCGAGGCCGATCTGAAGGCCGGGCGATTGCGCCTGCTCTATGTCTCGCCGGAGCGGCTTGGTTCGGCGTCGCTGGCCTGGATGCTCTCGGGCGTTCGGGTGGGGGCGATCGTGGTCGATGAGGCGCACTGCATCAGCCAGTGGGGGCACGACTTCCGCCCGGAGTACCGATCGTTGAGCGCTCTGCGACGGCGGTTTCCCAAGGCGAGCATCCACGCGTTCACGGCGACGGCGACGCCGCGCGTGCGAGAGGACATTGTTGAGCAGCTCAAGCTGCAGAACCCTGAGGTGCTGGTCGGGAACTTCGACCGTCCGAACCTGACCTACCGCGTGGTTCCCAAGGATTCGGCACGCAAACAGGCGCTGGCGATCATCGAGCGCCACCGGGGCGAAGCGGTGATCGTGTACTGCCTCAGCCGCAAGGCCACCGAAAGTGTGGCCGATACGCTCAAGGCGAGCGGCATCAAAGCCGCGGCGTATCACGCCGGCATGTCGGCGGCGCAGCGTTCGAAGGTGCAGACCCGGTTCATGGCCGAGAAGCTCGATGTCATCGTCGCGACGGTCGCGTTCGGGATGGGCGTGGACCGTGGCGATGTGCGGGCCGTGATCCACATGGACCTGCCCAAGAGTCTCGAGCACTACCAGCAGGAGGCGGGCCGGGCCGGACGCGATGGGCTGAGCGCCGAGTGCGTGCTGCTGTACTCGCCGGCGGACATCGCCAAGTGGAAGTCGCTGATGGAGCGGTCGGCGGCGGAGGCTGGGATCGGTCGTGAGCAGCTCCAGCCCCAGTTCGAACTGCTGGGCCACCTGCAGCGCTACGCTGGCGGCATGACCTGCCGGCATAAGGCATTGGTCGAATACTTCGGGCAGGCGTATCAGCAGCCGGAGGGCACCGAGGGCAAGGGCTGCGGCGCGTGCGATGTCTGCCTGGGCGAGTTCGAGCCGATCGCCGATTCGGCGCAGGTCATCAAGAAGGTCCTGTCCTGCGTCGCCCGGATCCAGCGCCACGCCGGCCAGGCCTACGGCGCGAACCACATCATCGGGGTCCTGCGCGGAAGAAAAACCGCCGACATCGAATCCCGAGGACACGACACGCTCAGCACCTTCGGGCTGCTGAAGGACTTCTCCGCCAAGGGGCTGGGCTCGGTCATGGACCAACTCGAGGACAAGGGCCTGATCGAGCGGGCCAGCGGGGACTACCCGGTGATCTCCCTGACCGAGGCGGGGGTCGCGTCGCTGCGAGCGTCCGATGCCGAGTTACCGACGCTGTACCGCTCGCGCGTGGCCAAGCGGAGCGACTCCAAGGACGGCGACTGGTCGGGCGTGGACCGCGACCTGTTCGAATCCCTGCGCGAGCTTCGACGCGATCTGGCCGAGGAGCGAGGCGTTCCCGCGTTCGTGGTGTTCGGCGACCGCACGCTGCGGGATCTGGCCCGGATCAAGCCATCGTCTCCCCACGAGCTGCTGGGGGTGCACGGCATCGGCCAGCGCAAGCTCGACGAGTACGGCGGGATCATCATCGACCACATCTGGGCCTTCACCAGCGGCGGAGCGTCGGGCGCGGACCGGTCCAAAGAGCGGATCGATCGGGCATTCGCCATGTTCGACGCCGGGGCATCACTCGAAGAGGTGGCTCGCGAGACCGGGCGCACGCGCGAGGCGGCCCGCCAGCTTCTGGAATCGTGGATCGAGGCGAAGCGTCCGGCGCAGATCGGCGCGTGGGTCGAGCCGAAGGTGTACGCCGCGATCCAAGAGGCCGCCGAGAGCGAGGGGCCGGGTCGCGTGTCGCGCATCTGCCGCGCGGTGGCCGGTCGTGCGACGGTCGATCAGGTGTCGGTGACGCTCGCGCACCTGCGCGTGCGCGCCGAGGCCTGACAACGCGCACAAATTTTTGTGCGCACACGATGCGTTGCGTTCAGTCGCGCGCGGTTCGCGCCGATATATCCGCCATCAGGTGGAACGCACAATACCCCGGACCGGCCGCTCGACTCTCGCGGACTGTCCGGGGGTTGTGTTTTTGCCACCGGGTTGAGGGAGTCGCTCAGTCCAGAGCGCCCATGACGCGCGCGAGTTGGCGCGTGTCGGCGTACTGCTGATAGTGTCGGATCTTGCCGCCTTCCAGGCGCATGACATGGGCAACCGGCGCGTCCAGCGGCTGGCCGGTGATCTTCGAGGTCCCCGTGTAGCGCCCGAGCATGATGACGGTGTCTCCAGCGTCGATGATCTCGCCGACATTCACCGTGAAGCCGTCGAATTCGCCGACGCAGCGGGCGAAGACGCCTTCCGCGACGGCATCGGGCCCGATGTAGGGGTTCCCATCGGCCCACGGGTTGCCTTCGGCCTGCAGCCAGACGATGTCGGGGCTCATGCAGGCCAAGGCTGCTGGGAGGTCTCCGGCGGCAAAGGCTTTGTAGAGCCCTTCGACAATTTCCACATTGGCTGACGGCATCGGCTGCTCCTGAATCCCCAGAATTGGATCTGGATACTAACGGGCCGCCGCTTCTGGGGTGCTCCGGAGCGAGTACTATCCGGCTCCGCTCTCTCGATGATCCCAAGGAGATCCCCATGCCCACCACCGTCGACGCCTACGCCGCGAAAGAAGCCGGCGGCAAGCTCGAACCGTTCCAGTACGAACTCGATGAGCCGGGGCACGGCGAGGTGATCGTGAAGGTGACGCACTGCGGCATCTGCCACAGCGACCTTTCCATGCTCAACAACGAGTGGGGAATGACCGAGTACCCGTTCGTGCCGGGACACGAGGCGGCGGGAACGGTGGAGAAGATCGGACCCGGCGTGACGAACTTGAAGGTCGGCGATCGCGTCGGCGTCGGGTGGCACAGCGGGTCGTGCCAGACCTGCTCGCAGTGCATGTCGGGTGACCACAACCTGTGCCCGCAGGGAGAGGGGACGATCGTCGGGCGCCACGGCGGGTTCGCCGACCGGGTGAAGGCCCAGGCGGCGTTCGCGGTGAAGATCCCCGACGGTGTGGACGCGGTGTCGGCGGGGCCGCTGTTCTGCGGCGGGATCACCGTGTTCAACCCGATGGTGCAGTTCGAAGTGAAGCCGACGGACCGTGTTGGGGTCGTTGGCATCGGCGGCCTCGGGCACATGGCGGTGAGCTTCCTTCGCGCGTGGGGCTGCGAGGTCACGGCGTTCTCGTCGAGTCCGGATAAGGAGGACGAGGCGAAGTCGATGGGGGCGCACCACTTCCTGAGCTCGCGCGACGGCGATGCGCTCGATAAGGCCGCGGGAACGCTGGACTACATCGTCTCCACCGTGAATGTGTCGCTCGACTGGGAGAAGTTCATCAACTGCCTGAAGCCGAAGGGACGCCTGCATGTGGTCGGTGCGGTCATGGAGCCGATCCCGGTGGGCGCGTTCTCGCTGATCATGCCCCAACGCTCGATCTCGGGTTCGCCGGTGGGCAGCCCGGCGACGATCGCAACGATGCTGGACTTCTGCGCGAGGCACGACATCAAGCCGCAGACCGAGGTGTTCAAGATGAGCGAGGTGAACGAGGCGATGGATCACCTGCGCGCGGGGAAGGCGCGGTATCGGGTGGTGCTGGAGGTTTGAGGGAGAAAGAGTGAGTTATCAGCTTGATGCGCACACCATTAAGGCGTGGTTTGACCGGGCCGACCGCGCGCAGGGTCCAGTGTTCCCGGATGGATGGTTCGGCCGACCGTACGACAATCTGTGGACCCTTGAGAATGTTGAGTACACCGCCGAGCATCTGAGGGTGGTATTCCAATGCGGGAGGGTCCTTCATTTTGAAGGGCCTTTGACGACTACTGATCTGGGGCGAGGCCTGATGTTTGTGGGTTTTTCGCGTTGTGCGTTCTTTGAGCGGAATTCGGATCCGCCGAACCGGTTACTTGCGGATCATCAGGACGGGGTTGTGCTTCTGGTGGCACCGCAAGAGGCTTGATCCGAGATGATCGAACCGCGGATTAGGCCAGCGAGAAATCCAGCCCAGCCGGCGCTGGCTTGCCGAAGAACCGGCACATGGCTGTGATCTGCCCCATGTGCTGGTAGATGTGCGTCTGGGTCCGCAGGATCACCAGCGCGGGCATCAGTGATGGGCGATTCCCACCCCAGACGAGCATGGCGCGTCGGGTGTTGAGTACTTCGTCGGAGACACTCCTCAGATACGCCTCGGTGGACTCGAAGACCTCGGCACGCAACGCTTCGAGCTCGTCGATGCTCTGGAAGTCCGCGTCGTTCTCATCGGCGTTCATGCGGTCCTGCACCACGCTGAGCCAGTACTGCTGGGCCGCGATCACATGATGGATCTGCAGCCGCATCGTCGGGTATCCAAAGCCATCGATCTCGCGGTTGAAGTGCTCGGCATCGAAGACGCGGCAGTGGTCCATCAGCAACGAGAGGCTGCGATGGCTGCGTTGATGGATGTCGAGGAGTGCTTCGCGGGTGTACATCACTGTCTCCTCCGTGCTAAGCGGCGTCGTGAGAACCTGTCGCCCGAAGCATACAGGGCGGTTCCGGAGAGAGTTCGGTATCCGGGTGGCATGGCCGCCCCTTGAGGCGGCTATGCGAGGCGTGCAACCCGGTGGGTGGGCAGCATGATCTTGCAGGATGCTCGGGACCCATCGCTTGCGCGATTGGGCTCTCATCCTCTCAGCCATCGAACCGTGCATGAAAAACGCCCGGGCCTTGCGGCTCGGGCGTTGGTCGTTGAATCGGTGTAGCCGCTCGCGGCTCGTACCGGCTGCTCAGGCCTTCGGCCCTGCAGCACGCACGCTGTCGGACATCTCGAACTTCTTATCGTTCTCGCGGAAGAGCTTGGCGAGTTTGGTCGCCGCCTCGTCGTAGGCGTTCTTGTCGGTCCAGTTGGAGCGCGGGTTGAGGATGTCGTCGGGGATGCCGGCGCCGGGGATGGTCTTGGGCATGTGCAGCCCGAAGATCGGGTGCTCGACATACTCGGCCTTGGCGAGCGAGCCGTCGAGGATGCCGGTGACCATCGCGCGGGTGTAGGGCAGGGAGTAGCGCCGGAGCGTGCCCTCGTTGGTGCCGCGCCAGCCGGTGTTGACGAGCCAGACATTGGCGTTGTGCTGCTTGATGCGCTCGGCGAGCTGCTGGGCGTACTTGGCGGGGTGGCGGGGCAGGAAGGGGCCGCCGAAGCAGGGGCTGAAGTTCGGGGTGGGCTCGGTGACGCCCTGCTCGGTGCCGGCGAGCTTGGAGGTGTAGCCGTTGATGAAGTAGTACATCGCCTGCTCGGGGGTGAGCTTGCTGACGGCGGGGAGCACGCCGAAGGCATCGGCGGTGAGGAAGATCACATTCTTGGGGTGGCGACCGACCGAGGGGATCTGCGCGCCGGGGATGAACTCGACGGGGTAGGTCACGCGGGTGTTCTGCGTGATCGAGCCGTTGTCGTAGTCGGGGACGCGGGTCTCCGGGTCCATGACGACATTCTCGAGGCAGGAGCCGAAGCGGATGGCGTCCCAGATCTGGGGCTCGGTCTTGGCCGACAGGTTGATGCACTTGGCGTAGCAGCCGCCCTCGAAGTTGAAGACGCCGTCGGCGGACCAGCCGTGCTCGTCGTCGCCGATCAGGGCACGCTTCTCGTCGGCGGAGAGGGTGGTCTTGCCGGTGCCGGAGAGGCCGAAGAACAGCGCGACATTGTTCGGCTCGTTCTTGGCGACGTTGGCCGAGCAGTGCATGGGGAAGACTTCGACATCGGGCATGTCGTAGTTCATCGCGTAGAACAGCGACTTCTTCATCTCGCCGGCGTACTCGGTGCCGAAGATGATGACCATCTTGCGGGTCAGCGACTGGATGATGCAGGTGCCGGTCGGGGCAACGCCCGCGGCCTTGGCTTCTGCTTCGGTCAGTTTGCGCGTGGCGCAGTTGAGGATGGTCCAGCCGTCGGCCAGGGCGTCTTCGAAGCCGTCGCGGTCCTCATCGGTCAGTTCGATGAACAGCGTCTTGACGAACAGCGAGTGCCAGGCGAGCTCGGTCACGGTGCGGGAGGCAAGGCGGTACTTGGGGTCGGCGCCGACGAAGCCGTCAAAGACGAAGAGCTCATCCTTCGAGGCGAGGTAGTCGTTGGCGATCGCCAGCAGCGAATCGAAGCCCTCGGGGGTGATGGGCTGGTTGACGGTGCCCCACCAGATGTTGTCGTGGATGGCGGGGGTGTCTTCGAGGTATTTGTCCTTGGGGCTGCGTCCGGTACGCTCGCCGGTCATGACGACGAGGGTGCCGTTGGCGGCGAGCTGTCCCTCGCCGCGCCGCAGGGCGGCCTCGATGAGGACGGGGGTGCTGAGGTTTCGGTGCACGCGCTCGGATGTGAGATCGAGGCTGGGCAGCTTCGCAACAGATGACATGCGTCTCTTCCTTCGATTGGCAAGATGGACAAGCAGAGCAGCAGGGCCGCGGATTTCGGCGGGCCGGGATCGGATAGGGTACCAAAGGCCGCCGATTCGGGCCTGCCCCTGCCCCGGCAATCGCCGACTGATTGACCGAAAACCGCGGTTTCGATACGATCTTCGGCCCGAGGTTCCGCCTCGGGAACGGATGGTGGCCATAGCTCAGTTGGTTAGAGCACCCGGTTGTGGTCCGGGAGGTCGCGGGTTCGAGTCCCGTTGGTCACCCTTTCGCCGAATAGCCCGCCGAATGGCGGGTTTTTTCGTTTTTGGGGGTCGACCGGCGGATTGGATGAACCATGGGCCGGGGTTGGGGCCTGTAGGAGGGGCGGCGTGTGTTGGCCGCCGCTTTCTGGTTCCCGGTTTCGTTTCCGGCTTCTGGCTTCTGGCCCCCCGGAGCGTCGATGGAACCGGTATGGATAGTTCGTCCCGACGAAGGAGTTGCCTGTGCGTCCACTGACCGTTTCTACCGCTCTCGCTGTGATCTCTGCTGCCTCGCTCCTTCATTGCTCGGGGCAGACGGTTTCCGCCGCTGAAGCCTCTCGTGCCGCCGATGAGGTGCTGCCGATCCGCCAGATCGTGCTGTACCGCTCCGGCGTCGGGTTCTTCGAACGACGGGGCGAGGTCAGCGGCGACGAGGTCGTCTCGCTCCGCTTCAACACCGAGGATGTGAACGACATCCTCAAGTCCCTGCTGGTGCAGGACATGGGTGGCGGCTCGATCGGCACGGTGAGCTACACCGCGCGGGAATCGCTGGAAAACCGGCTCGCTGGTCTCGAAATCGATGTGCTGAAGATCGGTTCCTCGGCGGATCTGCTGCGCCAGCTTCGCGGCGCGGAGATCGAGGTCGTGACCATGGGCACCAACATCAGCGGGACGATCCTCGCCATCGAGAATCGCACCAGCGTGGTGCAGACCGACGGAGCGGTGGGGCACTTCGCCGAGCCGCATGTCACGCTCGTGACCAAGAGCGGCATCCGCACCATGGCGATCTCGGCGATTTCGAGTTTTCGCCTGACCGACGATCGCCTGAACGACGAACTCAACCGGGCGCTGGGCGCGATCGCGTCCTCCCGCTCGGAGAACACCAAGATGATCGACCTGACCCTGAACGGCCCGGAGGGTGCTGGGCGCGAGGTGCGAGCGTCGTATGTGCACGCGGCCCCGGTCTGGAAGACCAGTTACCGAATGGTGATCCCCGACGACGGGTCGGATCCGTACCTGCAGGGCTGGGCGATCGTGGAGAACACGTCCGATGCTGACTGGGACAATGTTCGATTGTCGCTGGCCTCGGGTCAGCCGGTCAGCTTCGTGATGGACCTGTACGAGCCGCTGCGCGTGAACCGGCCGACCGTGCCCGTGCCTTTCGTCGCTGGTCTGGCGATGCGACTGTACGAAGGGGGGCGAGTTGTCTCTGAGCGGATGAAGTCCGCACCTCCGCCCGCACCGCAGGCCGCGCGTGGTCGCGCGTCGGGAGGGGGCGGCGGCCCGGCCGCTGATGCCATGATGGAAATGGAAGCTTTCGACGATCAGGGCGGCATGGCGTTTTCCGGCGTGGCGAAGAACACCTTCCAAAGCGGCGCCGCTGGCACCGAAGTGGGTGAGCAGTTCTTCTACCGCGTCGATGCTCCGGTGACGATCGCGCGTCGGACCAGCGCGATGCTCCCGATCATCTCGACCGACCTCAGCGGCGAGCGGGTTTCCATCTTCACGCCTGGCGAGGGGCGTAACCCGATGCGTGGCCTGCGTTTCGAGAACGACTCGGGCATGCCCCTGCTGCCGGGACCGATCTCGGTCTACGACGCCGGTGCCTACGCCGGCGATGCGCAGATCGCGCACACACCCGGGGGTGCCGAGCGTCTCCTGGCCTACGCGCTCGACAGCGAAACCGAGATCGACACCGAATACGCGAGTTCCAACGAGATCCTCTCGTTCTCGCTCAGCGACCGGGGCATGGTCGAGCGCCGGATGAAGCAGGTGGCCACCACGACCTACGCGATCAACAACATCGACGAGAAACGCAGCCGCACGATCCTGATCGAGCATCCGCGTA
>CAZIXS010000105.1:0-8797 GCA_964543335.1 uncultured Phycisphaeraceae bacterium | reverse complement strand
GACGAGCCGGACCCGACGCGACGAAGACGACGAACTCAACCCGGCCGCCGAACTGCTCCGCCAACTGCTTGAGTACCGTTCGTTCCGAGAGGCCGGGGATGCCCTCGAAAACCGCAGGGAAGACTGGGACAAGCGGTACCCCTCCGGGCGGGCGGCGTCAGACAAGCAGGCCCTCAAACAGGCGGTCGCGCGGCCGGAGGGCGAAGATTTGGATATGGATGAACTGGATCTGTATCAACTCGTCGCGGCCTTCCAGAAGATCATCGAGACCATCCAGTTTGATCGCCTCGGTGAGCATGCCGTGCTCGACGATGACACGCCGATTGAACTCCACGCCGCGGATCTGATCGACCGTCTCAAGCGAGAAACATCCGTGGACGAAGCCACCGGTGAGCGGTCGACCTATTCGCTCCGCTCACTCTTTCAGGGACGCAAAAAGCCCGAGGTCATCGGCCTCTTCCTGGCGACCCTCGAGCTCGTCAAGCAAGGGGCGGTCGCGGCCTACCAAGACCGGATCCACGGTGAGATCGTGTTGAAACTCACCGACGATGATCTCGGCGATCAGGTCGTTTCGGGTTTGGCGGTCGATTACCGCTGATCGGCTTCGACCGGCGCGATCGCTTCAGCCCGTGGGCGGATCACGATCTCCGGCGACTCACCGGCATGCTTCGGCGGACGCAAGGATGTTTCGGCGCGGTTTGCGATCATCTGCATGGCGGAAGCCATCTTGGCCAGATCCTGCCCGATCTCGTTTTCAAACCGCTCCACGACCGCTGCGATGGCAGGGGGCAATTCGGCAGTCTGTGCGGATTCCAGGATGACAGTTCGCCACGGTTCGAGTGTAGCGGACAGCTGCTCAGCGGTAGTGAGAACCGCCTGGAGGTCACCGTGGAGAATGCCCGCGTGGGTGAGCAGGTCCGCCGCTCCGTCAGCAACGCTGCAGAGATCGCGGGTGACGGTCTCGGCCTTCTTGAGTGACCCCGACAGTGGCGAGACGAGCTGTTCGATCTCGGCCTGGCGGCTCTTGAGCTCGGCACTCGTGATTTCGGCGCGATCGAGAATAGAGCCGACCTCGGTGTCGAGCTTGGCTTTCTGGGCATGGAGCTGGTCGAAGAGGGAGATGGAGCCCTCCAGCGATTCGCTCAGCTCGGCAATCATCGACTGCGCTTGATCTCGGATGGATCCGAGGCGACGCACGGACCATTCTGCGTCCTCGCGTGTCTTCGTCGCTTGGCGCACAAGGTCTCCGAGGCTTCCCGCAAGCGGCTGGTTCGGATCGGCACCCGGGTCGGCCGGATCCCATCCCACCAGCTTCGAAGCGATACCGCACGCCGTGCGCAGCTGCTCAAGTGTATTTTGAAGCGACTCGCCCGTCTCGCTGGCGAATTCCTGTCGCCGGCTTTCCAGTTCGGACAGTGTCTGCTCGGCACGGCTCCGCTCATCGGTAAGCCGTGATTCAACCTCGGTGGTCAAAGCCGCGGCCCGATCCTTGAGCGTGCCTTCGATCTCGTCGGCATGAGCACTCAGACCGGTCTGGAGATAGACACGCCGGGATTCGAGCTGTTCATCGAGTTCGGCCCGCTTGGAGTCGAAGCCTCGCTCGAGTTCTTCCATTCGCTTCGCGTATTGCTGCTCCATCGAAGCCAGACGGGATTCCAGCGACTTCTCGAATGCGCCGACCTTCGCCTCGAGTGCCTGCTCAACCGAGGTCTCGATGCCCTTGGCTGAAGCCAGCCGTTCGTCCACCCTCGCGACGAGATCTTCCACTTCGGCGGATTTGCTCGTCAACGCTTTGAGGAGTTTCGTGGTCAGTTCCAGGTGCTGGCGATACTTATCCTGCGAACCGGCCAAGCTTCTGGCTGTGCCGGCCGCCTCGGTTCCCGCCGCCGCCAGATCCGCCTGCGTGCTGCGGATTTGTTCCAGAAGAGACCTCAGCTCGGCGGAGTATTCCCGGAAGGCCTGCTCATCCACGACTCGGGGACTCACAAAGACGCGGTCACTAGGCATGGGGCCAGAGCCGCCGATGGTGCTGGGCTTCATGATCGTGGAGTGGCTTGAGTCGGCGGTCGACATGGGGTTCTCCTCATGGGGCAACGCGAGCCCTCTGGTCTTTGGTCCGACTGGGGATATCGGCCAATCGGGGCCCAGAGCATGCGAAGAGCGGCTTTGGGTGGCCGGGCTTCACAGCGAGTACAATCCCCGGTTCATGAGCCGCAAGAAAACAAGCGATGCGCAGGATCTGCGCGGTCCGGATTCACAGACCGCCGTTCGCCTGCACAAGTACCTCGCGCACGCCGGGGTCGGCTCTCGGCGCGCCTGCGAAGAACTCATCGCCGAAGGACAGGTCCGAGTGAACGGGGTGGTCGTGGACACCCTGCCCGCTTGGGTTGAGCCGGCCGAGGACACGGTGACGGTCAAGGGTCACGCGATCGCGAAGGCCGAGCGACACGTCTATGTGATGCTCTATAAGCCTCGCAACACCGTCTCCACGGCCTCCGACCCCGACGGGCGTCGCACTGTGACCGAGCTGGTCGAGCACCCATCTGGGGTCCGGCTCTACCCGGTCGGCCGGCTCGACTACGACTCGATGGGCCTGATGCTCATGACCAACGACGGCGAACTCGCCAACGCAGTCACCCATCCCAGGTACGGGGTACACAAGACCTACCGGGTCATCGTGCGTGGCCAGCTCACCGACGAACACATCGATCGCCTGCAGCGCGGCATCTTCTTGGCCGCCCGGGAAAGCGGTAAGACCATGGGCGCCGAGCGAGTTGGCGCGGCCGACATCACCGTGGTTCGCAAGGAACACGAGCGAACCATCGTCGATATCACGCTGACCGAGGGCCGCAACCGCCAGATCCGGCGACTGCTCGCGAGCGTGGGCTGCCATGTCAAGAAACTTACGCGCACGCGCATGGGGCCGCTCTCACTCAAGGGCTTGGCGATCGGGGAATGGCGAGAACTCACCAAGCCGGAACTCGATGCGCTGCGCAAAGCCGTGCGCAAGTCGGGATCCAGTGGCTCGAAGCCCGTGAAAGCGACGAAGCCTGCCGATCGTTCCGCACCGCGGAGACCCCGTCGCGATGGGTAAACTGCAGCACCTGAAAGAAGCGATCCTCAGTGAGTCGGGCGAAGAGAGTCTGTCGCGGCTGCAAAGATCCCTCCGTTTCGGCTATCTGCTCGCCGTGCATGGTGGGAAGCAGCTGGTTCGGCATCGCGCCCCGCAGCTCGCGGCTGCCCTGGCCTACAGAACCATCTTTTCGCTCGTACCGGTTCTGGTGCTCGTACTCGTCGTCCTGAACGCCACATTCGATCAGGCTGCGATCGAGCGGGCGTTCAACTCCGTCTTCGAGTACACCGGTCTGGCAGACATCCAGGTCCCGGCGCAGGCCATCGATACACAAGAAGACAGCCCGACACTCGAAGTCGCACCGGGCAGTGAGCCAACCCCTCAACAACCCGCCGAGCCTTCTGGAGCCGAGAATGCCGCCGGGCTCGCAGACTCACAGGGTGGTTCGGAAGACGAACCGGACACGGTCGCCCTGACCGAGTACCTCTCCGACTTTGTGCAGAACGCCGCGGAACGAGTGACGAACCTGAGCTTCGGCCTGATCACGGTCTTCGGCCTCGCCCTGTTCCTCTACGCCGCGATCTCGCTCCTGATCCAAGTCGAGAGTGCGTTCAATGTCGTCACCGGTGCGCGGCGTGGCCGGCGCATCGCCACCCGTCTCATCAACTACTGGGCCGTACTCACACTGGGCACGATCCTCATCGTCGCGTCGCTGGCGGTCGGGCAGATCTACCAGTCGCGACTCGACACGCTGCCGACCTTCCTCGCCGCGCCGCTCTCGGTCCTCGGACGATTCGGAGCAACCTGGCTTCTGCTGCTGATGGCCTACATGCAGATGCCGACGGCCCGCGTGTATGTCAAACCCGCGGCGCTCGGAGCAGCGGTCGCCGCCATCGCGTGGGAATCGTCCAAGAGTGGCCTGTTCTGGTTCGTGCGCGAGATGACCGACGGCCAGACCGCCATCTACGGCTCGCTGGCCATTCTGCCCGTCGCGCTGCTCTGGATCTACGTCACCTGGTTCATCGTGCTGTTCGGACTCGAATTGGCCTACAGCTTTCAGACCGTGCGGGAGGTCGATCTCCGCCGATCGCTGCGTGGAAAAGTCTTCGATGATGACCCGATGGTGGACGCCTTCAGCCCGGTCATCGTGACCGCTGAAGCCGCACGGGCTTTCGCGAAAGGCAAAGCCGCGACCATTTCCTCCATCCGCGATCAAGTCGCCGAGCCTGATGATGTCATCGCCCGCATCATCAAGTGCCTGACCAGCGAAGGCTTCCTCCACTCCGTTGAGGTCGATGAGGACGAAGAACCGAGCTTCACGCTCGCGAGAGACCCGTCAACCATCACGGTTGCGGATGTCTTGACCGCCTGCGATCACCTGTTTGACCCCAGCGCATCCCAACGCCAGGGACGTCGCGGGCGGAAGATCACCTCCGATCTCAGGTCTGAGCGCAACGCGACATACGGCTCGCAGACGCTCGCCGAACTGGTGAGCCGGCTCGAATCCGACCGTGAAACAACCACACCCGCCGACGACACGAAGCCCACCTCTTCCTGACGGAACTCGCCCATGACAGATCGCCACGACTTCCACCCCACCGGCTCGGTCCTCGCGATCAGTGTCGGCAATACGAACACCGCGTTCGCGGTCTGCGTCGACGGTGAGCCCATGCACCGGGCTTCGGTCAGCAACGCCGCACCGGAGGAACTTCACAAAGCGATCGCGGCGCTCGAAGAGGAGCACGCGGTCGACACCGCCGTGCTCGCAACGGTCAATCGGACCGCGTCGGATCAGTTGGTACGCATGCTGCGATCCTCGAGTGATCTTCAAGTGCTGCAGATCGGGACCGACCTGGGTATCCCGCTCAAGCACACCCTGGAGGATGCCGCCATTGCGAAAACCGGTCAGGACCGCCTCCTCGGTGCTGTCGCGGCCTACCGGATCGCCAAACAGGCGTGCGTGGTGGTCGACGCAGGAACCGCGGTCACGGTCGATTTCATCGACGGCCAGGGGGTGTTCCAAGGCGGGGCCATTGCGCCGGGCGTGCGGATGGGGCTGCGTGCCCTGCACGAACAGACCGACGCCCTGCCCCAAGTCGAGTTCACCGCTCCCGAAGCGAACATCCCATACGCACGCGACACCCGAGAAGCCATGCTTCACGGCGTGTACTACGGCGTGCGAGGCCTCGTCCGACAACTCGCCGAGCGCTACGCCATCGCGTACGACGCCTACCCTGTCATCCTCGCGACCGGAGGTGACGCACAGGCTCTCTTTGAAGACGACGAACTGATCGAGCGCATCGTCCCTGACTTGACGCTTCGAGGAATCGCGCTGGCCTTCGCGGCCGCAGTCGAAGCCGATGCCTGAGTCCTCACGCCCCGAACTGACCTACTCGCTGGCGACGGCGCCCCGCAGCGCTTCCCGGACCGCCACCGCCGCGATCGCGATATTCGACCTGCTCGGCGACCCTGCGGGACTGGCGAGCATCCTCGGGATCGACACCCTGCCTTCACCAGGCTCCATGAAACTCATCCACATCGCGGGCCTCGATCATGCCCTCCTTTGCCGTGTGGACACGCATCACACACAGATCCACACCCACGCCGGTCCGTATGTGATCAGCCGCCTCTGCGAGTTTCTTGAGACTTCTGGAGTGCCTGCCGCTTCACCTGTCGAGTCCGGCCCAACCGATCCGCTCGAGTACTGGCTCGCCGCCGCCCCCTCGCCTCTGGCTGTTGATGTGCTGCTCGCGCAGCCCCGGTTCCGCCGCCTTGGCATCACGCTTCGGGCGGATCCTCGCCTGAATCGCCTGCTTCGCCCGCCTTTGGTCGTGGCGGTTGGTCGCCCCAACGCGGGCAAGTCCTCGCTGCTCAACGCGCTGGCTCGGCGGAGTGTGGCGGTAGTGAGCGATCAGCCTGGGACCACGCGCGACTCCGTGGGCGCGATGCTTGAACTCGACGGCCTCGTCGTCCGCTGGCTGGATCTGCCGGGCATCCGGGACACCGAGGATCCGATCGAAGCCCAGGCCATCCGACTGGCGACGGACTGGGCATCCAAGGCGGATCTGGTGCTCCACTGTGACCCCGGGTGCGCTCCGGCTCCGATCGGCGGCATCCGAGCCGACCTGAGCGTCCGAACCATGGCTGATCGTGATCCGAACGGATCTCACACCGGCCTGGCCTGCTCTGCCCACACCGGGGAGGGGCTAGCCGAATTGGCCCGAGCGGTTCGGGAGACACTCCTACAGGATGACATCCTCTCCGCCGAGGCCATTTGGGATCTTCCCGATGCGTCCGATAGGCCGATCGAGGGACGCGCCTGAGGGGGAATTCGGGGCTCGCCCGCCGGGTGCAGCCCGATCAGGGTCCTTCGTGTACCATGAGTGGTCCCACCGGGGCAGGGCCCCTTGGGTTTTCCTACAGCCACGAAGAAAACGGTAATCCCATGGACGATCGTCAACGCCAGGTCGAAGCAGGTGCAGGCCTTCAGGAGTCCCGCCTCAATCAGGATTTCATTGATCTCCTGAAGAAGTACGGCACCACCGTCCTGCTGATCCTTCTCGCGATCATGGCGACCTATGTCGGCATCCAGCGCTATAACCAGTTCCAGCAGGACAAGACCGACCAGGCCTTCGCCGATCTCGACGGCGCCGCCAATACGCCTGCGATTCTGCTGAATGTCGCCTCAACCTGGGACGGGCGTGGCAGCGTCTGGGAAATTGCCACCCTGCGAGCAGCCAACGCGTACCTCGTCTCGGCACGCAGCCGCGCCGAAGTGGGTATCGATCCCTCGCAGACTTCGGACTTTGAGCCCATCTCCGACGAGCAGGTCCGCACGAACCTCAAGGAAGCTGTCCGGCTGTACACCACGGTTCTCGATCGCACCAAGGGCTCGAAGGTTCTCTTCGCTCAGGACGCCCGTTGGGGCCTTGCAACCGCGAACCTGGGTCTTGCCGCTCTCTCGCAGGGCGATGAGCGTGAGCAGTATCTCAACGCCGCCGCGAGCGAGACCGAGGCCCTTGTCGGAGTCGCCGAAGGAAACGATCCCAACAAGGCCGCCATCGGAAAGGCGCGGCTCGAACTGATCGAAGTACTCCGCACCTCTCCGGTCTCGGTTTACGAAACCGCGAACCTCCCCGAGTCCGCCCGCTTCCAGCCGGACCCCAGAGAGGCAGCGATGAGCATCGCGCCGTCTCTGCCGAACGCTCAGCCCACGACCCCGATGGATACCTCAGGCCTCGGACAAGGCCGGCCTATGACGCCGGAAGAGCTCCAGCAGTTCATGGCCAATCCCAGCAACGCGGGGCCGGAAACCGGCCCGCAACCTCCAGCCACCGGTCCTGAAGGGGATGGTGGAGCCGGCAAAGAGGGTTCCGCTGAGGGGGGCGATGACCCCGCGCAGGGCGATGGCGCCTCCGGCGATCCCGAATCGGGCGATCCCGCCAGCGCCGACCCGCCCGCCGGCAACCCCGGCCAGTGAACGAGGGCGGCGACAATCCTGACATCCAGACCGACTTGGAGCGTGACGACGCCGAGGAATCGCTGCGCCCGCTCATCAAACCCGGCGGGCGCGTCGACCCCGAAGCCATCCGCGCCGCCATCGACCGAGGCGACATCGATCCCGATGACGAGTCTCACGATGCGCTCCGCACCGTGGAGTTCGAGCTCTCGCGCGACCTCAACAAGCGCCTCGATCGCTACCTGGTTGACCGCATCTCCTTCCTCAGCCGCTCGCAGCTCCAGCGCCTGATCGAGACCGGCGCCGTCGAAGTCAACGACCGCACCGCCAAGGCCTCGACCAAACTCCGCAAGGGCGACCGCGTCAGCGTCCTCGTCCCGCCGCCCCCCTCGACCGAGATCCAGGGCGAGGACATCCCCATCGAGGTCCTCTACGAAGACGACGCGATGCTGGTGCTCAACAAGCAGCCCGACATCATCGTCCACCCCGCGCGCAGCCATAACTCCGGCACGCTCCTCAACGCCCTCGTCTACTACTTCGAGAACAAATCCGGCAAGGGTGGGGGACTGTCGGATGTCGGCAAGGAGTTCGCCCGCCCCGGCGTCGTCCACCGCCTCGACCGCGACACCTCCGGCGTCATGGTGATCGCGAAAGACGAAACCGCCCACTGGAAACTTGGGCGCCAGTTCGAGAAGCGCACCACCAACAAGCGCTACCTCGCCATCGTCCACGGCCTGATCGAGGCCGACGCCGATGTCATCGATGTCCCCCTCGGCCCCTCGCCGTCGAAGGCCAAGGGCATGCGCGAGAAGCAGGTCGTCCGCCACGATGAGCAGGGCAAGCCCGCCGTCACCGTCTACCGCGTCCGCCAGCGCTTCCACGGCTCACGCAGCAGCGGCCCGTTCACCCTCGTCGAACTCGAACTCAAAACCGGACGCACCCACCAGATCCGCGTCCACCTTTCGCACCTCGGTTACCCCATCGTCGGCGACGACATGTACGGCGGCAGCGTCCGCATCTCCCGAGGCGAGATCGACCCGGACTGCCCGAAGGAGCAGCGGACCGAGATCATCGTCCAGCGCCAGGCCCTTCACGCGGCTTTGCTCGGCTTCAACCACCCGACCACCGACCAGCCCGTCGAGTTCACCGCACCGCTGCCCAAAGACCTCCGCACCCTCGTGGCCCTGTTGCGCGAACAGGCAAACCCCGGAGAGATTCTGCCGGCCCCCGGCGCGACGATTGATCTTGCCAAAGCCATCCCAGGC
>CAZIXS010000104.1:0-8803 GCA_964543335.1 uncultured Phycisphaeraceae bacterium | reverse complement strand
CCATGCCACCCCGTGGCATCGAAGCCGATGAATTCAACCGCCACAACCCCATCGACTTGGAGTTCTCGATCGGTTTCGGGGATTCCGGCTCGCCGTTCTCTCGGTGTTCTTTGATGACCCGGTCGGGCGCCGGGAGGTTGAAGGGTGGCAACTCGAGGTTGATGGGGCGCCAGCCTCCGGTTTTTTTGAGGTTGGGGTTCTCGGTGGCGTCCGGGAAGGTCGTCGTGAGGAGCCAGTTGCTGCCGCTGGCTCGGAAGTTGGCGAGGGCCCTCAGAACATCCTCGTTCTTGAGGTGCACCAGGCAATCGCGGCACATGATCAGATCCACCTTCGGCAGATCATCACCAACCAGATCGGCGCACGAGAAGTTGAGCGCGCTCACACCGGTGAAGTCGGACGGGCTCAGGCGCTGGCGGTTGGCCTCGATGAGCGGCTCGACGATGTCGGCGCCGGTGTAGCGGACGCCGGCGAGGTCGGCGTGACGGATCCAGCGGCAGTCGCCGCAGGGTGCATCCAGCATCGTCGAGATGTTCAGGTCGGCGAAGAGGGTGGGCAGGGCTTGGCGCAGGGCGAAGGTGGCGTCGAGCGTGGAGCCGGGGCCGGAAACTGAGGCGTCGTCAACCGCACGCTGGTCCTCGGAATTCCACGCGTCGAGGTGGTAGATCGCGGTGAACGCGGACCGGCGGCTCGGCGCGTGGCGGCGGATGAATCGGTGCAGTCGGCTGGTCAGACCCATGGCATAAGGGTACAGGAAGACCGTGTGGGGTATCCTGCTCGCAATGGCTCGACACGATCCGTTTTTCATCATCGGCACCGGGCGCTGCGGCACGACGCTGCTGCAAGCGATGCTGATGTGCCACCCACGCATCACGATCCCGCCGGAAACGCACTTTTACAGCCGCTTCCACCCCGCCGCCCACGGGCTGAGCTGCCCTGTCGTCGATGAGGAGGTCGAGGCATACCTGGAGAAAGTGGTCAAGCAGTGGTGGTGGGACAAGCTTGGGCTCGACGGGCAGGCGTTTGGAGAGGCGGTGCGGTCGGGGCTGGTACGAACCAGCCGCGAGCTGATGCTGTGGGTGCTGGACCATCTGGCGATGGGCATGGGAGAGCCGGAACCTGCATCGCTGCTGATCGGCGAGAAAACGCCGCACTTCGAACGCTACATCGATGCGATCCTGCAGGATTTTCCGGGCGCGCGCTTCATCCACATGTACCGCGACCCGCGAGATGTCGTGGTCTCGCTGCAGAAGGAATGGTGGTGGCGCGAGGAATCGAAGTGGCGCACCGCGGTGTACTGGCGAGATGTGATGGAGCGACAGGCCAGGCGGGCCAAGCAGCTCGGGCCGGAGCGCTATCTGGAACTGCGTTACGAGATATTGGTTGATCAGCCTGAGGAAGAACTCCGGCGGATCTGCGCGTTCCTCGGCATCGAGTTCGACGAATCGATGCTGCGCCACCACGAGCGGAAAGCCAGCGGCTTCCTCGAAGTCGAGAAGTCCTGGAAAGAGCTCACGATGAAGCCGATCGACAAGGCCCGTCACGGTCGGTACCGGTCCAAGCTGTCACCTCAGGAGATCCGGCGGATCGAGCGGACCGTCGGGCCGATGCTCAAACGGTTCGGCTACGCGGCGGACGAGACGATCGGGGACTCACCACTCTGGCGGCTGAGCGACCTCGCGGACTGGGCTCGCTGGCAGGGGGGGAAGCTGAAGCGGAGCGTTCAGAAGCGGGTCGGCATCTACGAGCCCTTCTCACTGGAGAAGCACGCCCCGAGCGAAGGCCCGGCGGAGTAAACGACCCTGCAATGCGAGCCGCGGTTCGAATCCGCAAAAACGAAAACGGCTCCACATGGGAGCCGTTTCTCGAAGCGGAGGGGGGGGGATTCGAACCCCCGATGACCCGAAGGCCATACTGGATTTCGAATCCAGCGCGTTCAACCGCTCTGCCACCCCTCCGTCGGGGTCGCGACAGCGGGGGCCGTCGCGGCGGGGCGGTCACTATACCAGCCGCCCGCCCGCCCGTCACGCCCCCGAATTGCCCATTTCACCCAGATCGCACCTCCAAATCGCTGGTCAGATCGGTTGAATGCGGATCCCGGGTCCCCCTTGCGTGGGTGGGTTTCCAGCGTAGGATTCCGGCTCGGGAAACCGCCCGGAGATCGTGGGATTGAGCGAAACACCGACCGTTCGTGAGGGAGTGTCGGCACGCAGCCGGATGCCGCTGCTGGTGCTGTGGTTCGCGCTGTTTTATGGGGTCTGGCTGACGATCGTGGCGCTGGGTTCGCACTGGCTGACCCTCGCGGAGCACTGGGGAATTGCGGTAGCTATGGCGGTGGGGTCCTACTTCGCTGGCTCAACGCCGATGGGCGGAGGGACAGTGGGGTTCCCGGTGCTTGTGCTGCTGTTCGATGAGCCGGCCCGGATGGGTCGTGATTTCAGCTTCGCGATCCAGTCCATCGGGATGGTGTCGGCCTCGGTGCTGATCTTCTGCATGAGGCAGCAACTCGAGACGCGCTTGCTCAAGTGGTCGCTGATTGGCTCGGCGATCGGCACGCCGCTGGGCCTGGCGTTTATCGCGCCGCACGTGCCCGATCTGACGGTCAAACTGATCTTCGCGACGCTGTGGGCATCGTTCGGGATGCTGCACTTTGCCAAGATCCGCGAGATCGGCCGCATGACCGGGTGCCACAAACTGTCGGCCGGTCAGGACCAGCGGATCGGCTTCTGGGTCGGGCTACTGGCCGGGGCGACGATCGCCTCGACGACCGGGGTGGGGATCGATCTGGCGCTGTACATCGTGATCGTGCTGCTGAGCCGCGCGGACATGAAGGTGGCGGTCCCGACTTCGGTGGTGCTGATGGCGGGGACTTCGGTCATCGGCATCGCGACCCAGTTCGGCCTGTCACGGATTGCCCCTGCGAGTTACACCCTGTCGGAAGGCCTGTTCGCGAACTGGCTGGCAGCGGCCCCGGTCGTGGCGATCGGTGCGCCGGTGGGCGTGATCATGGTGCGCCTGGTGCCCCGGACCTTCACGCTCCTGGTGGTCTCGGGGCTGTGCATCGTGCAGTTCTTCTGGACGATGCGGGTGGAGTGGGACCGGATCACGACGCCGGTGCTCTTGGGCACGATCGCGGGCCTGCTCGCGCTGAACCTGGTGTTCATGCTCGTGTACGACCGAGGAAAGCGCGCAGAGGCGACCCGAACGAGCAACGCCGCGGCGACTGCTTCAGGCGCTCATGCGCAGCCGACCGGGGCGTGACGATTCGGGAGCGTCGCCGCTGGGGATGCCGATCTCGTCATCGGTCGCGGCCATGTCGGGGTTGGCCTTGTCCTCGGCGAGTTCGTCGGACAGGGTGCGATCCCACAGCGGCAGTTTGCCGTGATGCGCTGCTTTGGCGAGCAGGTGAGCCCCGATGGGCGTGGCGATGTAGGTGAAGATGATCACCGTGGCGGACTTGGCGACGACATCGAGCGTCCACAGGTGCAGCCCGGCGGCGATGAGCATCCCCGTGAGCCCGAGCGTGGTGCACTTCGAGGCCGCGTGCATACGCGAGTAGGCGTCGGGCAGTCGCAGGACGCCGAGCACGCCGACGAACATGAAGAACAGGCCGATGGTCAGAGCGATGATCGCGAGCAGGTCGCGAACCCCGCTGATCGTGAAGGACGCGCCGGAAGCGGCTTCGGCGGCGGCGAGGGTGAGGGCGGCGGTCATTGTGCGGCTCCTCTGCGCCCAATGAACTGGGCAAAGGCGAGTGTGGACACGAAGCCCAGAATCGAGACGATCAGCACCGTATCAAACGTGACGATGGTCTCGAACCGGATGGACACAAGCAGGACCAGGCCCGCGATCTGAACCGCGATGGTGTCGGAAGCAAGGCCTCGGTCCACAAGGGTCGGGCCCTTGATGATGCGGTACAGGCACATCACCGTCGCGAGGGAGATGAGGATGATTCCGGCGTCAATCAGCAGGAAGAGCGCGTTCTCAATCGCGGTATCCGCTGAGGCAAGGGTCACGAAGGGCATCGTCAGGGGGCTCATGAGAACACCGCCTTTCTGAGGCGTGTGGAGAGGTCATCGATTTCGGCGAGCGTGGCGGCAGGGTCCTTGGCGTACATGCAGTGCAGGTAGAGCCACTTGCCGTCGGGGCTGATGTCCACGGCGAGCGTGCCGGGAGTCAGCGTGATGGCGTTGGCCAGCGTGGTCTTCTCAACATCCGAGAGACCATCGACGGGATACCGAAGAATGCGCGGCGACTGGTTGTGCTCCGGTGTGAGGATCTCCCAAGCGATCTGCAGGTTGGCCTTGACGAGAATCTTCACGAAGTAGCACGCAAACGCGAAGAGGCCCCAGACGCGCTTGTAGTAACTCCGCTGGCCGGTCACGCTGGAGTAGGTGTTGACGACCAGCGAACCGACGATCATGCCGGCGACAAAGTTCCACGAGCTGAAACTCGCGGTGAGCAGGCACCAGACAACGGCCAGGAATAGGTTCGAGGTGAGTTGTTTCATGGGGTCACCGTGGTTTCAGCGGGTGCAGGAAGGTTTGCAGCGTTCGCCGCGGCGAGCGTGGCGGGCTCGTTGGCGTTGAGTGTGGGGTTCAGATTCAGAACGCCGTCGATGTAGATCGACGGGTCCGCGATGGATGCGGTGGCGGTCTGCGTCCATGAGTAGGAGCGTTCTGCGCCGAATCCCAGAGAGAGGGAGACAGCCAGAAGCAGCCCGACACCCGCGTACGCGAAAGGAAGAGGCAGATCGGGCCCGGCCTTGGCACCTTCGGGCAGGTTCAGCAGCGGACCCTTCAGATCAGACCAGAACGCGATGATCCAGATCCGTGCGATGGCAACCAGCGTGAAGACCGCCGTGAAAGTCGTCGCCCCAACGAGCCACCACGAGCCGGCGGAAGCGCCCTCGCGAAGCAGGACGGCCTTGCCATAGAAGCCTGATAGCGGCGGGATACCAACCAGGCCCATCGCCAGCAGGAAGAAACCCGTGGACAGCAGCGGATACCGCCGAGCGAGACCACCCAGTTCGCGAAGGTCGACCGATCCGGCACGCCGTTCAACGATGCCGACCGCGAGCATGAGCCCGGCGATGATGATCATCTCCTGGGCCATGTAGTGGAGCGTGGCCGCGAAGGACTCGCCGTTCATGAGCGTGATGCCGAAGATCAGGTACCCCACATGGGCGATCAGGATCATCGCGATGATCCGGCGCAGGTTCGTCGCACCGACGGCTCCGAGGATCGCGCAGACCATGGTGACACCGGCGAGCAGCGCGAGAATGGTGCGGATCAGGGAGAGCTCTTCAACACCCGGGTTGGCAAACGCCATCGGGTACATGCGGAGGATGGCGTACACGCCGACCTTGGAAAGCAGTGCCGCAAACACAGCGCCGATGCTGCTGGGCATCGTGTGGTAGGTGTCAGGCAGCCAGAACCACAAGGGGAACACCGCTGCCTTGAGACAGAACACGAACAGCAGGGCAACCGCCAAGGCCTGGAAGCCGGTCGGCAATGCCCCTTCGTTCTCAGCGACGAACCGGGCGAGGTCTGCGTAGTTCAGCGTGCCGGTCACGCCGTAGATCATGCCCGCGGTCAGCACGAAGATCGTCGAGCCGACGAGGTTGAGCATGACATACTTGAACGCCTGTGACATCTGCTGACGGGTGCCGCCAAGGCACATCAGCGCGTACGAGGCCATCAGCATGATCTCGAAGGCGACGAACAAGTTGAACAGGTCTCCGGTGAGGAAGCTGAAGTTCACGCCGAGAATCAGCATGTGGTACAGCGGATGGAACCACCCGCGTTCGATGTTGCGTGGCAGGATGTTCCAGGAGTGGATGTAGGCAGCGATGGCCACCGTCAGCGCGATCGCCAGCAGGGTTCCCGAGAGCCCATCAAAGACAATCGCGATGCCGTAGGGCGGTGCCCACTGACCCATCATCGAAACGAACATGGGATGATCCGTGCCGATGCCCGAGAGCAGCGTGAGCACGAGCCCGAGGTTCGCGATCAGTGATGTAAGGCCAATGGCCCGGCACAGCGGCTTCGACCGGCGCGTGAAGGCACAGAGCACGCCGGTGGCGAGCGGGATGGCCACGATGAGTGCGATGAGGTTGGGGTTCACGCTGCGACCTCGCTGATGGGCTTGGTGATGGGCTCAGGCCGGTCCTCGTCGGAAAGACGGTCCACATTGAGCGTCCGCGTGGTGCGGAATGTCGTGACGAGCAGGGTGAGAAGAAAGGCCATGATCGCGAAGCTGATCACGATCGAGGTCAGGATCAGCGCCTGCGGCAGTGGGTCCACATGGATGCCGTTCGAGCTGGTCCCGAGGACCGGCGCCCCCTTGACCACTCCGCCTGGCAGGACGGGCTGGCCCGACATCGCGAGGATGCCCAGGTGAGCCGCGTGGCTGAAGAGGAATACGCCCATCGCCACTGACTTGAGCTCTCGCGACAGCAGCAGGTAGACGCTGACCGCGAAGATGACAGCGACACAGATACCGAGGAGTAGAGTCATGACTATTCGAGCTCCTCTTCGAAGCGGTTGATGATGCCAACGCTGACCGCGACCACGACGATGAACACGCCGAGGTCGAAGAACATCACGCTGGTCCAGTGGAAGGGCGAGTTCGCCCCGGGCAGGGGGATGTACCCCTGAGAGCTGGTGAAGAACGGCAGGCCGATCAGCATCGGCAGCAGGCCGGTCGTGATGGCAATCGCCAAGCCGATCGCACCCATCACACCGGGGGTGAGCGGGACAAGGCGGCGCAGCGCGTCGCCGCCTTCCGACATCCGGTAGGCCGCGAGCGCGACGGCGGCGATCAGGCCGGCGATGAAACCGCCGCCCGGTTCGTTGTGGCCTTTGAAGAACACATACCCGGCAAAGAGCAGGCTGATCGGCAGGATGAGCTTCATCGCGGTGCGCAGCAGCACCGAGCGCAGGTGTGGCTGCGGGCCGTTGATCAGCGTCGGGTTCCCATCGCCGAGATCGCGAGGCGCGGGGACGGCACTGAGCAGCGCGAGAACGCCCATCAGCGTGATCGCGAGCACCGTGATCTCGCCGACCGTGTCGTAGCCTCGGAAGTCCACGAGGATGACATTGACGACATTGTCGCCGCCGCCACCGCGACCGCCGGAGTCTTCGGTTGTGCCCTTGTACGAGTTCCGCAGGAACCAACCGCCCAGGCGAGCATCGTCGGTCGCGCTCAGCTTGGTCTCGTTGTGCGCGTACTCGCCGGATTCACCCGCGGGTGCCGCGGCGGGGATGGCTTCGTAGCCCAGCGATGCGAGTTCGGTCTGCTTCTGATGGTTCTCGTATGCGAGGATCGCGGATTGGTCCGCAACAGAACCGGCGTGCAGCACCACCCATGCCATGACGCAGCCCACGAGCGTGGCAAAGATGGCCCGCGGCATCACCGGGATGCGACGGTGTTGCTTGGGCTCTTCGGGCAGCAGTCGCAACGCCAGCATGAACAGCACCACGCTGATGATTTCAAACATCATCTGGGTGAGCGCGAGGTCCGGGGCCTGATACACGAGATACATGCCCATCACCGCGAAGCCGCAGGCCCCGAGAACGAGCACCCGCACCGCACGGATCTTCACGACCGGCAGGATCAGCGCGCTCGCGCAGATCAGGATGGTCAGCAGCACGCCCGCGAGGATGTACGGGACGGGCGCGTACGAGAGCGGCGCAATCGATGGCCAGGACAGCATGGACCCGTCGCCCAGGAGCATCGCGCTGAAGACGCCCGCCAGCAGCACGCTCAGGGTGGCGATGGTATAGGAGCGCAGGTTGCCGTTCTGGAGACGGGCGAACACCGAGTGCCCGAGCCATTGCACGCCCTGGTACGCGCTGGGGAACAGCGCGTTGTGGGCATCGGTGACCGGACGCTTGAGCAGGCCGGAGAACCCAAGCCCAAGACCGCCGGCGATCGCCAGTGCGGACATGTACAGCGGCAGCGAGGGGTGCCCGAGGGCATAGAAGAAGCCGGGCAGGTGGCTCCAGTAGAGCTTGTCGGTCTCGAGCGAGCCGAAGACGGCCTCGAAGACCCCAGGCAGTACGCCGCCGAGAAACTGCACCAGCAGGATCGCGGCAGCGGGCCACCAGATGCACGAGGCCCAGAAGCCGTGCTCATGAATATCGTGATGGGCTTCAGCCCGCTCGGTGTCGTGGTGGTGTTCTTCGGCCGTGGAGGCAGCGAAGAAGGTCCGGGTCAGTCGCACGAAGATGGCGACATTGCACATGGCCGTCAGCACCGCCATCGCCATCACCAGCCAGAACAGCGGGGTGGTGTCCAGGGCGTGGTAGATCTGGTAGAGGAAGGCTTCCTTGGCGGTGAAGCTCAGGGTGAAAGGCAGGCCCGCCATGGCGTACGCCGCGAGGATCGCGATGAGCGCGAGGTGGCGATGAGAGCGCCACAGCCCCTTGAGCTGCGAGAGTTCGGTCTTGTGGGTGATGTGGATGATCGCGCCGGCGATGATGAACAGCGGGGCCTTGTACACCGCGTGGTTCAGAATCTGGGTAACCGGCCAGACGATGTTGGCGATCGTGTGGTCATCGTGGGCGTAGTTCGTCCCGCCGAGTCCGTAGGCACAGGTGAGCAGGCCGAGTTGGCTGACCGTCGTATACGCGAAAATCCGCTTGAGGCCATCGGACCGCAGCGCAAGGTACCCGCCGAGCAGCATCGTCGTCGCGCCGAAGAATACGAGGGTCGGGGTCCACCACTCGAGTTCTCGCATCGTCGGGTAGAGCCGCGCGAACAGGTACACACCTGCCTTCACCATCGTCGCCGAGTGCAGGTA
>CAZIXS010000103.1:1341-9334 GCA_964543335.1 uncultured Phycisphaeraceae bacterium | reverse complement strand
CGCAGCGTGTGCAGCGTGTCCACTGTGTAACTCGGCTCCTGCGGCCTCTTCTCGCGCCGCTCCAGTTCCATGCGGCACAGCGAAGTCCGCTGCTCGCCCTCGAACGCCAGGCCCAGCAGTTCCAGGCGCCGCTCCCCGCTCAGCAGCGGGGGCGCATCCTTATGCGGCGATTGCGCCGCCGGAACCAGCAGCAGCCAGTCCGCTCCGATCGCTACCCGCGCCGCAACCGCCAGGGCCCGATGCCCGTGGTGCGCCGGGTCAAACGACCCACCGAACACCAGGATCGACCGCACATCCCCGGGAATCGGCGGATCCGCATAGTCACGAGGCAGGGGCAGATGCCCGGCTGGCCAATCAGGTGCGACAGTCATGTTGAGAATCTAGCCCGCCCGGCCGGCAGCCACCACCGGCGCCAGACCGGATCAGTACAGCCAGCCACCATCGAGGTCGATGGGAACGCCCTGATCCACTTCGCCCGCTCCCGAGATCATCCCCGCAAGGTCGATGTCCGGAACCAGCTCGTACACCTCGCTCAAGGTCGCCTCGATCACCCGGGGCGTGCCATCCGGCGTGAAAACGCTGTAGCGGGCCTCAAGCTCGCCGGCGGTGATGATCACCGTCGCGAGCCGGCCTTCCAGCGTCCCCAGAATCGTCGCATCCGCGGGCAGTTCGGCCAGCATCCGATCCGCCGGATCGTCGCCGCCACCGCCCAGCACCGGGCCGAAGGTCTCCCCGTCCTCGGTCCCGAGTGACTCGGTCGCCGTGGACTGCGAGGGGTCAATCAGGCTGGTCAGGGTGAAAAACGCAATCACAAAGGCCCCCGCCGCGAGCACGCGGATCAGCGGCTTGGGAAGGCGGGTACTGGGCGTGATCGGGGTTTCCATGAGAGATTCATCGGCCCGATGGGGACCGAAATCCGCGTTTTTTGTCCCGATATCCTCAAACCCGTTGAGGAAATCAACCCGATCGCTACAATGTCCGCCCCGAGTCGATGTCCAACCGGTTTTCCGGACGGCTCGGGTGACCGCCCTCACCGGCGGAAGAGAATGGCCCCATCGTCTAGTCAGGTCTAGGACATCAGGTTTTCATCCTGAAGACCGGGGTTCGAATCCCCGTGGGGTCACTTCCCAATCGACACGCGGCCCGGCTCCCCGGGCCGCGTGTTGTTTTTGTACAAACGCAAATCCCTACGCGTGTGCACACAGGTCAAGACCTCGCGCCAGCCCGCCGCGCCACCAACCCGCCCAGCGCCGCCGCAAACCGCCCCGCGAAATCATCGCCCTCCACCGGGTACAGGTACGGCTCGATCAGTTCCAGTTCCATCAGCATCAGCCCGCCGTCCGACGCCCGCACCATGTCCACCCGCGCGTAGAGCAGGTCTCCCGGCACCGCATCGATCACGCGCTGCGCCGCCTCCAGTTCCGGCGCGCTCGGCGTGTGCCCCCGGTCCCGCCCGCCGTACACCGCCTGGATCCGGTACTCGCCCGCCTTCGGCAGCTTCTGCACCGCGTGCGAGAACTCGCGCCCGAAGTACAGCAGCGAATACTCGCCCTCCGTCAGAATCGACTCCACAAACGGCTGGATCATCGCCCGCCCCGGCGGCAGTTTCTCCGCCTCGGGCATCGCATCCCCGCGCGACAGCAGCACCTGCCGCCACGCCCCCGCGCCGACCTCCGGCTTCACCACGATCCGCTCGCACTCCAGTTCATCAAACGCGCTCAGGATCGTCGCGGCATCCGCCCGCTCGCGCCACAGCGTCGGCACCAGCCGCGCACCCGCCCGCTCCAGATCGATCAGGTACCGCTTCTGAGTGTTCCAGACGATCGTCTCCACCGGGTTCCAGACCGGCAAAACCCGCTCGATCCGCTCGAGCACCCCGATGAACTCCTGCGGCCGCTTCACATAGTCCCACACCGTCCCGACCACGAACCCATCAAACCCGCGCCCCTCCACCCCCGGCTCATCCCACACCGTCTCCACCAACTCAATCCCCCGAGCCGCACACGCCGCCCGCAGCGGCCCGAACTGCTTCCCATGCAAACTAAAATCCGGCCGAGTATCCGGCCTTCCGGGGAGCATGTCTTTGGACATGAGGTAGGCGATTCGGGGCATGGAGAACTCGCGGCCTCGGAGGAAGAGGGTATTTCAGAGGCTGGCATGGCCACGCAACGCGTGGCTATGCAGTCCGCAGAATACCAGACCGAACCAGGCTCCTTCTCCCCTTGAGGGAGAAGGTGGCCGCGTGCGGCTTCAGCACGCGGACGGATGAGGGGGCGGTCCGAGTCTTCCGGACATACCATCACCGCAAACGAAGGTGATTTCGCATGCCATTTCCTCTCGACAGGCAGTTCGTCGAATCAACCGAGGAGCAACTCGGCGCGAAGTTACCGGTCGCCTATGTCGCAGCGATGCTGGCGAACAACGGCGGCGAGGTGGAGGTCGCTGGCGACGACTGGCAACTCCACCCGATTCTCGATCGCAGCGATCGCAAACGCCTCGCTCGCACGTGCAACGATGTGCTGCGCGAGACGGCGGAGTGCAAGAAGTGGCAGACCTTCCCTGAAGAAGCATTAGCCATAGCGGCGAACGGCACCGGAGACCAGGTCGTGCTGCTGCGTTCCGGCGAGCATTTCGGTCCCGAGATATGGCACTGGGATTACGAAACCGGCGAACTCACACTGGTCGCGAAGGACTTTGCGCATATCGAGCGAGTCTGAGTCATCGGCGTTTACGCCGAAGCACTCCCCACATACCGCCGCCCCCGAATATTCTCATTCCCAAGCTGCCCGCACGCCGCCATCGTATCTCTCCCCTTCGTCCGCCGCCGCTTGCAGAACTGGCCGTTCGACTCCAGCCGGCGCAGGAACCGCTCGACCGATTCCTCCTCCGGCGCGGGCCACGGCGAATCCCGGCGCGGGTTGTACGGGATCACATTCACGCAGCAGCGCACATTCTTCAGCAGCGCGCTCAGCTCGTCCGCGTGCTCGTCCTGATCGTTCACGCCCGGGATCAGCACATACTCAGCGCAGATCGCCTTCGACGATTTCAGAGGCCATTGCTCCAGCATCTCGACCAGTTTCGCCAGCGGCATCGCCCGATTGATCGGCATGATCTGCGAGCGGATCGCCTCGTTCGGCGCGTTTACAGATACGGCAAGATTCAGCTGCTTCCAGCCGTGGTCCTGCACGCGCTCGCGCAGCATGGCCAGGCCGTCCAGCCGACCGACCGTCGAGATCGTGATGTGGCGCATCGCCAGCGCCGGCCCATGGTGATCCGTCAGCACACCGATCGTCCTGAGCACCGCCTCCGGATTGTCCAGCGGCTCGCCCATCCCCATGAACACGATGTTCTTGATCTCCTCACCCAGATAGTGCTTCGCGGCGTACCACTGCTGCACGATCTCTCCGACCTCCAGCGACCGGATCAGCCCCATCTGCGCCGTCTCGCAGAACCCGCAGTTCATCGCACAACCCACCTGCGACGACACGCACAGCGTGTAAGTCCGGCTGCCCGAGCGCGTTGCCATCGGGATCACCACCGACTCGGTCTCCAGACCCCCATGCGAGTCCAGCACCGGCAGCGGGTTGTTCGCCGAGGTCTCCGGCCCGGCGATCCGCGAGGGGGTGGCCGGCTTGGCGTTGCCCTTCACCGGCAGCAGAAACTTGTGCACCGGCCCCTCGTCGGACTCGGTCGTCAGCACCTTCACCGGCCGCGGCACAGCGTTCTCCCACGCCGTCCCGACGCACGCCTCCGGCCCGACCCGATAAAACGCGTGGTACGCATCGAGCGCCAGATCCTTGCGGATCCCCGCCTCCTGAGCCGAAGCAACAAACGCCTCCGCACGCACCGACAGCGGGGCGGGCAGCACTTCGCTGGCCAGTTGAACCGCATTGTCCGTCGCCGCGGCCATGTGCCACTCCCAAAAGGGCGTATTCTGAGGGACTTTCCCGGCCCGCAGGCCGATACCACCAAGGCCCAGTGTACGCCCCCCGGGCGGTCTTTGCCCTCCTCGTACGCCATCGGAAGGACGCTTCGAAGCCCATGCAGATCACGCCCACCGAAATACCCGCCGTCCTCGAAATCACCCCGAAAAAGTTCGGCGACCACCGCGGCTTCTTCTCCGAGGTCTTCAAGCGCAGCGCCCTGCGCGATGCCGACATCGACATCGACTTCGTCCAGGACAACCACTCCATGTCGCAGGCGGTGGGGGTGGTCCGGGGCCTGCACTACCAGAAGCCCCCCTTCGCCCAATCCAAACTCGTCCGCGTCGTCCGAGGCGCGATCTTCGATGTCGCGGTGGATATCCGCAAAGACAGTCCGACCTTTGGCCAGCATGTCAGCCGCATCCTCAGCGCCGACAACTGGAAACAACTGCTCATCCCCGCCGGCTTCGCCCACGGCTTCGCGACCCTCGAACCCGACACCGAAGTCCTCTACAAAGTCAACGCCCCCTACGCCCCAAACCACGAAGCCGGCATCCTCTGGAACGATCCTGCGCTCGGCATCAATTGGCCCGTCACCGAATACGAGGCCACCCTCTCCGAAAAAGACACGGTCTACCCGACGCTCGCCGACGCGGAGCTGGTGTTCTGATGGTTCATCCTCCCTCTCCCCTTGCGGAAGAGGGCCGGGGTGAGGGGTTACCAAAGATGCGCTGCATCCGCCTTGCCCCTTCTCCCCTCGAGGGAGAAGGTGGCCGCGCAGCGGTCGGATGAGGGGGCTCCGTGTGGCATGCTCAAACTCGTTTGAGCATGGCCTCTGGTGTTTGGGTGGCGTGGTCTCGCCCGACAACGTCGGGCGCAGGCTATGCGGACGCTTCAGCGCGGTCAGGACCTGGTCTCACGCTCTGCCTTGCAGAACCCGCAGCGAGCCGCATAGGACGCAACCAGCCGACCACAGCGGCGACACTCCGGAACACCGGCGTACCGCAGAGCCCGACGCCTCAACCGACGTTCCTTCCGCGCAGAGCACCGTTCGAATCCCATCAGCGGGAGCGCGAAGACAGAGCCAACCACGAGATTCTGCATGGCTTGCGGGAGGTGCTGCGCGCTGTAGTGAATAATGTATGCGCCGACGATCCCCCAGAAGGCTACGAGCAAGTAGAACCGAAGCGCCAAGCGATGACCTCGCACTCGCTGAATTGCCCGGTAGCGTTCCTGAAATCGTTCGAATAGTCCCCGCTCGATCTCTGTCAGCGGAATCCGCATCTCCCGCGGCACGAGCAGGTGACGCGACAGCGGCCGCCGCTTCACGGGTCGATTCTCGGAAGTGGTTGCAGAGTCGCGTCGTGGCATGGCGGTTGGGTTCCGGTACTGCCGCAGAGTACCATCCCCCCATGCTCTCCACCGCCGCACTCCTCTTCTTCATCATCGACCCCTTCGGCCTGATCCCGCTCTTCCTGAGCGTCCTCAACAAGCTGCCCGAAGAGCGCCGAAACAAAGTCCTCATCCGCGAACTGCTCTTCGCGCTCGTCGCGCTGCTCGTCTTCCTCGTCGCGGGCAAGTACCTCCTGCTCACGCTGCACATCTCCCAGCCCGCTTTGACGATCTCCGGCGCGATCATCCTCTTCCTGATCTCCCTCACGATGATCTTCCCTTCCATCAAACTCAGCATGGAGTCCGAGGCGACCGGCGAGCCCTTCATCGTCCCGCTGGCCATCCCGCTCTTCGCCGGGCCGTCAGCCCTCGCGCTCGTCATGCTCATTGGCTCCGGCCAGCAGCCCGGCGGCTGGCCCCAGTGGATCGGCGCGGTCGTCATCGCCTGGGCCGGCGCCTCCATCGTGCTCCTGCTCGGCGCGAAGCTCGCCAAGGTCGTCGGAGCCCGAGGCCTCGTCGCCCTCGAACGCCTCATGGGCATGCTGCTCGTCGCCATCTCCGTCGAGATGATGCTCTCGGGCATCCGCGCCGCCCAAGCGGCCAGTCAGGTCCCCTGAGAATCTACGGGGGAACCAGTAACCGCCGGATCCTCTGGCAAATTCGAAAATTTATCATTTCATCATCTTCATTCGCAGCCACGCTGTGGGATAATCAAACTGGACCCGTTCCGGAGGAGCCGGAGAACGGGTGCGCAAAGCAAGAGGAGAGAAACATGCTGCTACGCACCACCATCGCCCTGCTGGCCATGTCCGGGGCAGCCCACGCCGCCAATGTCTATGTCATGGTCACCGGAAACCCGACCAACGACAACGCCGTCGCCGCCGCGTTGTCGAGCGGCGGTCACACCGTCACGCTCGGCGTGCCCTACACGCAGTTCGACTCCACCGTCGACCTGTCTGGCATCGATGTCGTCTACCTGCAGGCGAGCTGGAACTGGGCAAACGGCGACATGCCGATGGACGGCCAGGAGATGCTCTTCGAGTTCGTTCGCAACGGCGGCGGGCTGGTCACCAACGAGTGGACCGTCTGGAAGGCCGCGGTCGGGGGCTTCACCCTGCTCGGCCAGTACTTCCCTTCGGAGCTGAATTCGCCTTTCAGCACGCTGTCGAACATGACCTTCACCCAGACCACCCCCGAGCCGACGCTCAACGCCGGTCTGCCCGAGTCCTTCACCTTCCCGCTCACCAGCGTCGCTGGCACGCACACCTTCATCGCCGCCAAACCCGGCGCGGTCGGCTACTACACCTTCGAGCAGAGCGGTGTGACCTACGACGCTCTGATCGCCGCCGGCGCGGGCTGCGGGCGCGTCGCCAATTTCGCCACAGTCAATGGTCTCGCCCAGATCGAAGATGAAAACTTCGCCCGCCTGCTCAGCAACACCATGACCTGGGCCACCCTCGGCCCGCTCGTCTTCGGCGACGCCACCGGGGACGGCGAGATCAACCTCGCGGACCTGAATGTCGTGCTCGCGAACTTCGGCGACGAGACCGACACCGGCGACCTCGACGGCGACGGCTTCGTCAACCTCGCCGACCTCAACATCGTCCTCGCAACCTTCGGCTCGTCCTGCTCGGACTGAGCGGCAACGCTCGACAGCAATGAAAAACCCGGAAGCAGGAGCTTCCGGGTTTGTTGTTTTGTGGCGGCACCTGGGCTCAGGCTTAGTTCGCGTACCGGGCCCGGATCGGCGGGAGGAGTTCCTGCTCGAAAGCCTCTTTGAAACCCTTGCCCGGCTGGTAATCCCAGTCCCGGGTCGCTGCTGACCAGTCCACCTCTTCCGGCCACGAGTCCACGATGGCCTGACGCTGGATGTCCGGCTGGAAGCTGATGTCGGCACCGGGGAAGGCGGCCCGGACCGCCTCGGCGAACTCGCCCGCGCTCGGGCTGAACGCGCCGATGTTGTAGACGCAGCGGGTCAGGCGTTTGGCGTCCGCGGCACCGAGCGCGAGTGTCGCGTCGATCGCGTCGCCCATGGTCATGAACGGGATACGGGCCGACTCGCGCACGAAGCAGGTGTAGGGCTTGCCCGCCGCCGCGGCGTGGATCATCTCCGGGCCGAAGTCCGAGGTGCCGCCCGACGGCACCGTGTGCGGGCTGATCAGGCCGGGGTAGCGCACGCAGCGGAAGTCGAGGACATCGGGGATACGGTCCTGCGCGAGCTGGCGGTAGTGCCTCGCGTAGTAGCGCCCGAGGTGCTCGCCGTACAGCTTGTTGCAGCCGTACATCGTGGTCGGGTTGAGGTACTCGTCCTCGGTGACCGCGCCGGCCTTGGCCTTGGTGTCGAGGTCGGGCATGCCGTAGACCGCGATCGAACTCGGATAGATGAACTTCACCTTGCGCCCGTGCGAGCGGGCCTGCTCGGAGGCGAGGCGCAGCAGGTTCAGCGTCCCGCCGACATTCACCTCGTGGGCGGATTCCGGCGCGTATTCCGAGCGGGTCGAGAGGAGGGCGGCGAGGTGGTAGATCTCGGTGATCTCGTACATCGCCAGCAGCCGCCCGAGCAGCAGCGGATCGCAGATGTCGCCGACGAACGTCTCGCGGCACTTGTCCCGCATCGCCGGTTCGAGTTCGCGGATGTCGATCGCGACGATCTCCTGGTGGCCCTGCTCGTGAAGGGC
>CAZIXS010000103.1:0-1241 GCA_964543335.1 uncultured Phycisphaeraceae bacterium | reverse complement strand
CGGGAGGGAGATCGTACCGCAGGGTGACCGGTGCATGTTCCCGCCAGCAGATCAAGCCCAATTCAGCCCTTCCGGCAGCGAATTCAGGTTCTCGCAGCCGGTTTCGGTGACGACGACCAGGTCCTCGATGCGGATGCCGCCGATCGCGGCGCAGTAGAGGCCGGGCTCGATGGTGAGCGCATCGCCGACGACCAGTTCCGGCCCCTTCATGTCGAGCAGCGGCGGCTCGTGGACATCGAGGCCGATGCCGTGCCCGGTGCCGTGGACCATGGAGCAGAAGGACGGATCCTTGCCCGCCTCGCCGTGCTTGTCGGGCAAACCGGTGTGGTAGCCGGCACCGGTGATGACCTCGATGGCGGCCTGATGGACCGCCTCTCCGGTGACTCCGGCCCGGGTCGCGTCGATCGCGGCCTTCTTGGCGCGGACGACGGCGTCGTGCATCTTCGCGACTGCGTCGGGGATTTCGCCGTGCACGACGACGCGCGTGCAGTCGCCGTTGTAGAGGGTGCGCTTGTTCTGGGGGAAGATGTCGATGATGACGGGCTGGCCGGTTTTGATCGGGCCGTGGCCGCGTTCGTGGCAGTCGGCGCCGATAGGGCCAGGCGCGACGATGGAGCCGGGGTTGGCGTAGCCGCGTTCGAGGAGCCAGATGTCGATGGCGCTCATGACGCGCTCGGCGGTGAGGGGGTCGCCGTCATGGGTCAGCACGCCGTCGGAACCGGCCTCAGCGCGGGCGACGAGTTCGCAGGCCATGCGCATCGCGCCCTCGGTGACGGACTGGGCCTCGCGCAGGAGTTCGACTTCCTGCGAGTCCTTGGCGCGCCGGTCGAGCACGCCGAGGTCGAGGTCGCACTCCAGAGCGAGCCCGGCACGCTTGATCATCTCGGCGAAGACCAGGGGCAGGGAGCGGTCGCTCACGACGCGGGTCACTCCTGCGCGTCGCAGGAACTCGGCGGTGGCCTGCGCGGTGGCGATCTCGCGATCGCCGGAGAGGCCGTCCTCGGGCGTGAAGTCGGCGGGGCAGGCGACGCGATCGGCCTTGGCGTGCGCGCGGGCGCGGTCCATCTCGATGTCGCGGATGATCAGCGTGCGACCGGGCAGGGCCGAGTGGTCGGAGGGCAGGTCGATCGCCGCGGCGGGATCGCCGACGAGGAAGCGGATGCGATGGTAGAGCGAGCGGTTCGTCGCGGGGATGCCCGCGATGAGTGTGGCGGTGGTCATGGGTGGCTCCTATGGGGGAG
>CAZIXS010000102.1:0-9339 GCA_964543335.1 uncultured Phycisphaeraceae bacterium | reverse complement strand
GTGAGCTTCTCGTGCATCAGCGGGATTTCCGCGGGCTTCATCTCCGGGCTGCTGGCCTCTCCGAACAGGCCGGGCTGAGCGACGACCTGCGAGGGACCGCCGAACATCATCATGATGCCGACCACCGCCGCGCCCTCGACGAGGAGCATGACCATCACCACGATGATGGTGCGGATCGGGAGTTTCTTCTTCTCGGGGGCGCTCTCGCTCATGCTGACAGCCTCGGTTTCGGGTCCCTCGAAATCCTGATTACCAGCCCTGCGACTCGCCGCGAGCGGCGGCTTCGTCGCTGGAGCCGGAGTCCTTGTGGAAATCTTCGACCATTACCTCGGCCATGATGATCTCGACTCGGCGATTGAGGGTCTGAGCCTCGGGGTTGTACTGACGGAGCACGAGTGGTTCGGTATCGCCCCGGGCCTCGATAACCACGACCTCTCGATCGAGCTGCCCTTCGGTGATGAGGAACTCGGCGACGACCTTGGCCCGGTAATAGGAGAGGTCCATGAGATCCTTGTATTGCGAGTCAGGGCCCAGCACCTTGCTGGAGGTGTGGCCCCGCACCGAGATCTTGTTCCGGCGCCCCTTGAGCAGCTTGGCCACCCGCAGCAATTCCTCCTTGGCTTCCTCACGCAGGACCGCCGAACCGGGGGCAAAGGTCAGGTGGCCACCGATGGTGAACATCATCCCTTCCTGGACCTTGGTGACCTTTGTCTGCTTGCCGCTGATGCCTCTGGTGTCGGACTCGCTGACCTTGGTCTGGTTCTGGCTCTTCTGGGCGAGTTCTTCCATGAGCTGGAGCATCGAGCGGAGCGGAGGGTCGTCGGTGGGCATGATGCCGACACCGCCGGAGAAGCCGAAGGCCTCTTTCACGGCGGTGATGACTCGCTGGTACTCGTGCTCTTTCTTGAGTTCACTGAACGCCGCGAGCAGAATGAAGAAGCAGAGCAGCAGGGACATCATGTCGCCGTATGTCACGACCCATTCCGGAACGCCGGGTTGTTCCTTTTTCTTCTTCTTGGGCATGAGCGTGTTCCCTCAGCGATCAGGCGGCAGCGCGCTGGTCTTCCTCTTCGCCGCCACGCGATGAGGGCGGGAGGAAGGTCTTGAGCTTCTGCTCGACCACGCGGGGGTTATCGCCGGACTGGATGGACTTCACGCCCTTGATGATGATGGTCTTGATCAGCACTTCCTCTTCGCTGCGCAGCGCGAGCTTGTCGGCGAGCGGGAGGAACAGACAGTTGGCAAGGATCGCGCCATAGAGCGTGGTGAGCAGCGCGGCGGCCATACCCGCACCGATCGCGGACGGATCGCTCATGTTCGCGAGCATCGCGACCAGACCCACGAGGGTGCCGATCATGCCGAAGGCCGGGGCGTAGCGCCCGCCCGCATCGAACAGGCCTTTGCCGAAGCCGTGGCGGGTCATCATGTTCTCGACATCGGCTTCCATGATCTGTTCGATCAGTTCCGGATCCGTGCCGTCGACGGCCATCTTGATGCCGATCACGAGCAGATCGTCGGTCATCTCGGCGGTCATGCCTTCAAGGGCAAGGATGCCGTCGCGACGGGCGACTTCGGCGAAGCTGACGAGCTGCGTGATGAGCTTCTGCGGATCGCTCGAAGGGCCCTTGATGACCTTCTGGCACACACCGGGCATCTTGAGGATCGAAGCGAGCGGGAATGCCGTGAGGGTGGCGGCGATGCAGCCACCGATCACGATCACGATGGACGGGATATCGACGTACGCCCCGAACGAGCCGCCCATGAGCATGGCGATCAGGATCAGCAGAAAGCCGAGGATGACACCGATGATGGTTGTGATGTCCATGAGCATCCTCCGCAGCCCCGATCGTCGTGGCTGGCCTGTACTCTGGAAATCGACCGGTTCGCGGGGCGACTTCACGCCGAGCGGCCGGGAGACGAGACTTTATGGGTGGTTGCGGATCAGCGCGTATCAGCGAGGCCGCGCAGAAGTCGCCCGTACTCGACGACGAGCCGGACGATATCGTCGGTGTTCTCACGGACCATATAACTCTCGCCGGTCGTGAGCTTGATCAGCGTGTCGGGCGTCGCTTCGACGGTCCTGATCAGTTCGGCGTTGAGCACGAAGCGGCTGCCGTCGAGTCGTGTCACGGTGATCATGGCGTCGTTGCTCCACGCTGCAGCCCGGATCTCGAGCCGACGGGATACTTATCGGCCCGGGGTGACGCGGACTTCATCGAGATCTTCGGAGCCGGCGTTATCGGCCGAGGACCAGGAGCTGGTTCATCAGTTCGTTGGTGGTGGTCACCACGCGGGACGCCGCGGAGTAGCCCGTGGAGGTCAGGATCATGTTGATGAATTCCTGAGACAGGTCCACGTTGGACAGCTCGAGCGCGCTGCCGATGATCCGGCCGGTCCCGAACGCGAGCGGCTCGGTGATCAGCGGGGTGCCGGAGTTGGGGCCGACCGAGAAGAGGTTGTTGCCCGAATCGACGAGGCCCTCGGGGTTGGTGAACGCGGCGATCGCGATCTGCCCGATGGTGCGGGTCAGGCCGTTGGTGAACCCGCCGGTGATCTGGCCGTTCTCGCCCACCGAGAAGGAAGAGAGCACACCGAGGGGCGAACCGTCCTGAAACACCGCGGCGAGCGATGAGCCGCCGCCCGTGTTGGAGAGAGCCGAGACCTGATCCGATTCGCTGCTGAAGCGGAGCGCGATCTGCAGCGGGTCGAGCGCACCGGTTTCGAAGCGGTCGACCTGGATGTTGTACTGCCCCGCGGTCGCCAGCTGGCCGAAGTTGTCGAACTGCAGCAGCGGCATGTCTTCCGAACCCGCACCGAAGAGCGTGCCGTTCTCGAGCAGGTTCGCGGCGTCGGTGTCGTCATCGGAGTGCATGTAGGGACGCCAGAAGGTACCGCTGCCGGTCTTGGCGGAAAGCACGAGCGTCAGATCGACCTGGAGCTCCGTGCCCAGCGAGTCGTACACAATGAAGGTCGTGCGAACGGACTCGCCGTCGGCAACCTGGGTCTTGACGGGCGCGAAGGGAGTGGCGTTGGGGGGCGGTCCGGCGGCGGTTCCCTGACGAACGAAGATATCGCTGGAATCGATCTCGAGATCGTTGATCGAGCCCGGATTCCCGATGATGATGATTTCGTCGCCACCCGCACCACCGAGGGACACGCTGCCGTCGGTGGAGACGCCGGCGGGGTCGGTCGGGTCATCGCCGCCGTTCTCGTAGATCCCGAGGTTGACGCGCAGGAAGTCCATGTACTCGCCCAGAGTCGAAGTCGCGGTGACCTCAAACTGTGCGGTCGGGATGACCTTGCCGCCTCGCTCGGCCTGGCGCAGTTCGATGATGTTGCCATCCACGAAGGTGCCGACGGGGTCGAGGTCCACCAGCAGCGAAGCAGGAGTCGGAGCACCGCCGCCATCGGTGAATGCGCCGAGGCTGATGATGCTGCCCTGCTGGGCGACATCACCGTCGGCGTTGAGGTTTCCGGAGAAGGTGACGTTCTGCGTGGCTTCGGCGATGGTGAGCGTGCCGATGGGGATGTTCACATCCTCCACGCGGCCTTCGATGATGTTGAACTCGCTGTCAACGGGATAGCCCTGCACGCGGTCACCGGAAAGGGTGACCAGGTCGTTCTCGGAGTTGAACTGGAAGGCCCCGGAGCGGGTGAAGAAGCGTTCGCCGGATCGCTCGACCACGAAGAAGCCGTTGCCCTCGATGGCAAGGTCCGTGTTGAGCCCGGTGGGACTGATCGCGCCGTTTGAAAAGTTGCGCTGGGTGCCGGCCATCGTGACACCGAGGCCGATCTGGCCGGGGTTCGAACCGCCGGTGGACGCGTTGGGAGAAGTACCAAGGCTGAAGGTGCGGTTGAACGCCGAGGAGAACTGCAGGCGATTGGATTTGAACGCCGTGGTGTTCACATTGGAGATGTTGTTACCGATCACATCGAGCTGTCGAGCGTTGCTGTTAAGCCCCGCGAGACCGGTGAACAAAGCGGTTGTGGACGCCATTCTGACAATCCTTCCTCAGGCCTGAGATCAGGCGAGTTCAAAGCGGGCCTCCGTGCCCGATTCTGCCCCGGCTCCGCCGGGTCACACATCACACTCTCTCGTCCGGCGATCGGTCGACCGACGCGACGATCTGTTCCAGCGAGCGGTTGCCGATCCAACCCATGCCCGCCGGAATGAACCGCCTCGCAGATGGCGTGCCAGACTCGATCGCTTCCAGCGTTTCGAGCCCCCCCACCGAGTCTTCCTCCACACGCAGCAGCAAAAACGCGTGCGGCACAAGCGAGAGCACGCTCGCGCCGTCGGTTTCGATCGGTTCGAGTGAGCGAGTTTCGACATCGGCTCGAAGCAGCTGCGCCCCCAGCGCAACGATGAGCGTATCGATGCCCGCGGCTTCTGCGCGGTCCATCGCCTCCTCGAGCACATCGCGGCAGCGCTCCAGCTCATCGTCATGATCGCCCCGCTGCCAGGTGGCAGGCCGATCCGAGCGGATCCGACCGACGCGAGCCGCCGCGATCATCTCCCCGAAATCCAACGATGCGGCTCCGGACGGGCGGCGCGACTTCTGCGCCCCGTCCGGGCGGACGCCGGACCCGAGCTTTCTCAGCATTTCAACCGGCAGCATCGCCACGCTGGCCCCCGTTCAGATCACAGGCCATCGGCCTCATCGTCTTCTGCCGAGCCGCCGTCGTCGTCGGATCCGTCGGATCCGTCGACGCCATCGTCATCCTCGCCCTCGGGGGCGTCGGGATCGCCGATCGCGATGATGTCGGGGTCGATGATCTCCTGCACCGCATCCAGCGCCACGGAATATCCGCTCGAGAGGTTGAGCCGGATGCCGTCACGGGTAATCGTGACGGAATCCACAAATCCCGCGACATCGGTGTTGGAAGAGGTCTTGCCGGTGACGAATTTACCCACCAGCGAGCTGGAGGAGGTGATCTCGTTCTGGCGCACCATGGTCTTGAGCTCTTCGGAGAGCGACAGGTCGGACTCGATCGAGCGGATCGTGCTGATCTGTTCCAGCAGGTCCTTGGTCTCGTTGGGCGCGAGCGGGTCCTGGTTGGTGAGCTCTGAGAAGATGATCTCGAGGAAGTCCACGCTGGACATCGCGCTGAAGGCATCGGTCGCGCCCGCCGGGGCGTTGCCGGATGATCCCGTTCCTGAAATCGCTGACATGGCCAGGTGCTCCATCGCGGCGAACTGCCGCGTCACGGAAGCTCACGCGAATGGCGTGCCAGAGAGCGGACAATCAGGCGACCGCGTCAAGGCCGAGGCGCAGCGACTGCTCAAAGTCAACATCGCCACCCTCATGCTCCGCGGAATCCCAGCCTGCCCCAGCCGATCGACGCTCTTCACCATCGGCTCGCCCGCGGCTCTGACCATCCGCGGCATCGTGACGATCCTGGGCCTGCTGCCCGGACTGGTCGCTGCCACGCTGATTGGACTGATTCTCGCTCTGGTTCGACCTCGCGAGCGCCGGCGAAACATGCGTCTCGATCCTTTCGACGGTCATGCCCCGCTGCTCGAGCGAATGCTTCAGCTCGCCGAGTTGCCCGCGGATCGCTTCGTACGCCGCGATGTTGCCCACATCGAACTGCAGCGACACACGCCCACCCTGCATGGACATCTCGATGCGCACTTCACCCAGCGACGCTGGGGAGAGTTTCATGGTCAGGGCGCCGCCACCCTGCCTGAGCACGGCGTTCATGCCTCGGGCCACGGCCTGGTTGGTCACGCCATCGGCGTTGGCCTGGGCCTGCAGCACGGCGCGATCGCTTGCGCTGAGAGTCACCTGCGACAGCCGATCGGCCACGCTCGGACCGGCAAGCTTGGGGGCCTGAGCCCCATCCGGAGCAGGAGCATCGACGCGTACAGGCGCGGGTTCGGGAGCAGGCCTTAGCGCTTCCGCACGCGGCTCGGCTTTGACGCTCTCCGATGAAGCCTCCGGCTTCGCAGCGGGTGCCGAGGCCAGCGACTCCGCCTTGCCGGCCGCCTGCACCTCGGCTTCACCCTTGATCACGCCATTCGAATCCCGATGAGCGTTCGAAGACTCACCCGGATCAGATCGCCGATCATCTCTCGCCTGCTCGTCTGACTGATCCTGTCGCGCACCGGAATCTGCCTGAGCCCGCGCGGCATCTGTGCGCGGCTGCTCGTTTCCCGCCCGGTCGGTCGAGCGGGCGGTGTCCGCCTCTCCATCAGCAGATTTGCCGTTTCTCTGCGCGTTGGCAGCGCCCTGCTCGGCAGCCGAATCAGTCTCGGTCGTCTTGGCCTGCGTCTTGGGTGCTGCCTCGTGCTGCGGCGCTTTGGTCACGACGGGTTCAGCAGCCGCCTCGCTTTTCATTGCCTCAGCGTGGTTGTTGCCCGACGCTGCACGGTTGGCCGTTTCATCGGTCTTCTTCGCATTCGAGTCGGCGGGTGTACCCTCGCGCGAAGCGGTCGCCGCCACCGGCTGCTCCGGATCCACGCGGGCCTCAGCCTTCGTCAGCACTTCGCCATCGACCTGCCCGGAAGCAGACGCGTCAGCGTCCTCCGTATCCGGCGTGCCTTCGGCATCCGCCGAGCCCGATTCGGAACTCTGGTCTTCGATCCCTGTGCCGGAACCCTCGGCCTGTGGCGTCTCTGCCTGATTGCTCTCGACTTTCGATGCCACTTCGGTTGAATCAGACGCTCCAGGTTCACCGTCCGAACCCGGTACAGAACCCGATCCACTGGCGTCCAGATCCGCATCTTGGGCCGCACGGTCAAGTTCGCCGGATCGCGAGATATTGATGTCGGCATCCGAGCTACGCGACCGATCCGCACGCGAGGAGCGCAGATCCTGCTTCTCAGGCGCAAAGGTGGACTTGAAATCAGGCGTTTGCCGCGCCTGGTCCGAGGGGCCCTGGCGCACAGAGGATGGGCGAGCGGGTGCCTGCAAAGAGGGCGTGGAGAACGATTGGGGCAGACTGAGGCGTCCGGAGACCATGTGCGCTCACTTTCAGGCCTCCTCACTCGTCGGTGGCAAGGCCGTAGTTCCGCACACCCTCCAGCAAGCGGGCTGCCAAAGCCGGATCCCGCGCCTCAAACTGCTCGATGATCTTCTTGGCAGTCATCGGCCTCATCGCGTTCAGGTAGCTGACGACATCATCCTGCTTCCCCTCATCGATGAGAGACTGGAACATGTTCGCCGCGGCATCGGCCTTCGAGCTTTCGTACAACGCGAGCGCACGCCGGAACTGCACGGACTGCTCGAGTTCGGCGATCTCGGCCCGGCGCTGCTCGAATGCGTCACGCATCTTCTCGAAAGCCGTGCGTTCCTCTTCGATCGCCGCCAGCTCCGCCTGGAGCTGACGCTGCAGATCGCGCATCTCACGCTCCATCCGCTCAAAGCGCTGACGCGAGACCTCATCCATCTCTCGGATGATGTTCAGCCGGTCGGCAGCGCTGATCGGAACCCCACCCAGTTCGCCACTCTGCTCCAGTCGCGCTCGCTCCGCTTCGGCCTCCGCCTCAGCCTTGCGAGCTTCGGCCTGCTCCTGAGCGACGGTCGGGGCGACCATGGCGCGGATTTCCTCCAGCCGGTCGAGGTTCATGCGGTCGCTGGCGAACAGCCAACCGACGAAGCCCAAGACCGCGAGCAGATTCGCGATCGCGATGGTGGACACTACCAGCCAGGCCGACCTGATCATCGCACACCTCCGAGACGCGCACGCCCGGCTCGGGCCGACGCGAGGTCATCCAGTTCGATCCGTTCCTTGCGTTCACGCTCGACTTTCCACGCGTCGTAGCGGTTTTCACGCAACTTCTCGATGCTCCGGCGCTCTCTGGCGAGTTCCACGAGCTTGGCTCGTTCCGCTTCGAGATGGCGCAGCACGCCCGAAAGCTTGAGCACTAGCCCATCCGCCTCGGCCCGCATCCGGTGCATCGAGTGCGTCTGCCAAGCCGCTTCTCGCGGATCAACGACCGAACCGGGCACGGAAGATGCGAGCCGTGAACGCAGTTCGTCTCTGGCCACCTCGATGTTGCCGTGGCAGGCTCGGATACGGTCTTCGATGGCGCGGTACTCGCTTTCGATCTCCGCAACCACGAGCTGCTGATCACGCTCGGCGCGCCGGCGCATCTCGAGCAAGGCCTCAAGCTGAAAGCGGAACGCCGCCATGCGTCAGCCCCCCCGCTTTCCGGCGGCCGGACCGCGCTGCTGCCCCGATCGGCTGCGGGAGTTCTCGACGAGGATCTCGATCTCTTTGGCCAGCGTGCACAGATCCCCGACCGATTCCTCGAACGAAAACACCTCACCGGTTGGTTGGGTGAGCACCCCGTCGATACGGTCCTTCAGGGCGACCGCCGCATCGGTCAACGGGTTCGCGCCGGGTGTGTACGCGCCGATTTGCAGCAGTTCCTCGACATCCCGGTACGCCGCCAGCGCTGAAGCGACCTTCTGTCGGGCTGCGATGTGCTCCGGGCTACAGATCTCGCCAGCGACGCGGCTGACCGAATCGAGCACATCCACCGCCGGGAAATACCCCTTCTGAGCCAGCGATCGCGACAAGATCACATGTCCGTCGAGGATGCCTCGCACCGCGTCGGCCACCGGTTCGGTCATGTCGTCGCCCTCAACGAGGGTCGTGTACAGCCCGGTGATGCTGCCGCTGCTGTGTCCGTTCTGTTCTCGAACCGATCCAGCCCGCTCGAGCAGCACGGGAAGCGCCGCGAACACGCTGGGCGTGTATCCACGCGTCGCCGGCGGTTCACCGACCGCGAGCCCGATCTGGCGCTGCGCGTGGGCGAGTCGTGTGACCGAGTCGATCATCAGGAGCACATCCCGACCGCAATCGCGGAAGTACTCGGCGATCGCGCACGCGGCGTTCGCCGCCCGCACACGCATCAACGGTGATTCATCAGAGGTTGACACCACCACTGCCGTGCGCCGCATCCCCTCCTCGCCGAGCGATTGCTCGATGAAGTCGCGCACTTCGCGTCCACGCTCGCCGATCAGTCCGATCACATTGACATCCGCGCCGTGGTCCCCGCCGATCGTCCCCCGCGCGATCATCCCGAGGAGCGTGGACTTGCCCACGCCCGGCCCCGCGAAGATACCCAGTCGCTGGCCGCGTCCCAGTGTGGTCATCAGATCGATCGCGCGCACGCCGGTCGGCAGCGGCTGGCTGACCCGCGAACGAGCCATCGCTCCGATCGGATCCGGGTACAGGGGTTTCGGGTGCAGATCATGCAGCGCCGGGCCTTGGTCGATCGGCTGACACAAGCCATCCACCACCCGACCCAGCATCGAATCTCCGACATCCACGGTCGGCTGCGTCTGCTCCGAACGCACCCGATCGCCGGGGCGGACACCGGTGGTC
>CAZIXS010000101.1:0-9353 GCA_964543335.1 uncultured Phycisphaeraceae bacterium | reverse complement strand
TCCGTGTATTCGGGCTTGCGATCGTGCACCCACAGACCGCCCTGGTTCCATGCACACCGCGCCGAGTGGATCTCCCCGATGCCGCCGCTGCCGATCCGCTCCATCGCCTGCAGGTAGCACTTCTCGTGCCGACGCTGCGTGCCCGCGACCACCGACAGCTTCTTCGCCTTGGCCTGCTCCGCGGCCGCGATCACCTTCCGCACGCCAGCCGGATCCACCGCGACCGGCTTCTCCATGAACACATGCTTGCCCGCGTTCACCGCCGCCTCGAAATGAATCGGCCGGAACCCCGGCGGCGTCGCCAGGATCACCAGATCGATGTCCTTGAGCTTGAGCAGCTGCTGATACGCATCGAAGCCGGTGAACGCACGCTCGCCGATGTCAACCCGGCCGGCAAAATCCTCCTGCTGCTCCAAGTAGCCGCGCGAGCCGTTGAGCCGATCCGCAAACAGGTCTGCCAGCGCGACGATCTTCGTGGAGGGGTGCGCCTCCAGCGCGTTCACCGCCGCACCGGTCCCGCGTCCGCCGCACCCGATCACGCCCACACGAACCACATCCGAGCCGCTCTGGTACCACCCGCCGAACGCAGGCAGCACCGCCGTGCTCAGCCCCGCGCCCGCCGCCGTGATCATGAAGTCCCGCCGCGTCCACTCGCTCATCGCTGCTCCTTCCGGTTCATCCCTGATCGAAGACCCTGTTCATCCGCGTCGCGATATCCATCAAGCGCGCATCGTCCCCGCCACCGACCTCCGCCGTCGCCCAGCCGGAATAGCCGATGCCCCGAAGCGCTGCACGCACACGCTCCCAACCTACATCCCCGTCCCCGATCTCCACGCCGAAGCCCTTCCACAGCCCCTCATCGTCGCGGCGCTTGCGGCTGAACTCCTTCACATCCAGCTTCAGAATCCGATCGCCCAGCACCTCGATCCACTGCTCCGGCCAGCCGAAGTTCACCACATTCCCGATATCGAAGTACCACCCGAAGGTCCGTCGAAAGCGCCCCTCGTTCAACTCGTCGCAGTACCGCGCCGCTTCGAGCGGGCTCAGCAGGAAGTTGTTCCACACATTCTCGAACGCGATCGAGATCCCCAGTTCGTCCGCCAGCCCCGCGGCGTTCCGCATCGCCCGCTGCGATCGCTCGTACGCCTCGGCGTACGCCATCGACTGGTTCACCACCGCCGGCACCACCAGCACCGTGCTCGCCCCGAACGCCTTCGCATCGCGCAGCGCCGTCTCCAGCGATCGCTCCGCCTCGTCGCGCACTGAGGGCTCAGGATGGTTGAACGGCTTGGACCAGTGCGTCGACAGCACCACCCCGTGCACTTCGATGCCCGTGGCCTCTTTGGCCTTGAGAACCTCATCCGCCCGGTATCCACCGGGACTGTCCAGTTCGACCCCGTCAAAGCCAGCCGCCTTCGCCGCGCGGAACTTCTCTTCCAGCGTCTGCCCGACACCGATCATGCCGATCTTCACCGCGAGCTTCAGCCGCGCCGCACCAGCCGGCCTCGCTCTCGCCTGGGCCGAGACCAGCCCGCCCATCGCCAGCCCCGCAGCGCCGAGTGCCGCGGCTCCCATGAAACTCCGCCGATCCAGTCCGCTCGCGTCGTTCACGAGTTCGCCCTTCCCGGGATCGCCAGCGTCGGGATATCCCGTGCGCCGAATGCCCACTCCTGCGAGTTCAGATCGTCATCACCCTTCAGCGCATCCTCCCAGGTGACCACGCGCCCGGTGTACGCCGCGGTCCGCGCCATGACCGCCAACAGCGTCGAGTGCGACATCGCCACGCCATCGTTCACCGGCTTGCCGTCGCGGATCGCCCGGAACAGCACGTCGTGCTCGCGCTGGTACATGTCGTTGGACTTCGCCGTCCCGCGCCACGGCGTAGCCCCCTCGATGGTGTGGTTGCCCTGCCACGGCTGCATCGTGCACACACCGTCCGAACCCATGAACAGCGCCGAGTTGTCCGACGGCGTGTTCTCCCAGTGCCGGCACATGTGGTACCCCCGCACGCCACCCTCGTACTCGTAGGTCACCGAGAAGTGGTCGTACACATTCCCCGTCTCCGGCACATCCGGCCTCGTCTGCCGCCCGCCGACCGCCCAGCACCGCAGCGGCGGCGCATCCTTCATCACCCACGCCTGCCAGTCGATCGCGTGCACCGCCTGCTCCACGATGTGGTCACCCGACAGCGGATGGAAGTAGTGCCAGTTGCGGCTCATGAACTCCGCATCGCACCACGCCGCCTGCCTGGGCTTCGGCTGGATCCAACCCGTCGTGTTGTAGGTCGTCTGGATCGCCCGGATGGCGCCGATCCCCCCGTCGTGCAGCTTCGCCAGCGTCTCCTTCACCTGGTCCTGGTACCGCCAGCAGAACCCCGACATGATCGACAGCTTCTTCTGCTCCGCGATCCGCGCCGATTCCAGCACCGACCGCACACCGCTCCCATCCACCGCCACCGGCTTCTCGCAGAACACATGCTTGCCCGCCTCCACCGCCGCCCGCAGATGCTGCGGCCGGAACCCCGGGGGCGTGGTCAGCAGCACGACATCCACGCCCGATTCGATCACCTTCCGGTAGCAGTCGAACCCCGAGTACATCCGATCCGGCTCAACGCGGATCTGATGATTCACCGCCGCATCCGGATCATCGGCGTACTCACGCACATTCCCCGTCGCATAGTTCAGGCACGGCTGAATCCGCTCCGGGTAGAGATCGCCCATCGACCACAGCACCGCGTTCGGATCCGCCGCCAGCGCCTGCACCACCGCCCCCGTCCCGCGCCCGCCGCACCCGATCACGCCGACCTTCAGCACCGCCGCCGGATCCCGCTGCGTCCGAAGATGCCGAGCCGAGACCAGCCCGGCCGACCCCAGCACCGCCGCGGCACCCAGCATCAGACTCGCGGTGTTGAACTCGCGTCGCGTCACCGGTCGTTCAGTGTTCATCCTTGGGCTCCTTCGCTTCGTCTGTTTCAGGTGCGTCCTGCGTTGGTTCTTCTTCGCTCACGAACCGGAACCCCACCCAGCTGCAGTCCGCCAGCCACCACTGGCTCTTGGGGATCTGCGGGTCGCTGGCGTTCCATCCGCGTTCCTGCTGCTGCTTCGATTCAGGCGAGCAGTCCTCCGGCGCATCGAGGTAGCTGCCGCCCATTGCCACCGGCCGACGCCCATCGCTCATCACCCACTCGGCCACATTCCCGATCATGTCGTGCAGCCCGAACTCGTTCGCGCGCTTCTTCCCGACCGGGTGCGTGGTGAACGCCGCGTTCGCGCTGGTCCACGCCATCGCCGCGTCGCTGCTCGCGCCCGGGCTCGCCACATGCACCCACTCGGCCTCGGTCGGCAGCCGGAACGCCGTGCCCGTGGCCTCGCTCAGCCACACGCAGAACCCCTCCGCAGCCTGCCTCGTCATGCCCATCGCCGGGTAGCCGTCGTGCCCGAACCCGCGATCCGGCGGCACGTACGGCTTGCTCGGTCGCGCCACCCCGTCGGCGTCCGCTTCACCATCGGCCTTGTCCAGCCGGTACACGAAGATGTCGTAGAACTCCCAAGGCACCTCGGTCTTCAGCACCCACATCGCGGGAACCGAACCGTCCTCCGATGCCGGGGTCCGCACCATCTCGAACGAAACCGTCGTGTTCGGAACACGCACCGTCCGCGTCTCGTATGCTCGTTCAGCACCAACGCCCGGCTCATCCGCCGCAGGCACCAGGCCAGCACCACTCAAGAGGACCATCGAGGCGATGAACGGGGTAGCACGCATGATCCGCATCCTCCTGGTCCTCCTGACGCTGTCCCTCTTCGGGTGCAGCGGCGCAACCCCACCCCCGCAGGTCTCGCCCGAACCACCCCAGACTACCCCCGCGCGATACCAGTACACAAGGATTTTGATGGGCACCCCCTGCACCATCACCCTCTACGCCAACTCCGAACCCCAGGCCGCCGCCGCCTCCGCCCGCGCCTTCGAACACATCGCCGCCCTCGAAGCCACCCTCAGCGACTACCGCGAAAACTCAGAAGCCATGCGGGTTTTTCGCAAAGCTCCCGGCGAGTGGCACCAGATCTCTTCCGATCTGGCCACCATCCTCGCCGGCTGCCAGATCCTGCATGAGAAGACCGGCGGCGCCTTCGACCCCACCCTCGGCCCGCTGACCCAACTTTGGCGTACCACCAGCAGAACCGGACAACTCCCCGATCCGCAGACCCTCGAGGCCGCCCGCGCCCGCTCCGGCATGCACCACATCGAGATCGACCGGGCCCGCTCCATCATCCGCTTTGATCGCGTCGGCATGCGCCCCGACTTCGGCGCCGTCGGCAAGGGCCTCGCCGCCGACGGCGCCATGGTCGTCCTGAGCGCATCCGGACATCCCGCCGCCCTCATCGATTTCGGCGGCGACCTCCTCGCCGGCGACCCGCCCCCCGGCTCGCCCGACGGCTGGCGCATCGACATCCGCGACGGCATCGGCCGCCCGTACACGCTCAACCTCGCGAACATGGCCATCGCCACCTCCGGCGACCTCGAGCAGTTCGTCCAGATCGGCTCCGTCCGCTACTCCCACATCATCGATCCGCGCACCGGCCTCGGCCTGACCACCCGGCGCGCCGCCACCGTCATCGCCCAGAGCGCTGCCCTCGCCGATGCCCTCGCCAGCGCCGCGTGCGTCCTCGGCCCCGAAGGCCTCCCCGATCTGGAACAGTCCTTCCCCGATGTCATCATCAAACTCTCCGTCGCCGACTGAGCCCGCGCCCCATCGCCGCATGAACGAACCTTCACGCACGCTCGCTACCCTTGAAGCGTGTCCAGCGATTCATCTGCAAACGACCGAGCTTCCAACGACCAGGCAGGCCGCGACACCGGCTCTCCCGCCGCGCTGAGCGGCGTCCTCGATCGCCTGCTCGACCAGACCGAAGGCGAAGACTGCGTCACCCTCGACGATGTCTTCAAGGCCTTCTCCGGACGGCTCTACGGCCCGCTCATGCTCATCCCGTCCCTCGCGCTCGTCACCCCCTTGGGCGGCATCCCCGGCATGCCCATCGCCATCGCGATCCTGCTCGTGCTCGTCGCCGGCCAGCGTGTGCTCGGCATGGACCGACCCTGGGTCCCCAAGCGCCTGCGCGACAAACCCATCAGCCGCGACAAACTCGAAAAAGCCTTCCGCAAACTCCGCCCGTTGACCCGCGCCATCGACAAAGTCGTCCGCCCTCGACTGGCCTTCCTCGTCTATGGACCGATGGAGAGGGTCCTCGCGCTGGCCATCCTCGCCGTCGGCCTCTCCGTCCCCGTCTTCGGCCTCGTGCCCATGGCCGCCATCATCCCCGGAGCCGCGGCGGTCCTCCTGAGCCTGGCCATCACGGCCCGCGACGGCGTGCTGGTCCTGCTCGCGGCCGCGATCATCGGCACCGGCGCATTCGCCATGAACGGCTGGATCTGACGGGGTATACTGCCCGCCAAGCCGCCACCGTAGCTCAATTGGCAGAGCGCGTGATTTGTAATCTCGAGGTTACCGGTTCGATTCCGGTCGGTGGCTTTTCAACCGTGATGCGCCCTCGCCAAGGTGCAGCACACTCGCCCTTATCGTCGCCGGTAATCCTTGAACCGGCGCGTGGGATCTTCAGCCTCAGCAATCGGATGAATCGTGCGATGCCGACGGCGCACGCGTTTCTCCCGTGCACGGCGCACCACGCTCCGAGCCAGGAAAGCCAAGTACACCAGGCCGACGAGGGCAAAGCCCACCAGCCACCACTCTACACCGGAATCCTGCTGCCACGCCCACGGATCCGTCTCGCTCCGGGTCTTTTCAACATGCTCCCAGAACCCCGGTGGATCGCGCAGCCGACCGAGATGGGTCACCCCACCGATCAGCACCGAGATGCTCGCGATCAGATACATCATCACGGCAGACGATCCGGAGATTTGAACGGATCCTCCGATGCACGCAGCGAAACCGACCGCGCCAGTTGCATGCAGAAGAAGCCGACACCGAGAATCGAAAGGCAAAGACCGGCCACGAAGAGCCAGTCCGCCATGAGGTCATACCCCGGCTCAAGAATGGCAAATGAAGGATCGCGCGGGTTGTACGAAACTGAAACGGCTTGCCCAACCGGATAGCGGTCCGCTACTTCCATCGCGAATCGGACATCGTCGAAAGACTCATCAAGTGTGCTGATGCGAGAAGACCCATACCTTTTCCCGTTGACAAGGTACGAGTACCCGATCTGGACATTCGCGGAACTGAAACGGAACTGCCTGATTTCTGAGACCTCGATCACGCCATCGGTCGTGGACCAGAAACCAGTGCGGAACTGCTGGAAGTTCAGAGAGAGTGCGATCACCATACTCAGCATCCCAAAGCCGAACAGCACGCCTCCCAGAATCAGGAGCGGCCGGGTGTGGCGTTCTGACGGATGCTTGGAGAGATAGTCTTCGAGCCCGGAGCCGTGGGGCCCGGTGCTCAGAATCAGCAGTGCCGCACCGACCTTCTTGAGGTATCGGACGATCATCTATCCGGGTCCGGCTGAGGCGTATTCGCATCGGATGCTTCACAAGGCAGCACTGGGACTTCGTTCCACTCGCACACCCCGCCATCACAACACGGCTCAATATTGATCCCGCACCGCGCGCACTGCCCATGCCCGTGGACATGCACCACCTGGTCGTGCCGGCAATACGGGCAGGTCATGTCGAACTCCAGTTCAGGTTCGGATCGTTGAGCAGCTTCGGCAGGAAGATCAGCATCACCGTGCCGGCGAGGAAGAACACGAGCCCGAAACCCGGCAGAAAAAACGCCGACGCGTTCAGCCCAGGCTCCAGCAGCGAACGCTCCGGGTCGCTCGGGTGGCAGTACACCGTCACTTCCTGGCCCGCCGGATACTTGGCCACAATCCGCTCGGATCGGGCCCGATTGCTGGTGCTGATCTCAGAGGTGTCCACCCGCCCTCCGATGTAGGTCGTCCCCTCGAGGTCGAATTCGTACACCACCGAAGCCGAGAAAGTCGTGCCGTCCGACGAGCGGTTGACCACGACCTCCGAACTCGTCACCACACCCGGCACCGTCGCCCAGCCAGTGCTGGTCATCGCCTCGAGCAAGCCCCGCCCGCCGATCGCCAGCGTGATGACTCCGACAAGAAAAAACGGCCACGGGAAAATCCGCCCGAAGAGGATTCGCATGTACCTGGGAGGCAGATTCCCGGTGGGTTCCGGGGTGGGGGCCTCGTCGGGCGTCTCAATGGTGCGTTCGTCGGGAGACATGAAATCGGCTCTGCTCCGTGGAGAGTGGGGGTGGATCCTGCGCTCTGATCCTCAGAGCCGGAGAACTCCCCTGCAAAGCGATCAGAATACACGCTCCTCTTGCTCGCAGAGCCCCCTTTTCGTATCCTCTGCGGTCCCGCGGCGGTGTACCCAAGTGGCCAACGGGGTCTGACTGTAAATCAGATGGCAATGCCTTCACAGGTTCGAATCCTGTCGCCGCCACTCCAGAAAACGCCGGTCCCTCCAGACCGGCGTTTTTCTATGCGCCAGCAGGGGTTCCTGTTTTTCCACCCCCAACCGGTGCCCGCCTCTTTCACCGTCCGAGAACCGCCTGCTACCCTTCTGCCATGCGAAACGAACGGATTCGGTCGTCCCGTCAGGGATTCACACTCATCGAACTGCTGGTCGTCGTGGCGGTCATCGGCCTGCTCATCGGCATCCTTCTCCCCGCCCTCGGCGCCGCCCGGCGCCAGGCCATCGCCGTCGGCTGCGCCTCCAACCTCAAGCAGCTCGGCCTCGGCATCGGCCTCTACTACAACGATTACCCCAGCACCCTCCCCCAGGTCCGCGTCAACGCCAACGGCGGCATCGTCAGCCCGGGCGATGCCGATCAGGGTGACAATGTCGGGGCACTCTTCGGCGGCAAGAAAGGCCTCCTGCCCTTCCTGGGCATCAACGAAATCGGCGCCGAACGCCGACCCCTCAATCAGTATGTCAATGACAACGAGCCGCCCGCCGACGACAGCGCGGAATCTCAGGACTTCGAAATCGAGATCTTCCGCTCCCCTGCCGACCTCGGCACCGCCGACCCCTTCACCACCAGTCTCGGCCTGCCCACCGACAGCATGTACGACCTGCTCGGCTCGTCCTACACCCTCAACGACCACGCCCTCGACGACACGCCCGCCGACGAGCTCTACCCCACCCTGATCCCGGAAGCGGGGGGGAAGATGCCCGCCCGCATCCGCAACCCCACCAAGGTCTGGGTCCTCGGCTCCCACCCGATCTACAACTACGACGACGGCGGCGACCGAGGCCAGCGCTGGTACCGCTCCAGTGCCGTCGAGGCCAGCCTCCTCTTCTACGACGGCCACGCCAAGGCCGCCGTGGAAGTCGCCGAAGGCATCGTGCAGGAAACCCCCGACTACACTTACCTGCCGTCTCCCGACTGGCTGGAGCAGTTCGGCGTTCCGCCCACACCCTGACCAGCCGGCCGGACCAGCACCCAGCCCGCACCCCGAGGAGGAGGAGCAAGCAACCGTGCAGAGCGACAAGCTGGACACCGCGAACCTGAGCATCGGTGACTACCTCAGCCGCACCGCCGCCAAGCAGGCCGTGCCCGGAGGAGGCGGCGTCGCCGGAGTCGTCGGAGCCCTCTCGGCGGCACTCGCCGAGATGGTCCTCGCCTATTCCGTGGGGCGCAAGGAGCTCACCGAGCACGAGCAGCGCCTCGCCGACTGCACCAGAAGCGTCAACGCCATGCGCCACCGCCTCATCGAGCTTGCCGACGCCGACGCCCAGGCCTACTCCGCCCTCAACACCGCGATGAAAATCGACAAGGCCGACCCGGACCGCAAGACCCAACTTGCCCACGCCGGCCTCGCCGCCGCCCGCGTCCCCCTCGATGTCATCCGCGTCATCGCCGAACTCATGGTCTGCTTCGAGGCCATGTCCTCGATGACCAACCGGTGGCTCCGCAGCGATCTCGCCATCGCCGCGATCCTTGCCGAGGCCGTCGCCCGGGCCAGCCGCTGGAACATCGTGGTCAACCTCTCGTTCCTCGACGGTCTGAGTTACGGCCTGCTCGACGACGCCGACGCCCACATCGAGCGCATCACCGCCGGAGCCCAGCGCACCGTCGCCGCCTGCGCCTGAAAGAACCGGCGCCTGGCTTGCCGATACACCCTGCATGAGGCCGAATCCCAACCAGCCCGCGCCAGCCCAAAGCGGCACCACCCAGGGAAGGGCGTGGCTTGGCATCTTCTTCCGCTGCTGCAATCAGTACGGGCGCATCTACAAGAACGCCGCGGGAACTCAGTATTCCGGCCGCTGCCCGCGGTGCGGCACCCAGGTCTCCGCCAAAGTCGGCGAAGGCGGCACCGACC
>CAZIXS010000100.1:0-9362 GCA_964543335.1 uncultured Phycisphaeraceae bacterium | reverse complement strand
CTCGCGATCGGCGGGAACGGTCGGGCGGTGGCCTGTCTCTCAGGTGATGGAGGGCCTTGAACGGGCCCGGGCAAAGGAGCGATCGGCATGTTCATGCGGATGATCTACGACGAAAAACTGGCGCAGGCGGCGTACCTGATCGGTTGTCAGCAGACAGGCGAAGCGATCGTGATCGACCCGGAGCGGGATGTGGACCGGTACATCCATCTCGCGAAGCAGAACGGGTTGCGAATCGTGGCGGTGGCGGAGACGCACATCCACGCTGACTTTCTGTCAGGCTCGCGAGAGCTGGCCGAGCAGGTTGGTGCCAAGGTTTATGTATCAGACGAGGGCGACGCCGACTGGAAGTACCAGTGGCTGGACCAGAAGATCGAGGGCGGGTCGTACGACCACCGACTGCTCAAGGATGGCGACACGATCCTGATCGGGAAGATCGAGATCCGCGCGATCCACACGCCGGGGCACACGCCCGAGCACCTCGTGTACATGGTGACCGACCATGGCGGTGGCGCGACCGAGCCGATCGGGATCGCGACCGGGGACTTCGTGTTTGTGGGCGACCTTGGCCGGCCCGACCTCTTGGAGACCGCGGCGCAGCAGGCGGGGGCGATGGAGCCCTCGGCGCGACGGCTGTACAAGACGGTACACAAGCTGGACGATCTGCCGGATTTCGTGCAGGTGTGGCCCGGGCACGGCGCGGGCAGCGCGTGCGGCAAGGCGCTGGGCGCGGTGCCGATGAGCACGATCGGCTATGAGAAGCGGTTCAACCCGGCGATCCGGGCGGCGAGCAGCGAGCAGGCCTTCGTGGATTTCATCCTGAGCGGGCAGCCGGAGCCGCCGATGTACTTCGCCACGATGAAGAAGCTGAACAAGGTCGGACCGCCCGTTCTGGGTGGCGTACCGCAGCCGAAGCAGATGAGCGCGGCGGACCTGCGGGCGATCGATGCGAAGCGCACGGCGATCTTGGACACGCGCGAGTGGCCGGTCTTCCGGGGCGGGCATGTGCCGGGTTCGCTGTCGCTGCCTCTGATCAAGTCATTCAATACAGACGCAGGCTCGCTGATCGGGCCCGACGAGCCGATGATTCTGGTCATTGAGCCGGACCGGCTGGATGAAGCGGTGCGGGATCTGATCCGCATCGGGCTGGACCGGATCGAGGGCTGGGTGGATGCGGCGACGCTTGGCGAGTACGAGGATGATGAGCACTCGCTGGCGGTGACGCCGGAGATGAATCCGGACGAAGCGTCGAAGCTGATCGACTCGGGCGCGGTGCGGGTGCTGGATGTGCGTCGGAAGACGGAGTACCGCGAAGGGCATATCGAGGACGCGACGAACATCGCGCACACACGCCTGATGTCTCGGCTGGACGAGGTTCCGGACGGGAAGCTGCTGGTGCACTGCCGCAGCGGTGTCCGATCGGCGCGGGCGTCGGCGTATTTGCAGCGGCTGGGCCGCGAGGTGATCAACCTGAAGGGCGGCTTCCTGGCGTGGGAACAGGAGCATGACACGGTCAAGGAATCCACCACGGCGGGAGCGACATCATGAGCACGACCACTGAGCACGCGACGGTAACGGATGTTTCTGTGGCCCAGCTGCGCCATTGGCAGCAGACAGGCGAGGCGGTGATCATCGATGTCCGCGAGCCGTTTGAGTACGGCGAGGAGCGGATCGACGGTGCTGACCTGCATTCGCTGTCGGCGTTCGATGCGGAGGCGATCCGCACGAAATACGGGGATCGGAAGCTGGTGTTCCAGTGCCGATCCGGCAGGCGCTCGCTGGATGCGGCGCAGCGGTATGCGGGCTGCGGCGGAGTGCCGTACCACCTGGCGGGCGGGATTGAGGCCTGGAAGGCCCAAGGCCAGCCGGTGTACAAGCCGGCGGGGGCACCGAAGATCGGCGTGATGCGTCAGGTGCAGATGACGGCAGGTTCGCTTGTGGTCATCGGCGTGCTGCTCGGGGCGTTTGTGAGCCCGTGGTTCCTGATTCTGTCCGGCTTTGTCGGCTCGGGTCTGGTGTTTGCCGGTGCTTCGGGCTGGTGCGGGATGGCGCTGCTGCTGGCGAAGATGCCCTGGAACAAAGGCGTCGCAAGCTGCGGAACGAGCTGTTCGGCGTGATGAGGTGAGGCGCCCGATGGGGTGTCAGGAAGCGGGCGTGGGCGATGGTCTTTGCGATCCTCGGGGCACTTGCGGTCGGGTTGTCGCTCGGGATCTTCGGATCGGGCGGCTCGATCCTGACGGTGCCGGTGCTGATTTATCTGCTGCACCATGAGGACAAGGTGGCGATCGCGGAATCGCTGGGGATCGTCGGGGCGATCGCGCTGATCGGGTGCCTGCCGTATGCGAAAGCGAAGCTGGTGGAGTGGCGTGTGGCGCTGGTGTTCGGGGTACCGGGGATGGCCGGGACCTACCTCGGGGCGTGGGCAGCGGCGTTTGTGGCGGGGTATGTGCAGTTGATCGTGTTCGCCGGGGTGATGCTGCTCGCGGCACGGCAGATGTGGAAGCGATCGAAGGCGCCGAAGACACCCGACGCAGGCGAGAGCTCCGATGCGGCTCAGAAGCATCCTCGATCGGCGTTGCGGATCGTCGCGGATGGGCTGGGGGTCGGCGCACTGACCGGATTCGTCGGCGTGGGCGGCGGGTTTCTGATCGTGCCGGCGCTGGTGATCCTGTGCGGGTTGTCGATGCGCAAGGCGGTGGCGACGAGCCTGGTGATCATCGCGCTCAAGTCGGCGGTGGGATTCTGGAAGTATCTGGGGATTCTCGACTCGATGGGCAGTTCGGTGAACTGGGAGACGATCGGCCTGATCAGCGCGGTGGGGATCGCGGGGTCGTTCGCGGGCAAGGCGTTGAACAAGCGGCTGAACCAGAACGCACTGCAGCGCGGGTTCGCGGTCTTCCTGGTGGTGATGGCATGTTTCATTGTGGTCAAGGAGACGGCGACTCGCCTCGGCGGGGAGCGCGATGGGGCCGGCACAGCCGATCCGGCGCAGTCTGCTCCGCTGGCACATCAGAATGGGGCTTCGGCGGAATCCGACCCGCCGGCTTCGCTCGAGCCGTGAAGGACGACGGCGATACGGACCTACGCTGAGGCTCTTCGGGAAACAGTGTAAATACTGCTAAACAGTATTTTTTACTGCTTGACCGCAATATGGAAATCGGGTAAAACGCTATAGCAATACCTGTTCTTCCGGAGGGAACACGCCATGGACGTTGAACTGCTCAGCCGCCTGCAATTCGCCGGGACGGTGATGTTTCACTACATTTTTCCGCCCCTCTCGATCGGGCTTGGCCTCTTGATGGTCATTTTCGAGGGGATGTGGCTGAAGACCGGGCACGCGATCTGGGAGGCCACGGCTCGGTTCTGGACGAAGATCTTCGCCTTGAACTTCGCGCTCGGCGTGGCCTCGGGGATCGTGATGGAGTTCCAGTTCGGGACGAACTGGGCGGCCTATTCCCGGTTCGTCGGCGATGTGTTCGGCTCGGCCCTGGCGGCGGAGGGGATCTTCGCGTTCTTCCTGGAGTCGGGCTTCCTGGCGGTGCTGGTGTTCGGCTGGGACCGGGTGTCGCGGAAAATGCACTTCTTCTCGACGCTGATGGTGTTCCTGGGCTCGATGTTCTCGGCGGTCTGGATCGTGATCGCGAACTCGTGGCAGCAGACGCCGGCCGGTTCGACGATCCGTCCGATGCTGGATGCCGAGGGCAACCCCTTGGTCATCAACGGCGTGCCGCAGGTGAGGGCGGAGATCGTGGATTTCTGGGCCCTGGTGTTCAACCCGTCGTCGATGGACCGCCTCTCGCATGTGCTGATCGGGGCGTTCATCACCGGGGCGTTCTTTGTGATGTCGGTGGGGTGCTACTACCTGCTGCGCAAGCGTCACACGGAGTTCGCCAAGCGGTGCATCACGGTGGCGCTTCCGATCGCGGTGGTGTTCTCGCTGCTCGCGCTGGTGACCGGGCACGATCAGGCCAAGACGGTCTCTGTGACGCAGCCGGCGAAACTCGCGGCGTTTGAGGGGCACTTCAACAGCGGGCCCGGCGACCTGTACCTCTGGGGCTGGCCGGACGCCGAGACCGGAGAAGTGAAGTACGGGGTGAAGATCCCGGGCATGCTCTCGTTCCTGGTGCACGGCGATTTCGAGGAGCCGATCGTCGGGCTGGACATGTTCCACGACGACGATCTGCCCCCGATCTGGCTGCCGTTCCAGATGTACCACCTGATGGTGGCGTGCGGGATGTTCTTCATCGCGCTGAGCCTGCTGTCGCTGCTGTTCTTATGGCGTGGCACGCTGTTCGAGAAACGGTGGCTGCTGTTCATCTGGGTGCCGACGATCGTGCTCCCATTCTTTGCGAATCAGGCGGGGTGGATCGCGGCGGAGGTCGGGCGTCAGCCATGGATCGTGTATCCGACGCTGACCGACGAGGCGCGGGAGATGCTGGCGAACCAGCAGACGCTGCCTCGACTCGATCATGACAACGAACAGGTGGTTGCCCTGCGAGGGCTGCGCACCAGCGAGGGCCTGTCGGACGCGGTGAAGGCGGAGCAGGTGCTGTGGTCGATCATCATGTTCGGCGGCATCTACATCCTGCTGTTTGCGCTTTGGCTGTTCGTGCTGAACTCGAAGATCCAGCACGGCCCGGATGATCCGGATGAACCGATGGCCAAGCGTGAGAAGGGCGGCAAGTTCTTCGAGGTCGCCAAGGACTACACGGATCCCGCAGGCAAGCACCTGACCGGGAGCGAAGGGGGTGAAGCGTGAGCTACGACACTCTGACGATCATCTGGTTTGTGCTGCTCGGTGTGCTGCTTATCGGCTATGCGATTCTCGATGGGTTCGACCTCGGCGTGGGCATCATCCACCCGTTCGTCGCCAAGGGCGACCGGCAGCGCCGGATCACGATGAACTCGATCGGTCCGCTGTGGGACGGCAACGAAGTGTGGCTGGTGACCTTCGGCGGCGCGCTGTTCGCGGCGTTCCCGAACGCCTACGCCACGGTGTTCAGCGGGTTCTATTCGGCGTTCATGCTGTTGCTGTTCGCGCTGATCTTCCGCGCGGTGTCGCTGGAGTTCCGCTCGAAGGTGCACAACCGCTTCTGGCGGACGGTCTGGGACTGGTGCTTCTTCGGCGCTTCGGGCGTCGCGGCGCTGCTGTTCGGCGTGGCCGGCGGGAACCTGATCGCGGGCCTGGCGATCAACGAGGCCGGTGACTACACCGGGACGATGCTCGACCAGCTGTGGTCCCCCACCGCCGGCGCGTACCCGCTGGTCGTCGGGCTGATGACCGTCGCACTGTTCGCGATGCACGGCGGCATCTACCTGTACCTCAAGACCGAGGGCGAGCTGCAGGCACGGGCGCACAAAGCGATGTGGTCGCTGTTCGGCGTGTTCCTGACGCTGTACATCTTCGCGACGATGTACACGCTGCAGGCTGTGCCGAACGCGACGAGCAACTTCGAGAAGCATCCGTGGCTGTGGATCGTGCCCGTGCTGAATGTGCTGGCGATCGCGAACATCCCGCGGGCGCTCTCGAAGGGTCGTCCGATGTACGCGTTCCTGAGCAGCTGCGCGACGATCGCGGCGCTGGCGACGCTGTTCGCGGCGGCGATCTTCCCGAACTTCGTGGTCTCGACGACAGACGCCGCGAACTCGGTCAGCATCTGGAATGCGCGGTCGAGCGAGAAGACTCTCGGGATCATGCTGATCATCGCGGTGGTCGGCATTCCGTGTGTGCTCTCGTACACGGTGGCGATCTACTGGACCTTCCGAGGGAAGGTGACGCTGGATTCGTCGAGTTACTGACAGCGGACGGGCCGTGGGCATCGCGCGTGGATTTCGCAAAGTGCCCGCCCGCCCGTGCTGATGATTTGACAGCCAATCAACGCGGTGTATAGTTCTGCCGCTGAATTGGAGATTCGCTTCGTGAACACCTGCTTCCGCAAACCGTGCCCGATGAAACCCTGCATGCGAAAAGCATGCCCGGGCGGCGGTTGTGTGGATTTCGGTTGTCGAGCGTAGCGACCCTTCCACGAACTCAGTGCTGAACCACTGAGCACCACCGACCCGGGCGACTCCGGCGGTGGTGCTTGTCGTTTTGGGCCAGAGCGTTTCGTTCAAGCCCACGCTTCACCGGTCATCACCGCTCGCTTGCGCCCCTGTGATTTGTTCCCGACGAACCGCCGGCACAGCGATCCTGCGCGCGGCATGAATGTGAGTGTGTCATGACCGTCTTTTCGAACAACCGGACGAACCGATCAACCGGGCAGAGTGAGACGTGGTCTCGCGGCGACCGTGCTTACTGCTACGGGAGCGAGCACTCCGAATTGAGCGAGCGAGCGCGGAGCGCGCCGCGATCGTCGCAAACGGTTCGCGTGGCGAGTGGCGAACAGCCGCTGCTGCTTGAATCGGGTGTGGTGCTCGACGAGGTGGACGTGGCTTTCGAGACGATCGGGCGATTGAATGCCTCGGGCGATAACGCGGTCGTGGTGTGCAATCCGCTTTCGGCGGATACGCACGCGGCGCGGGGCGAGCGAAGCGATCGGCCCGGCTGGTGGGAGACGATGATCGGGCCAGGCCTGCCGGTCGATCCGGCGCGGCACTTTGTGATCACGGCGAATGTGCTGGGCGGGAGCTTCGGAACCACGGGCCCGACCTCGATCGACCCGAACACCGGGGAACCCTGGGGCCCCCGCTTCCCGGTCGTGACGATCGGCGACATGGTGCGGGTGCAGCGCCGGTTGCTCGATGCCCTTGGCGTCACGAAGCCCGTCACGGTGATCGGCGGAGGGCTCGGCGCGCTGGTTGCTCTGGAATGGTCGATCCGCGAGCCGGAGCGCGTAGGCCGGACGGTGATTCTGGGAGCGGCGGCACGACGCCAGGCGCACGCACTGGCGATGGGTTCACTGGCGCGCCGGGCGGTGACGAACGATGCGAACTTCCGCAAGGGCTGGTACGCGCCGGATCGGGGGCCGATTGAAGGGCTGTCCATCGCGCGTGGTCTGTTGCATTCGAGCGAGCGGTCGGCATCGCTGCTGGAGCGTAGGTTCGGCCGGTCACGCCGGGACGAGTCTCGGACACGGTTCACGCTGGAGCACGATCACAGCGTGGAGTGGTACCTGGGCGCGACGGGTGGACGGTTCGCGGATCGGTTTGATGCGAACGCGCTGCTCCGCCTGAGCAAGGCGGCGGACCTGTACGACGCCTCGGCGGGCAGGGGCGGATTGGTAAGGGCTATGCAATGTGTGCGAGCGCGGACGCTGTTCGTCGGCTTCAGCAGTGACGGCGTGCACCTGCCCGGTCAGACGCTTGAGCTGCACACCGCCGCGCTGGAAGCGGGCGTGGACACCCGCGCAACCCTGATCGAAACCGACGAGGGGCACGAGGCGTTCCTGAACCCGAGCGCGGAGCTGCTGCGGGTCGTCCGAGACTTTCTCTTGGATGCGGACGAGGGGAGAGAGCGGTGAAGCGGGCATGAAACGGCCACTTCACCGGCCCGGAACCCGGGCGCGGACCGAGAGTGATGGCTCGGTTCGCGCTCGGGTGAACGGGTTCGCAGGGATCAGCCCTGCGGCTTCTCGCGGACCGCACGGGGTTGGAAGATCGCGCTGGCATGTTGGGTGGGCTGATCACGCTTGACGCGCACGCAGCCGATGTCGGTGATCCGTTCCCACGCGGACTTGGCGTTCTGCTTTGTGATCTCCTTGCCGATGTAGCTACTGTTGATTTCGCGTGCTACCACTGGGGTTGTGACGGAGCCGAAGAAAGGATCCATGACCAGGTCGCCCTCGCGCGAGCAAGCGCGGATGACGCGCTCAAGGTAGACCTCGGGGATCTGGTTGTCGTGGTAGTGGCGGCGCTCGGCGTTGTTGCCCTGGATGCGCCCCCAATGCTTGCCGTACCAGACATCCATGGGCACGCGTTTGCCGGCGGTGCCTTCCTTCTTGTTGTGTGTGCGCGGGTCGAAATAGGTGGTCGCGCGGTCGGAGGCTTCGAGGATCTCGTCGGGGTGCCACTGGCGGCTCATCGGGTCCTTGCAGAAGTAGAGCGCGTGGACCTTGCTGTTGATGAAACGCCCGGTGGTGTTCTGGCCGAAGCGGTAGTGCCAGATGCACCAGTTGACCATGGCGAGGCCGCGGCCCTTGAGGTGCATGACGATCTCGGCGGCGGAGTCGTCGGGGATGTTCACCCAGATCGAGCCATCGGGCTTCAGGGCGCCGATGCACAGGTCCAGCCAGTCCGCGGTGAACTGCAGGTAGTCCTCGCGGGGCATGGAGTCCTTCCACTCGTCGTAGGCTCGGTTCCAGTTGAAGGGCGGGTCGGCGAAGATCAGGTCCACCTCCCCCGCTTTCACCTCGGGGATGCGCGGCAATACCTCGCGGCAGTCGCCGACATAAATGCGGGTATCCGGGTCGCTGGCCTGATGGGTGGGCTTGAGGGCTTTGGTGCTCGGCTTCTTCGGCTTGGGCTCAAGAGTGGTCATGTTTGACGATCCGGTTACTGGGTGCCGTACATGCGATCCCCGGCGTCGCCGAGGCCGGGGAGGATGAAGCCGTGCTCATCGAGGCGGTCATCGAGGGCCGCGGCGTAGATCGGGACTTTGGGGAACTCTTGGGCAAAGCGGGTCACGCCTTCGGGTGCCGCGACCAGGCAGAGGAAGCGGACATCGGTCGCGCCCTGGTCGAAAAGCATCTGGGCGGCTTTCACCGCCGAGCCGCCGGTGGCGAGCATCGGATCCACAAGGATGACTGGGCCGGTTTCGAGATCACGCGGGAGTTTGGAGAGGTACTGGGTCGGAAGGAGGGTTTTCTCATCGCGGAACAGCCCGATGTGCCCGACGCGTGCTTCGGGCATGACATCGAGCAAGCCCTCGGCCATGCCGAGCCCGGCGCGGAGGACCGGGCAGACGGTGATGGCGGCGGTGATCCGCGTGCCGCGATGCTTGCCCATGGGGGTGTCGATCTGCACGGACTCGCTGGGGAAGGTGCGGGTGACCTCGTAGACCATGAGGCCAGCGATCTGGGCGATCAGGGCCCGGAAGGCCCGGAAGCTGGTCTGCTTATCCCGGAGATAGGTCAGCTTGTGCTGGATCAGCGGGTGATTGAAGACCTGGAGGGAGGGATATGTGGGATGCGGCTCGGGCATGGTGAAGGACAGGGTATCGCAAGGAGGGACATCGCGCTACGGGCCCAAAAAGCCGCCCTGGCGGGCAGTTCCGGCTGGTTTCGAGGATCTGGATGGTGGTCGGGCTTGACGGAACCGATGAACGCGTTACGCTGTGTGGCCCGACGCGGTCCGGTTGGACCGGGAAGGGCGATTTTGACCGGTATATGGGGCCGTAGCTCAGCTGGGAGAGCGCTTGCATGGCATGC
>CAZIXS010000099.1:0-9552 GCA_964543335.1 uncultured Phycisphaeraceae bacterium | reverse complement strand
AATACGCCGTGCGCTGCGGCGGCGGGTACTCCCACCGCATCGGCCTCTACGACGCGGTGCTGGTCAAAGACAACCACATCGCCATGGCCCCCGCCGGGCTGGAGGGCATCCTCGAAGCACTCGCCAGCGCCCGCGAGCGGTTCGACCTGCAGTTCGTGGAGATCGAGGTGGATTCGCTCGCCCAGTTCGAGACGATCCTGAAGGCCGAGCAGCACGCCCCCGGCCTCGTGGACATCGTCCTGCTGGACAACATGCCCACCGACCTGCTGCGCGAGGCTGATTCTCTGCGACGGCAATCGGGCAGCGCGATCCAACTCGAAGCCAGCGGCGGCATCACGCTCGACACCATTGGGCAGGTCGCCCTGACCGGCGTGGACCGCATCAGCACCGGAGCGATCACGCACCAGGCGCGGTCGGTGGACTTCGGGCTTGATGCGGGGTGAACCGTAGGTTCTGCTTCACGGTTCACGGGCCCTGAGAATTGGCCCCGTGCGTGAAGCAGAACGAAGCCCGTCTGCGTGACCTCTTCTTCTGGTTCACGCACGGCATGCATATCTAGAGGTTGTGAAGCGGATCACCGACTCGGCGCGCGCTAAATCAGCGTTGGGCGCGACGGGTGCCATGGTCGGAGTCCGACGAAGTCGGGCGCAGGCCATGCCGACGATGGGACCCGGTTGCGCCCTACTCGTGGGCTTCGCTGCGCGAAGACTACGCCACCCGACGGATTCGATTCCGGCTCTAAGGTGATGACCCCCCGGAATCGAATCGGGGATCTCTTGATATCTGCGCGCAACCAGTCAAGCGTTGCTCCGCAATACCTATCTCTGACTGTTTAAGAGTCAGAATTCGATCCGGCAATCTGCAGGTGTAGAGCCGGAATCGAATCGGCGCTGCCTTCCTCACCCAAAGTCCGCCTCCGCCGGCGAGTAGTCCGGATCCAACTGCTCGATCAGCCGCTCGATGTACCGCCAGGCGTTGAGCGACTCGCGGATCGCGTCGCGATGGTCGTTCTGCTCACTGTGGGCCTCGAACTGCTGGCTGACCCGCTCGATCCACATCCCCCGCTGCTCGTCGGCCCAGGCCTCCAGCTTCGCGATCTTGGCCGGGTCCCGACTGGCCTTGGCCTCCTCCAGCTCATCGCGGATCTCAAGCATCTCCATCAGGAAGCCATCGGGCAGGGCCTTGGCCTGGTCCGGCGATGGACCGCCGAGGCGGGTCAGCAGGGCGCCCGCCGCCTTTTCAGGGTCCGAGAGCGTTCGGTACGCCTGATTCACCGCCGAGAGCGTCCGGTGGGCCTGTTCGGCATCCGCCGCTCGATCCGGGTGGTTCCGGGCGGTCGCCTTCAGCCAGGCTTGACGCAGCCGGGTTTCATCCACTGGGAACGCGGGCGGAATGCCCAGCAGGTCAAAGGGATCGGTGTGTGAAGCTGGAGAATCGGGCATTGGGATTGGGCTCCGGTCCTATACACTGTCCATAACGCTCGGGATCGGCGATCAGGGTGGTTCTTCCACCGCTCGATTCACGACCCCGGGAGGTCTACCCTATCACGCCCTCAGGGCACTCTGCTCGGCGATCAGCACGGCGAACTCACGGAGGAGGCACCTTGCCCAAGCACATCGGAATCGTAGGTGTCAGCCCCGAGGGGTCGGCGAGCTGCTACAAGCGGATCGGCCGGCGTGCCTCGGAAATCGCCGATCCGGCGGAGCGCCCGTCGATCACGCTGCACAACCTGCCATTCTCCACCTATGTCGAGGCGATCAAGGCCGACGACTGGCCGACCGTCGGCGCGATGCTCCGTCAGTCCGCCGAGGTGCTCAAGCAGGCCGGGGCCGACTTCTGCGTGCTCCCCGACAACGCCACCCACCACGCGCTGCAGCTCGCCGAAGCCGGCTCGCCGCTGCCCTGGATGAACATGATCACCCTCGTGGCCGACGCCATCGAGGCCAACCAGTGCAAGCATGTCGGGCTGATCGGCACGAAGTATGTCACCTTCGGCTCGACCTACCAGACCGTGCTGGGCCTGCGCAAGATCAAGGTGCATGTGCCCGATGAGCAGGACGCGATCGCCATCGACCGGATCATCTTCAGCGAGGCGATCTACGGACGCGTTCGCCCCGAGTCGATCGAGCTGGTCAACGGCGTCATCGAGAAGCTCTCGGCCCGTGGCTGCGAGGCGCTGATCCTCGGCGCCTCCGAGGCCTCGAACATGCTCAACACCCACACGCTCAAGCTGCCGCTGTTCGACCCGGTGGAGCTGCTCGCCGAGGCCGCGGTCGCGCACGCGACCCACGCCGTGCAGGTCGCCTGAGCGACTGAACGATCAACCGCCAACAAAACCCTTGCCCTGGAATGAGGAAACCACTGTGCCGATCAAGTTCGCGTTGACCATGCTCACCTATGCGGTCTGCCTGTTCGTCTCCGGCTTCGTGACGATGAGCGTCGCGCCGCCCGGAGCCAAGCCGGCCACAGCGCTGATCATCCCCGGCATCGCGGCGGCTCTTGCGCTCGCTGCGGCGGTCCTGTCGCTGATGATCAAAAGCAACCGCAAACTCGGGATGATCGGCATCCATGTCGGCCTGGTCCTGCCGCTGCTGTTCACGGCGGGCTCGCTGATGCGGGTCTCCGGGTCGATGGCCAAGGCCGAGGCCTTTAACGAAGAACTGCGAGCCGTTCACACCGCGCTGGCGGATGACAACGGCGTGGTCACCCTCACCCTCGCCGCCGATCCGAACTCGGATCGCCCGCGCGACCGGGTGATGCAGGCAAAGTTCGTGCAGGGAGACGAACCGCTGTTCGAATCCGAGTCGCCGTGGAAGCCCTACGGCTACCAGTCGGTCGGGATGATCTCGATCGCGATGCTCAGCGTGCTGGCGTTTGTCGCGCTGCTGCTGCACCGCCCGGAGATCCCCAAGGCCGAACCGAAGGATGACCTGCTCGAAGGCGATGAGAACTGAGCGGGGACGACCGAACCGCGCACAAGAAAGGCCGGGCAAACGCCCGGCCTGTTCATTGGCATGCAAGACTGTCGGAGTGATTACTTGGCGTACTTGACGCTGCAGCCGTAAGGCCGGGTCTCGGCGACGGTGACGGTTTCACCGGCGAGGATCTCGTTCAGGGCCTGACGGACATAGTTCACATCGCCGATGCCGCGGTTGCTCGAATCGTTGTCGAGCGCGCCGGCGTAACGCAGCACGCCGTCGGTGTCGATGATGTACATGTGGGGCGTGGTGCGAGCGCCGTAGGCCTTGCCGACCTCACCGGTCACATCCATGAGCATGGGATGGTTGATCTTCCACTCGCCGACGCGCTCGGCGTTGCGATCGACATTGCCGTAGCCGTGGTCCGGTGCGGAAGAGTTGATCGCGAGGAAGACGACATCCTTGTCCTTGAAGTCATTGACGAGGGTGTTGACGGTGGACTTCTCGGTGTCCCGGTAGTGCTTCACGACGAACGGGCAGTCGGGCGCGAACCACTCGAGCACGACGATCTTGCCGGCCTTGGTGTATTCGCTGAGCGTGTGCTGCTTGTCGCTCTGGAGCTGAGTCAGGGTGAAGTCGGGAGCCTTCTCGCCGACTTTCGCTTTGGCATCAGCGCTCTGGGAGGCGACGGCGGAGCCGGTCACCGAGGCACCGAGGGCAGCGACACCGGCAACGAGCAAACCTGCGAATCCGAATTTCGTACGCTTCTTCATGGTTCTTCTCCTTCGACACGCCTCATGACTTTGGGCGTGTGCGGCATGAATCGCCGCGGTTCATCAACAGTAGCGTCGCCCACGCGGGCGACGGAGTGAAAAAACAATCATTCTGGCTGGCCGGTCGCCTTGACCGGCACCCGCAATTCCACGGCCTGACGGCTGTAGCCCGGCTGGTCCTTCTGGCCCATTTCGATCACGAGCACCCCCTCCAGATGTTCAACCGATGAGGCGGCGTCTCGGTAGCGGATGCTGAGCCGCTCCCCCTGCTTCTGGGCCTCACCCAGCGCATCGACGGGGACCGCCAGCACATCGGAAGGCCCGGGGAAGAAGGTCAACCGGCTCGCTCCGGCAACGGCAATGTGCAGCACGCCGTCCTCGAAACGGGCCTTGTAGGTGTCGGGCTTTACCTCTTCGACCGAGATCGGCAGCTTGTCGCGGGCCTCGCTGAATCGCTTGGCGTGCCGGGCGGCGACCGGCGGGTCCCCCTCCGCCCACACCGGAATGCTGAGCGTGACCGAACCCTCACCCATCAGACAGACTTCCTTGCAGACGAACCACTCGCAGGCGAGCGTGAACCGAATGGTGTCTGGGCGACCGGCTTCGATCCAGCCCTCCTCGTCGATGCGGAGCGGGGCCAGCAGCGTGGCCTCTCCCTCGTGCACGAAATCCAGAAGGTCGCCGGGAGAGGTGTATCGCTCCGGGACAGGCCAGCGGAGTTCGCCCAGGGTCGCCCACTCCGGGCCCTGATAGTTCACACGAACCTGCGCGCCCGTATCCCCCGGGTTCTTCCAATACACATGCCATCCCTCGGTGATCGCGAGGGTGATGGCCAGATCCGTCGGTTGGGCTGCGGAAACGGCCTCGTGCTCGGCGACGGCCGACAGGCGGACGAGCGTGTTGCCATCGGTATCGTTCGCCGGAGCGAAACTGGGCTGTGCGTGGCCACTGGGCACGAACGGCACGAAACCGAGGAGGAGGGTAACCAGAGCGGGGTATCGAATAGCTGTCATCACAGATAATCAAACGCCGCACGATGGCGTTCATTCCAGCGATTCAGCACAAATTTCCGAGTATGCTCCTCATGATGACCAGCACCACACGGACCTTCGCTAGGGTAATCCTGTACATCTTCGTGATCGGCATGCTGCTAAGCCTGGGCGGCTGCTCCCAGAAAATCTCCGATCGCGCGATCACGAACATCGCCGTCGCGGATGCTTCGAAGAAGCACACCGGCGGCGCGGACATCCTCTTCGTTGATGCCCGATCCGCCGCGGAGTACCGCGAGCGTCGCATCCGAGGAGCGATCCATGTCGACCTGAGAGACTTCGACCCGTCGGCCCCGCCGGCCGCCCTCCGCCGGGCGAAGGAGATCGTGGTCTACGGCAACGACCCGGGTTCGGCGACCGCGATCGCGCTGACCAAGCGGCTGATCAAAGCCGAGTTCAAGCGGGTGTACTTTCTGAGAGACGGCCTGAACGGCTGGGTGGCGCGGTCGCTGCCGACCGAGCCCTGAACTCGAAGCCATGCACAAAAAGTAAAACGGCGCGCCCGTTGCGGGGCGCGTCGTCGAGTGTGACCCGAGACCTGCTGACGGCTTAGTCGTACAGGTTGAAGGTGTTGGGGAGCTCCGCGGTGCGGAGGTTCAGCGTGGTTTCCACGCGGAAGTTCGATCGGGTGGTGTGACGCTCGGCAAAGAAGAGCGTGAGGGTGCAGCGCTGGCCGTCTTCCAGGCCGAGCCGCTTGAGGTCGATCGACTGGCTGACCGCACCGTGAACACCACCAAGGTCGATGACCAGTTCGCCGTTCACGAACACCCAGACGTCGTCGTCACCCACGAAGGTGAAGGTCTGGTCCATGGCTTCCTGGTAGACGAACTCGGTTTCGAGTTCAAAGGTCAGGTAGTAGTTGTGACCGAGCTGCTGGTTGTGGTCGTTCCAGAGTTTGCCGTCGGCCGGGAAGAAGCCCTGAATTCCGGCTTGGTTGGGGTCATCGTGCATGTGGAACACATACTTGTTGGTTCCCGGCTGACGCTCGAGCACGATGTTGTGCGTGGCGGAGAGGTTGTAGTTCGGGTCATCCCGGAACCAGGAGCGGAAAGATTCGGCGGAAGTGATCGAGTTGCCGCTCTGGTTAGAGAGGGACCCCTGACGGTCTCCCATCTCCGCGGAGAACATCGAAGGATTGATGTTCATCCCGTCCTTGTCGCGGAACTGCGTGCGGACGCGTTGGCCTTTCGTGTCCTTGAGAACCGGCTTGCCGTCGTCGTCGAGGTAGTCCTCGACGAGGCCCACGGTGTGGCCTCGGTTGTAGCGCTGGAAGTCCGGGTGGCCGTTGCTGGAGGAGTTGTGGGCCTTAAAGTCGCGGACCACACCGGTGAGTTCGATGGTGGCCGGGAGCTTCTCGAAGGGGTCATCCATGACCACGGCTCGGGCATCGGCGTCCTGCGGGATCAGGGCGAGCGTGAAGCCCGCGGCAGTAATCAGGCCGAGGGCGGTAAGGATGGTCTGTTTCATTGAATTACCTTTCATACCAACCTCCACCTGTTCAGTGCCGCGGCATCGGCCGCTGGGGCAAGTGAGAATCGTTCACTTCAAACGTACGATTCCCGTTCCGCGATCCAAGGCGTTTGAGAAGGCTTGGGTGATCCGGGCAACGGCCTGTGCGGTCTGGGCAAGCCCCTACCCCGCACCGGGGGGCGGATTCGCCGGCATTGGGCGAGATCCGCTGAGAAGGCCGATATGATCGGACGGGCGCACACAGCGCTCGGGCCTTGAACCGGGAGAACACGAGAGACATGGACGCATTCGTCATCAACGGCGGACACACCCTCAGCGGGTCGATCGAGATCAACGGGTCCAAGAACGCCTGCCTGCCGCTGATGGCGGCGGCCCTGCTGAGCGATCAGCCGGTCACGCTGCACCATGTCCCCCGCCTCGCGGATATCTCCAACATGCTCAGCCTGCTCGAGCGGCTCGGCTGCTCGGTTGACGAGCACGAATCGGCCGGGGCCCGCAGCATCACGCTGATGTCAGAAGATGAATCGATTTCACTGGCACCCTACGACATCGTTCGGACGATGCGTGCCAGCGTGTGCGTCTTGGGACCGATGCTGGCCAAGCGCGGCGAGGCGCGCGTGTCCATGCCCGGCGGCTGCGCGATCGGCGACCGCCCGATCGACCTGCACCTGCGCGGGCTTCGCGCGCTCGGCGCCGAGATCTCCCTTGATGGCGGCGATGTCGTCGCGCGGGTCCCGGCTTCCGGCCGGCTGAAGGGCAACACGATCTTTCTCGGCGGAGCGTTCGGCCCCACGGTGCTCGGCACCGCAAATGTGATGTCCGCAGCACCGCTCGCGGAGGGCACGACCATCATCGAAGCCGCGGCCTGCGAGCCCGAAGTCGTCGATGTCGCCCGTCTGCTCAACGCGATGGGCGCGAAGATCGAGGGCGCAGGAACGCCGCGGATCACGATCCATGGCGTGGAATCCTTGGGTGGCACGGAACACCGGGTCATCCCCGACCGGATCGAGGCCGGAACCTACGTGATTGCCGCGGCCATCACCGGGAGCAGGCTGCGTTTGACCAACTACCCGGCCGATGCGTTGATCGCCGCCCAGGATCAGTTCGAGCGCATGGGCGTCAGTGTTCGCCCGACCGATCCGCCCACGAGCGATCCGCTCCGACGCGAGGTCGAGATCTCGCGAAGCGGACCGATCCGGCCCACCACGGTCTCCACGCAGCCGCACCCCGGGTTCCCGACCGACCTGCAGGCGCAGCTGATGGCGATGGCCTGCATCGCAGAAGGCAACAGCGTCATCACCGAGCGCATCTATGAACAGCGTTTTCTCCATGTCGCGGAGCTCTCGCGCATGGGTGCCAACCTGCTCCGTCAGGGATCGACCGTGGTCGTTTCGGGCGTGCGCTCGCTGGTGGGAGCACCGGTGATGGCATCGGACCTGCGTGCATCGGCCTCGCTCGTTCTGGCGGGCCTCGCGGCAGAGGGCGAAACAGTGATCCGCCGGGTGTACCACCTCGATCGCGGGTACGAACAGATGGAGCACCAACTCCGGCTGCTCGGCGCACGGATCGAGCGGGTCGATGAGCGTGAGCTCGCGCCGCTCGCTTGATCGAGAGAATCAGAGGGCCGCTTACTGCTCGCCGAAACCGCCTTCGACGAGTTCGACGAGAGCATCGCAGGCCTGACTGGCATCGTCACCTTCGCACACGATTTCGAGTTCGGTGCCGACGGTCGCCGCGAGCAGCATCATCTGCATGATGGATTTTCCGTCGACGACTTCGTCGCCGTCGGTACGGCGTACGCTGACCGTGCAGGCGTAGACGCTCGCTTTTTCAACGAATTCCATCGCCGGCCTGGCGTGAAGGCCAAGCCGGTTGGGCACGGTGACACGGGATGTCGCCTGTTGCGACATGAGACGCTTTCATTGCGGAGTTCAGGAGCACACGCGAACACACTACGCCAACGGCCTCAAGCGGGCAGATCGTCGTTGTCGGCGTCTTCGAGCAGGGTCATCACATCTTCGGTGGAGGACGACTGACGCAAGAAGCGACGGAAACTGTCCTGGTTGAGATTCTTGAAGATGACCTCCATCGCCTGCAGGTGCTCATCGGGACGATCGAGCGGGGACAGCAGCAGGATGAAGGAGTAGACCGGCTGCTTGTCGAGCGCGGAGAAGTCGATGCCCTGCTCGCTGATGCCGATCGCGGCGGCCATGGTGTTCACATCGGGATGTTTCACGTGCGGCACCGCGACGCCCTTGCCGAAGCCGGTGGAGCCGCGGCGTTCGCGTTCCATGACCTTGGCGATCAGATCGGCACGCATGCCTTCTTCGGCCTTGCCGGCGGCGATCAGCGCCCCGACGAGCTCTTCGATCACACCATCGCGTGAGGTCGCGTTGAGCTGAGCGATTACGGCCTGCTTGGAAACAATATCGAGCATTTTCATAGGAAAGAATCTCCGGCTTTCGAGATCACGCGGACCCGTTGGCCGCTCATCGCTTTGTGTTCTTGAGCTTTTCTTTGAAGTCGGTCAATTGGCGCGTCATCTTATCAATGCACGCGTCCAGACAGCCGTACATGTCATCACCCTCGGCCTTGGCGACGAAGGTGTCGTGCTTCTCGCCGTCGACATGAATCTCGACATGGAAGGCCGGAGACTGACGCTGTTCGATGGTGATGTCGATCTCCTGCACACCGTCGTAGTACTTGGGCAGGCGCGAGGACTTTTCCACGACCTGGGCTTTGATCGCTTCGGTGAGGTCCATGTGCCGGCCGGTGACTTCGATTCGCATCGCTGGGTATTCCTCCGCAGACTGACTGGATAATTCTGAGCGGACGACAAGTGTAACGGAGGCGGATCAGCCCTGCCCCTTGCCGGGCTGCTCACCCGGCGAGGTTTCGGTGCCGGGCTCGGTTGTATCGGGAGTCTCTGCGGCGGGATCCGATTGTTCGGCCGGAAGTTTGCCCGAATCGGGGACCTGCTCACGCGTCGGCACCAGCACACCCGCCGAGACCACGAAGCGGATCGCCTCGTCGAAGGTGATGTCGATCGGGAACACTTCGCTGGCGGCGAGGTTGATCGTGTACCCGGTGAAGGGCGTCGGGCTGGAGGGGATGAACACGGTCACGCTGGCTTCGCCGGCGATCCGCTCGATGGACTTGAGCGTGCCGCCGGTCAGCAGACCGACGGTGTAGATCCCCTTGCGTGGGTACTCGACAAGAACGACCCGCCCGGAGGTCGGGAGTTTGCTGGAATTGTCATCACCGATCAGGAAGTCGACGATCTGTTTCACGCTCGGATAGACCTGCTTGATGACCGGCACGCGCGTGATCAGGCGTTCCGCC
>CAZIXS010000098.1:4012-9660 GCA_964543335.1 uncultured Phycisphaeraceae bacterium | reverse complement strand
CCTCGAAGGCCCGTGGACCGTCGCGGTGAGCGTCGAGCGACCGCTGGCCGATGCCGGCGGGCGCGCCGATGTGCAGCGTTTCGTGCTGGTCTCGGCGCCCAACTGGTTCCAGGACCCCTACCTGTACTCGCAGCTCGCGGTGGATGGACGCACCTTCACCCGCTTCCCCGCCAACGCCGAAATGCTGGATGCGGCCCTGTTCTGGCTTTCCGGGCGGGACGAACTCATCGCACGCTCGGCCCGCGTCAGCGATGTCTCGCGCATCCGAGCCCTCACCCCGGGCCAGGAAACCGCCATCCGCTGGTCGATCATTGCGGGACTGCCGGTGCTGCTGCTGCTGATTGGGGCCGGGCTGCGGGTGTGGCGGGGTTGATCTCGCTCTGTTACACCAACCCCAACGCGTAAAAGATCACCGTAAACACCAGGTCCGCCACCACCACCGCGACCACCGACTGCACCACCGTGTGCGTCGTCGCGCGCCCCACGCCTTCTGCGCCGCCCTTGACCTTCAGGCCGTTGGCACACGCGATCAGGCCGATCAGCATGCCGAAGACCCCCGCTTTGACCAAGCCGGTCACGAAGTCCACCACGCCGACCTGCTGCACCGTGTTCTCGTAATAGGTCGTCCAAGGGATGCCGAGCACTGTCTTGCTCATGATCGCCGCGGCTCCGATCGCCGCGAGGTTCGCGATCACCGCGAGGCACACCAGACTGACCACCGCCGCAGCCATGCGGGGCACGACCAGGAACCGGATCGGGTTGAGCGCGTGGGCCTCGAGCGCCTCGATCTCCTCGTTGACGGCCATGGTGCCGATCTCCGCGGCGATCGCAGCCCCCGCGAAGCCCGTCAGCACGATCGCCGCGATCAAAGGCCCCAGCTCGCGCAGCACCGCCACCGCGATGATGTTCGGCACCAATTCCACCTGCCCGAGTTCATCGAGCGGGGGCGCCATCTGCAGGCCGAGGATGAACCCGATCGCGCCGGAAACCAGCGACACGATGAAAATCGACTGCACGCCGATCCGGACCATCTGGGTCACGATCGCCTGGCGTCCGAGCCGGACATCGCGAACGACGCACGCACGCCACAGCCAGCGCAGCGTATCCGTGAGCAGATACCAGAGGTCGCCGATGTGCCCGAGCGTCCGGAACACCCGCGCCCCGATCCCCGTGATGGGCCGCAGGATCTCGCTCATCACACGCTTTCGGCCGCGGCCCGGTCGTCCACGATCGTGAAGACCTTGTCGAGGCGGGCGATCTCGAAGATCGACTGCACCTTGTCGCCCATCGCGCAGAGGATCAGTTTCGTCCCCTTCTTGCGTGAGAGCTGTATGGCTTCCACGAGCGTGGCCACGCCGGATGAATCCATGTACGGCACACCACCGAGATCGACCACAAGCCGGCTCGGGCCGGTGCCGAGGGCCTCGCGCAGTTCGTTCTGGAGTTCACGCGAACTGTTCAGGTCCACATCGCCCTGAACCGCGACCACCGAAACCGAGCCATTCTGTTCTGTACTGACCTGCATCATCTCTCCGTTTCGTCGGCCGCTTGGGCCATCGCGCTCGATCTTCTGTGTGGTTATCGTCTTTTCATCATCGTCAGCCGCATGCCCCGTCCCGGCTGCTCGCTCTCTGCGTCCACCCGCTGCTCGTAGACGACCTCGTCCATGATCTCACGGATGATGTGCACCCCGAGACCCCCCGGGCGTACTTCGGCGAGATCGCGGCTCTTGATGTCACTGGGGTTCACCCGCCGGGCCAGATCCTCGATGACGATCTTGATCCCGCCGGCTCGCGGGCGGTGCTGGTCGAGGGGCGCATCGAGTGCCGCCCCCTCGCACGCCTCACCGGCTTCATCATCCACGGGCCAGATCCGAACCCAGATCCTGCCCTTCGGGCTGCGCTCGTAGCCATGGCGGATCACATTGCACAGAGCTTCATCGACCGCGAGCGCGATCTGTCCGCACTGGGACTCATCGAACCCGAGTCGCTGGGCCACCGCCGACACAAGCGTTCGGACCCCGCTCAAATACCGGGGCTGGCTGAGCATCTCGATGCGGATGTGTTCAGGTTCACTCACCGTCGCGCTTCTCCAGTGATCGCGGGCGATACTCCTGCCGGGGCGGCACCTGCACATACCCCTGCGTGATCGCGAACTCCACCCACCGCTCGATCGCGGCTCGGCGAGCCACCGGGGCACCGGTCGGATCGTATCCGAATCGCTCGCCCGTGATCCGCTCGAGTGATGCGATGGCCGTCATGCGGGCCGCCGGGTCGGAACTCTCCAGCATCTTGATGAGTTCGGGGATCGCATTGGCATCCCTCTCCTGGGCAGCCCGGGCCGCGGCCAGAGAGCGCTCGCTAGGGTCGATGGAATCGAAGTTCGCTTCGCGCTGCGGTGCGTTGCAAGCCCCGCAGACCAAGACCACACCGGCAAGGGCCAACACGCTCGTCCACCGGTGTCCCACGAAAGCGATTCCGATTCGTCCCATAAGAACGGGATCATACGCCCCGGATCAATCCGCCAAAAGCCGCCGTCCCCAGCCACCCGGCGTTGCCAGCACGCGCCGTCCCCGCGATACTCTCCCTTTGCTCCGCACCCTTCCGCACAAAGGCCCCCGCGCATGACGAGCACCAAACCGGCTCCGGACGCTCATACCCCCACCCTCGCCGACGATGAGGTGGTTCTGGTTGTCGATTTCGGCTCCCAGACCGCCCAGCTCATCGCCCGCCGAATCCGCGAAGCGGGCACCCTCGCCTACCTCATCTCGCCGAATACCCCCATCGAAGAGATCAAGGCGTACCACCCCAAGGCGATCGTGCTCTCGGGTGGCCCGGCCTCGGTGTACGCCGAGGGTGCTCCCACCTGCAACCCGGAGATTCTCGAACTGGGCATCCCGGTACTGGGGATCTGCTACGGCATGCAGGCGGCCTGCCACGCCCTCGGCTCCACCATCAGCCGTGCCGACCATCGCGAGTTCGGCTCTGCTCACCTGCACATCACCGACGACGGACGCCTGCTCAAGGGTGTGCCCGAGCAGACCACGGTCTGGATGTCCCACGGCGATCAGGTCGAGGACCTCGCCGAACATTTCATCACCCTCGGCTCCACGCCCACCTGCCCTCACGCCGTGGTGAAGCACAAGGACCTGCCCTTCTGGGCCACGCAGTTCCACCCTGAAGTCACGCACACGCCCCATGGCCCGGACCTGTTCCGCAACTTCCTCTTCACGATCGCCGGCTGCTCGGGCTCGTGGAAGATGGCCGACTTCATGGAACGCCAGGTCGAGCTGATCCGCGAAACCGTCGGCGACGGGCGCGTGCTGTGCGGCCTGTCGGGCGGCGTGGACTCCTCGGTAGTGGCCGCGCTCCTTCAGCGGGCCATCGGCGACCAGCTCACCTGCGTGTTCGTGGACAACGGCCTGCTCCGCAAGGGTGAGCGTGCTTTTGTGGAATCCACCTTCCGTGATCATTTTCATATGGACCTCGTCACCGCAGACGCCGAGGAGGACTTTCTCACCGACCTCGCCGGCATCGACGACCCCCAGGAGAAGCGCCGGCGCATCGGCCACCGCTTCATCGAGGTCTTCCAGCGCGAGGCCAAGTTGCTCGAAGCCGCCCACGGCCCGTTCCAGTTCCTCGCCCAGGGCACGACCTACCCCGATGTCATCGAATCCGGGCATGGTCACGCGGGGATCTCCGCCAACATCAAGCTGCACCACAATGTCGGCGGGCTTCCCGAGAAGCTGGGCTTCGACCTCGTCGAACCGCTGCGCGACCTCTTCAAGGATGAGGTCCGCACCCTCGGCGCGGTCCTCGGCCTGCCCGACAATCTCGTCTGGCGACACCCCTTCCCCGGCCCCGGGCTCGCGGTCCGCGTGCTCGGCGAAGTCACCAAGCCGAGGCTGGATGTCCTGCGCGAAGCTGACGAGATCCTTCTCGAGGAGATCATCGCGGCCGACTTGTACCGCGCCACCTCGCAGGTGTTCGCGGTGCTGCTGCCGGTCAGTTCGGTCGGCGTCATGGGCGACGGGCGCACCTACGAGAATGTGCTCGCCGTCCGCGCCGTCACCAGCCAGGACTTCATGACCGCCGACTGGGCCCGCATCCCGTATGAGGTGCTCGCGCGGATCTCCAACCGCATCATCAACGAGGTGCGCGGCGTGAACCGCGTCTGCTACGACATCTCTTCCAAGCCCCCCGCCACGATCGAGTGGGAATGATCAGGAAGCAGCCGCACCATGGACCCTGACCGAGAAGGCCCACGCTTCCGTCTGCCCTTCGACCTGCGCGATTTCTTCGCCGGCGTCGACGGCGAGGCCTTCATGTCGCAGATCAACGCCATGGCCGAGTCGGGCAGTCAGGCCGAGCTCGACCAGACCACCCGCGAGGCCTCGGTCGCGATCCCGCTGCTGGCCGACATCCTGCGCAAGAAGAAGCAGGCCGAGGACGAGTTCGACGCCGAGCAGGCCAAGCTCTGGCTCGGCGTGGCGCTCCCGCTGATCGCGTGCTACCGCATCGCCGAGAACCGGGGCTACGACTGGGGCATCCCGCCCATCCCGCCGCCTCGGACGGATGACCACCGATGAGCACGCAGCCCACTTCCATCCCGGTGCGTTTCGCCGCACAGGCCGCGGCCCGTTCCTACGAGGTCGTCGTCGGCTCGGACCTGCTGCCCTCGCTCGGACAAAGAACCGTCGCTGCGCTCGGCCACACGCCTCGCCACGCCTTTGTCATCGTGGACGACCGCGTCCCCGCCGACTTCATCGCCTCGGCCACCAAGTCACTGGCCGCGACCGGCTGCACCGTCACGACGCAGCGCATCACCGCGCTCGAAACGAACAAGACCATCGCGACCGTCGAGCGCCTGCTCACCGCGCTCACCGAGACCCGCGCCGACCGCTCGGACCCCGTCATCGCCATAGGGGGCGGCATCACCGGTGACATCGCGGGCTTCGTCGCCGCCTCCTACAAGCGCGGCGTGCCGGTCATCCAGTGCCCGACCACCCTGCTGGCGATGGTCGATGCCTCCGTCGGCGGCAAGACCGGTGTCAACCTCGCGACTTCCACCGGCCTGAAGAAGAACATCGTCGGCGCGTTCTGGCAGCCGTCGCTGGTCCTCGCGGACCTCGACACGCTCGCCTCGCTGCCGCCCCGCGTGTTCCGCGCCGGGCTGGGCGAATGCCTCAAGCACGCCCTGCTGCATCGCGCCTTCATCGATGAAGACCTCGCGATCAGCACGCTGCTCAGGCCCGATCTGCAGACCCTCAACGCCTCTCTCGCCCGCCGTTCGGAGTGGGTCCGCCCGCTCGTGGAAGACAGCGTGCGCATCAAAGCCGCCGTGGTCGCATCCGACGAGCGCGAGGAATCCACCGACCCCGCCCGCTCGCGCGCCATCCTCAACCTCGGCCACACCTTCGCTCACGCCATCGAAACCCTGCCCGGCCTCACGCTCCCCGATCAACAGGACGCGAACTCCGATGAACCCGGCCTGCACCACGGCGAGGCCGTTTTCCTCGGCCTCAACGCCGCCGCGGCCTGCGCCGTCGAACTGGGCCTCCTCACACCGTCGCACGCGAACACCATCCGCCAGGCCACCGAGTTCCTCGGCATGCCCTCCACCGTCCGGGGGCTGCCCGGGAACGATGC
>CAZIXS010000098.1:0-3912 GCA_964543335.1 uncultured Phycisphaeraceae bacterium | reverse complement strand
AAGCAGCGTGGTCCGCAGACTTTGACGAAATGTCCGGCCGAGACTGCGCACGCTCCGAAAAAGCGGAAGCGAGAGGAGTAACGCCACTACGAATGGCGGCGCTGAAAGCAAGCCTCCATAGACTGCCGTCTCCGGCACCGGACCGAAAGCGATCAGGCAGTGACCGACAACCGCCACCACACCACACACATTGAGGGCGATGAGCCAAACAAGCACGCGCTTCATGGGACTCCTCGCTGGCATGGCGGCCCTTCTTGGCGGATAGCCTAACACGAAGCATCACACCCCCACATCCAGTGGCCTCCGCACCCTCGCCCCCCCATCTTGCCTAACTTCAAGCAGTTTTGACGGGTCGGCCGATAACCTTCATGCTCGGTGAGGTGCGGCGGATACGCCCACCGGGCATCGTGCCCTTCCTCCTCCGGGGCACGCTCCTTCATCCCGTGGGGTTCGCTCTTTGCGCACCATCTCGATCATCAACCAGAAGGGCGGCAGCGGGAAGACCACGACCGCCATCAACCTCGCCGCCTGCCTCGCCGCTCGGGGTGAACCGACGCTTCTGGTCGACATGGACCCGCAGGGCCACTGCGCTCTGGGGCTGGCCATTCCCGAAGAGTCCATCGATCAGCAGATCGGCGACGCCATGCTCGCCCCGGAAGACCGGCTGCTCGACGAGCATCGCCTGATCTGGACGGTTCGGCGCAACCTGCACCTGATCCCCTCGACCATGAAACTGGCCGCGCTGGAGGCGTCGCGTGGAGGGCTGGCCGAGCGCGAAGACCGCGACCTGCGTCTGGCCAAGGTGCTCCGCCAGTTCGAGGACCACTACCGCTGGGCCATCATCGACTGCCCGCCGTCGATCGGCCTGCTCACCTACAACGCCATGCGGGCGGCCTCTGAACTGATCATCCCCGTCGAGACCGGCTACTTCGCCCTCAAGGGCGCGACCAAGCAGGTGGGAACGCTCGAGTCCATCTCGCGGCGCATCGGCAGCCAAACCCCCTATCACATCCTGCCCACGCTGCACGACCCGAGCGCCTCGATCTCGACGGACATCATCGCCGAGATCAACCGGATGTTCCGCTCGCGGGTCACGCCCGGCACGATCCGCAGCGATGTGAGGCTGCGCGAAGCCGCCTCGCTGGGGGTCCCGGTGGTGGACTATGCCCCGCGTTCGCGTGCGGCGGAGGATTACAACGCGCTCGCCGAGTGGCTGACCACGAAGCCCGCGGAGCACGCGACCGAACCCGCCGCGGCTCCCGCCCCGGAGATCAAGCCGTTCCCGTCGACCACGGCACCGACCCAGCACTTGGCCGGGTACTCGCAGGTCGACATCCACGCGGAGCGCCCCAGCGAGCGCGAACGCGACACGACCGACCCTCCCGGCATCCGTCGCCACCAGCCAGAGGCGAACCCTGCGGCCTCTTCGGCGACCATGAGCCGCGCCGCCGAACTCGCCGCCCGAGCCCGACGGCTCGCCGATGCCACCGCCGCCCGCCAATCCAAGCGTGAGGCCGACCCGAGGGACGCGACGGTCATGGAAGCCATCGAGCGGGACGAATTGCGGTACGCCGAGCCGTCCGCAGCGATGCGCCGGCTGTTCGGGGCCCACCAGACTTCGCGCGGCGTGCTCTTTGTCTATCCCGCCGAGCCGGACGCCACCGTCAGCATCGCCGGCGAATTCAACGCCTGGTCCGCTCAGGCGAACCCGATGCGATTCAACCCCCGGGTCGGCGTGCACGAAGCGATCCTCGAACTCAAACCGGGCCAGCATCGCTATCGCCTCGTGATTGATGGCAAGTGGACCGCTGACCCCTTCAACCCCGATTCGGCTCCCAACCCGTACGGCCAGATCGACAGCATCATCGTCGTCCGCGAAGCTCAGAGGCAATCATCATGACTACGCCCGCAGACACCCATCGTGCCGGTCCGTTCTCCCCCGACTTTCGCACCGCTGAGCAGCAGCCGAAGCTGAGCATCAGCGATTACGACGCGCTCGCGGATCTGTTTCTGGGTGACAGCGATCCCGATGACCCGGCCCACAGCGATGATCTGGAGGCCGATCACGCTGACGCGGATCCGGTCCACACCTTCGCTCCGACACCACCCTCGATCATGACCGAACGAACCACCGTCGAAGCGGTCATCGTCGGCCACCTTCCGGTGCGTGCGAACCTCTGGGTCATGCAGCACGCCCGGATGACCGCGGACGCACTCGGGCAGACTGTCGCGGTGCTCCGCACCTTCGGTGATGAAATCGCCATCGACCTGCTTTCGCCCGGAGCCGGGCGCCGGAACTTCAACACCGTAGACGCACGCTCGCTGGACGACGCCCTCGCGGCTGCAGCCTCCGCCGCGAGCCACTGGATCGTCACCGCCGACGAGCTTGCTGAGCCCGAACTGATCCACGGCGCCGGCATCGACATCGTCTCCCTGCTCACCAGCGCCGCCCGCAGCTCCACAGTCGCGGCGTACCGCACTCTCAAACACGCGACATCGGGCCACGACAGCGACACCGACCGAACCTTCCGCTTCGTGATCCTCGGTTCAGAAGCCGATGATGCCGACCGAGCCGCGGAGCAGCTGCGCTCCGTTGCCGGCGCGTTCATGGAGACGCGGGTCGAAGTCACCACCGGCCCGCGCCAGATCGATGCGACCCGCGCGGTGCCGGTGTACCGCGGGCGTTTGGGCGAAGACTGCCCGTCGGTCATCGAACTGATCCACCGTGGCGAGCGACTGGCCGACGAGTCGCCGAACTCCGAGCGAACCGTGAAGGCCACCCGCGAACCCGAAAGCCGCATGGAACCTGCCGCGCCCGTATCCCCGGCGATGCGCCTCTGCTCGATGCTGGAGAATCTGACCGATCTGCCCCTGACCTGCCCGATCGAGCCGACCGTCCAGCTCGCACTCGATGCCGAAGGTCGCATCCACATCCTGGCGACCGGCGACGGCACCGACCCCATCCGCTCGCTGACGCAGGCCGGAGCGTGGGCATCGCTCAACCGGGAACTGATCCTCGCCGCTGCTCAACGCACCGATGCCGAGCCCGGCGAACCGGTCCTGCACCTGCTCGTGGATGATGTGCCGGCCAACCGTCGTCTGCTCGATGCCCCCATCCGGGTGCACCTGCTTCGCAGCATTCCGGTGAAGGGCAGCGAGCCGGTCTGGTTCTCGACCCCGCTGAACTGAGCAGCTCTCGCCAACACAAATCGAAAACGGGGCTGGTCGGTGACCAGCCCCGTGTCGTTTTGGAATTCCGACTTACGCTCCGACCGGCTCCAACTTCTCTTTCGAGGCATCGGGTTTCAGCCCCAGCATCTCGCGGCTGAGGTCCCGCTTCTGAGCCTCTGCCGTGCTCTGCATGCCGAACAGGGTCCGTAGGCCGTCGGTCATCTGGAGCGTCAGCCCGAAGACCAGCGGTACCAGCAGCAGCGTGAACACCGTGGAGACCAGCAGGCCGCCAACCACCACGGAGCCCAGCCCGCGGTACAGCTCCGAGCCTGCGCCCGGGAAAAGCACGAGCGGGAGCATGCCGCCGACCGAGGTCATGGTGGACATGAACACCGGGCGGGTCCGAGTCTTCACGGATTCGGCGATCGCACGCATCGGCTCCATGGGCTGACCCGGTTCATAGCCTTGGGGCATGTCACTCGGGTCCACATCGCCCGTGCCGCGCATCAGGTTCAGCGCCTGGTGCACGATCAGGATCGCGTTGTTCACCACCACGCCGACGAGGATCACGATGCCGAGCATGGTGAGCACATCGAGGTTCTGCGTCGCGATGTACGGGTTGTTCGCGGTCGTGTAGTGCACGATCGCCAGCCCGGCGAACCCGCCCACCAGCGCCAGCGGCACCGAGAACATGATCACGAACGGGTAGACGAAGCTCTCGAACAACGCGCACATGAGCAG
>CAZIXS010000097.1:3383-9732 GCA_964543335.1 uncultured Phycisphaeraceae bacterium | reverse complement strand
CTGACCAGCACTAACGCCGAACAGACGCGAACCGACCTCCGGCGCGCGCTCAGCGCACTGCCCGGCGTGACCATGTCCGCCGATGCATCAACGCGTGTGGGTGTTTCGATCGATCGCTTCAGCATCAGCACCGGTGCGAGCGGCATGGGGCAACCCGAGCGGCGCCGAGGCATGGCAGGGTTTCTGCCCGGCCCACGCCCGAGCCAGAACGGCGCGATCGAGGGGCGCATGTTCACGCGACATGGGCGCGTCTGCCTCACCACCGCATCCACACCGGAAGCACTGGATCGTCTCATCGCTTTCGGCCCTGACAGCACCAGCATCGAATCGAGCGGCACGATCGGAGACTGGTTGGCCAAGCTCCCCCGCGAGGCTGGCGGCCGCCTCGCACTCAACATCGAATCGACCGTTCGGCTGTATTCGATGTTCAGCAGCCTCGGCGGCACTCGCGCCAACACCCCCAAGACCATCCCGCCCATCGTGGCCTCGCTCCAGACACTCGATGCCAAAGTCCAGGTGGACATCATCATCCCAGCGGAAACCATCAAAGTCCTTGATCAGATCAGATCGTCCGCAGCGACCATGAGACCCCGAACGCCGGAGTCTCCCGAGTGACCGCCTCGCCAGTCTGGACCATCCGCAACGCCGCAATCGACCTGACCGCGCCGCGGATCATGGGCATCCTGAACATCACGCCCAACTCCTTCTCCGACGGCGGGAAGTACCTCGACCCCAACGCCGCTCTCGCGCAAGCGCGTACGCTCGTCGCATCCGGTGTAGACATCCTCGACATCGGGGGCGAATCCACCCGCCCGGGCTCAGCACGGGTCGCGGCCGATGAACAGCTCCAGCGTGTGCTCCCGGTCATCCAGACCATCCGCCAAGCGGGCCTGGATGTTCCTATCAGCATCGACACGACACTCGTTGAGGTCGCGGGAGCCGCGATCGAGGCCGGCGCCTCGATCATCAACGACATCGCCGCCGGCACCGAGAGCGAAGACATCCTCGCCCTGGCAGCAGAAACCGGCGCCGGCCTCGTGCTGATGCACCGCCGCCTGCTTGAAGGTGCCCCCAGCGGCACCAGTACCTACCCATCGGCTCCCGAATACCCGGGCGGCGTTGTGGAGACCGTTCGCGCGTACCTCGAAGACCGTGCCGAAGCCGCCCTCACCGCCGGTGTGGCTCGCCAGGCCATCGTGACCGATCCCGGCCTCGGCTTCGGCAAGAGCGTCGAGCAGAACTACCAGCTCATCGCCCGGACGGGCGAACTTCTCGCCCTCGGCTACCCCGTACTCAGTGCCGCCAGCCGCAAGAGTTTCATCGGGGCCGCGACCGGCGTGGATTCGCCTGAAGATCGCGTGCCGGGCAGTGTGGCGGTCTCGGTTGCCCATTTCCGCATGGGTGTCCGCCTGTTCCGGGTACACGATCCCGCAGAACACGCCCAGGCCCTCGCGGTGGCCCGAGCGATCTCGGCAGCGGAATAAAGCAGAGGGGATCCGGGTTCGCTCCCTTGCAAGCCTGCTTTTTCTACCTTTTCCATGGCAGGAGTCGGGCTGCGGCGGGCGTTTGTCGCTGCTACACTCCGGTCTCTACACACACGAAACGCGAGGCGTTTATCTCCCCGCCCGCAGAGTCAGAAGGGAAGTCACCCATGGCCGCAGAGAATGTGCACGAATTCACCGACGCGAACTTCAAGGAAGAGGTCGAGTCCTCCGACACCCCCGTCCTCGTCGATTTCTGGGCCGAGTGGTGCATGCCCTGCCGTATGCTCTCGCCCACCATCGACAAGCTCGCCAGCGAGCACGACGGCAAGATCAAGGTCGGCAAGGTGAACATCGACCAGAACCAGCAGGTCTCGGTCAACCATGGCATCAACGCCATCCCGACCGTCCTCATCTTCAAGGGCGGCGAAGTCGTCAAGCGCTTCGTCGGCATCACCTCCGAGGGCGACCTCGCCGCGGCGATCGAAGAAGTCTCCGCCTAAGGCGATGACCTCCCAGTTCTACTACGTGTACTCACTAAGGGACCCGCGATCATCTCGCTCGGTCCCTTTTTACATTGGCAAAGGCACGGGAAGCCGCGCATTTGATCATCTCGCCCGAGCTGACAACTCAGCGAAGTGGCGCCGAATCAAGTCGATTTTGGAGGACGGTCAGCAGCCGATTGTTTCGATCCTCGTTGATAACGTCTCGGAAGCCGACGCTCTTCGGATCGAGGCAGAGCTCATCGCTGCCTTCGGCACTGAGCAGCAAGGCGGCGTCCTCACAAATGTGGTTACGCCGTCCGGTGAGTCCGATGAGAGACGAACACATATCCAAGTGCCGCACGGAAGCATCGAGCGAGCTCAACTTGGACTCCAACTGCTGAAGGATGCCGTATTCGACCTCGTTCGCAGTAATCCAGAGGGGGTAGGAAATGCGGATGTCGCGAGCAGTCTGGGGCTCCGGAGTGACTACAACGGACGGCAGAAGGACTACCTTTCCTATAGCGTGCTAGGCCTCTTGCTTCGAGAACAGAAGATCCAACGGGCGGGTCGTAAGCACACCGCGAAGTAAACCATTTACCCTAAAGAACCCGTCTCCGATCAGTCGGAGGCGGGTTTTTCATTGGCCTCCCCACGCCGCAGCCAACCGCCCATGGGGGGCTGATTCGACTTCAGACACACCCACGCGAGCAACCCGATCCCCGCCACGATCATCAGCGCGCTCAGCGACTGCCCCCGACTCAGGCCGGGGAAGAACCCGCTCACCCCGACATCCGGCAGGCGATAGAACTCCGTGAAGATCCGGCCTGCACCGTACACGATCAGGAACCACGCCCCGATGACTCCCGGCTTTCGCGCCTTCCAGGCGATCGCCCAGAGCACGACCAGCAGCACCACGCCCTCGAAGAAGGCCTGATAGAGCTGCGAAGGGTGACGCGCGTTCAGGAGCGGTTCGACCTGCTCGGTCACGACCGTCACACCCTGCTGGATGCTGCGGATGACCACCCCGGACATCGCTTCGATTCGATCGACCTCACCCCGGATCGAGGCCGCCTGCTCCGATCCCAGGTACGCGAACGCCAACTCGTTCATCGCGGCTCGGGATTCGGCGTTCACCGTGGTGTACCACTCATTGGTCCGCTCGCTGAGTTCCTGCGGGAACTTCACCGACCACCACGGGGCATCCTCCCAAGGCCGAGCGACGATCCGCCCCAGCAGTTCGCCATTCACGAAGTTCGCGAGCCGCCCCAGCATCAGACCGACCGGAGCGACAAGAGCGATCACATCGGCCACATGCAGCATGGGCAGCTTGTGAACCCGCGCGATCCACCAGCACGCCAGGATCACCCCGACCATGCCGCCGTGGCTGGCCATGCCGCCTCTGTTGATCGCCAGCACACCCCAGAACGGCGCAGAACTCGTGAATTCGGTGATGAGATGCGGGTTGTAGAAGATCACACTTCCCAGTCGCCCGCCCACCAGCACGCCGATGACCAAGGCCAGCAGGGCATCGAGGACCGCCTGAGCGGGGATTCGGAGCATCCCCCGCTTGGCCATGGCTCGGAGCATGAAGTACCCGATCACGAACCCGGCGATATACGACAGCCCGTACCAGCGGACGGGGCCGAAGGCGATCGGGTCGATGTCGTGCAGCCAGGCGGCGAGCGTGTGAATCGGCATAACCTTGCAGAACTCCTTCCCTGCATGCTATCGGCACCACAGGGCCTCGCGGTCCTACACTGGGCGCATGCTCGCCGATCTCGCCGACCAGCCGGCCCTGCTCATCCCGCTCCAGGTCCTGCTGATGACCCTGCCCGCCATTGTTCTCGCCGGGGTCTTCCGCGCCATTCGCCTGCCCGGAGGACGGGGTTCGGCGGCCATCTGCGCAGGCATCCTCGCGGGCATCCTGTGCGGCTCGCTCGTGCTTGGCAGCGCATCTCCTGAACTTTACAACCCGCTCATGCGCGGCTCGATGCAGCAGCAGGCCGAACTACGCGAGGTTGAGGAGGACATCGCCGCCGAGAAAGCCGCCGCGCTTCTGGCCCTTCAGGCCACCGGCGTCAGCGAAATCGCCGAAACCGAGATCCTTGTAGAAATCGACCGTAAGTACGAGCCCCGGCTCACCGCCGCACAGGAAACGCTCGCCGACTCGCAGAGAAGCCACACCACCCGCCTCTCGGTCATCCTCGGCGTGCTCGCCGGCCTGGTCTTCGCGAGCGGTTACTTCCGACGCACCAGGACCGAGATCGCCGACCTCCTCCCCGGAAAACCGCCGCGCGTCGGTGAAGCGGCGGTACCGAAGGTTCTGGGTCCGTTTCCCCCGCCGCCGGTGGAACTGCTCATGCTCGTCATGGCCGCCGCCCCCACCGCCATCGCCGCACGGTGGCTGCTCGGGCTCGATGTGCCGGTGGCCATCGCGCTCGGCCTCGTGCTGGCGGTCCCCGGCGCCACGGTCCGGCGCTGCACCCAGCAACTCTCGGGCGGCTGGGCCTTCCTGATCGCCGCTCTGCTCATCAGCGTCTGCTCAACGATGGCCTTCGGCCAGAGCAGCGCCTCGACCGCGCTGATCGGGACCGCGATGGTCGCCTCAGTCGCGCTGCTGGGGATCGACAATTCGCTCCTGAAAACCCGTCGCGCGGAAAGACGCTTCCACGACACGCTGTTCTATGCGCTGCTGCTGCCCGCACTCGCCGGCGCCATGGCCACCGTCGTTGACCTGCAGGAACTCGTGTCCACCGGTGCGTTCTGGATCGCGCTGGTGATCGGGCTGATCGCCAGCGGCGATGGGCGCTGGTTCGGGTACTGGCTGGCGATCCGGTTCTTTGCCGATCCGCCCACCACATCGCGTCCCTCGGCCATCGCCAACAGCGCCATCTCCGCCGGGGCTGCTGCTCTGCAGCTCGTCCTGGCGGTTCTGGCCTTCCGGGCCCTGCCGGAGGTCGGAGCCCTGATTTTCGGCGTGCTCTGCGGCTCTGCCCTGCTCGAACTGACTCGCGCCGTCCGCGCACGCTACTCGCGAATCGTTGACGATATGCTTGCACCGGGTCCAGACCCGACCACCTGACTCTGTTGGAGAACTCCATGCCCAAGCCATACCGCTTCTGGAATGCCTCAGCCCTGGCCTGTTCACTTTGCCTCGCCTTCCTGAGCGGCTGCGCCGGTGGGAACCGCTCGGTCGCCTTCGATCCGCAATCCGGGCGCAGCGTCAGCGATGTTGAAGCAGCCCGCCTGGCTGAAGAACAGCGTCTGGCTGAACTGCCCGCGGGCCTCAAAGCCCCCGAACAGGTTCGAGACCTCAAGGTGTTCTCGGGAACCGGGCTGGAGATGACCTGGAGCGGGCTCGTGGCCCGGGCCGCCGCCTCGGACACGGTGCTCATCGGCGAGTTGCACGGCCACCCCATGGGCCTCGATGCCGCGGCGACCCTCTTCGATGACCTGCTCGAACTCCGCCCCACCACCGCAGCCCTCGCGATGGAGTTCTTCGAGCGCGATGAGCAGCTTCACCTCGACGACCTGATGACCGGCGTCATCGACCACGAGCAGTTCATGAGCACGACCGGGCGCGAGAGTCTGCAGCGCTATCCCGAGGGCCATCGGCGCATGGTGGTCGCAGCGCTCGAGCGCGAGCGCCCGATCATCGCCGCCAACGCGCCGCGCCGGTATGTCCGCCTCGCCCGCACCGAAGGCTACGAGCATCTCGAAGGACTGATGCCCGCGCAGCAGGAACTGTTCGTGATTCCCGAAGCACTCACGCAGGGCGGCTACAAGGAACGCTTCTTCGACCTCATGGGCGGCATGCGAGGCCACTCCGAAGAAGACACCCCCGAAGGCGAAGACGACCCGATGATCCTGTCGTTCTTCCGAAGCCAGAATGTCTGGGACGCGACCATGGCCGATTCCGTGGCACGCACGCTGGACGCGGGCAACTACCCCGTGGTCCTTGTGGTCGGCCAGTTCCACAGCGACTTCGAAGGCGGGACCACCTCCCGCCTGCGCGAACTCCGCCCGGGTGCACGCATCATGACCGTCAGCGTGCAACCGGTGTGGTCGCTCGAACTCCGCGAGGAAGACCGCGACCGGGCGGACGCGGTGATCTACATCGGGCCGATGGGGGAGTGAGCGGGCTCAGAACACCAGCAAACACCCAACAATCCACGCGATCGCGATCAGCATCAAGACCGCGGTGTAGCCCACGATATCCCGCGCCTTCACGCCCGTGATCGCCAGGAGCGGCAGCGCCCAGAAGGGCTGCAGCATGTTGGTGATCTGATCACCATAGGCCAGAGCCATCACCATCTTCGCCGGGTCCACGCCCGCGCTGAGCGCCGACTCCAACACGATCGGCCCCTGCACGCCCCACTGCCC
>CAZIXS010000097.1:0-3283 GCA_964543335.1 uncultured Phycisphaeraceae bacterium | reverse complement strand
CCCAGTTGATGAACGGCGTGTCTTCGAGCAGCTTCGGGATCAGCGCCTTGCCCTGATCGGCGCGTGACGGCGAAGGGTCCACATCGTCGGGATCGAAATCGGTGGATGAGTGCTTGCCGACCGCCACGAAGTGATCCATCGGCTGGATGTGGTCGTCGGCGGCGGAGGTCATGAAATCGTCCCCGCTGTTCTTCGAACGCGGCATGAGCATCGCCATCACGACGGGGCAGAGCACCAGAAGCCCACCCGTGATGACGAGATTCATCGGGCTGAGCAGCGTCTGGTCGAGCAGAATCGGTTCGACCCCGCGTGAGGGGTCGATCACCTCGGCGAGGTCCTTCGCGGTCGTGACCTTGATGGGCGCTGTTCCGGAGAACCCCCCGTGCCACACCATCATGCCCACATAGCCCGCCGCGACCAGCACCGGGTAGTGCACTCGGATGCCGCGGCGCACCATGACCCGTCCGACATCGCGGGCGATCAGCGCTCCGCCGATCAGTCCGACGCCCCAGTGGAAGATGCCAAGACCCGCAGCAACGAACGCGACCAGAGCCGCGGCCTGAGGGCCGGTCCTCGGGAGCTGCGCGAGCCCACGAATCACGCCCGACACGGGCCTGCTCGCGGCGATGGCATGCCCCGTGACCAGGATCAGACACATCTGCATCCCGAAGCCCAGGTACCGCCAGACCCCGGTGGTCTCGTCTGCCCACGCGGCGGTGATCTGGGCCGGAGAACGATCAGAGAACCCGATGGCCAGTCCGAGCGTAAGGAAGGTCAGGAGGATGGCCAGCACGAACGGATCGGGCGCGGTGGCCCGGAAGAATGCACTGAGACGGCGTCCGATGGCTTCGAGCATGACCACAGCATACTTGCCGCTCTGTCATTCCGGCCCCGAACTCCCAGCCGAGCCTGCGGCTTGGCTGGACTCGCAGCCCCGATCGGGCCGACAAGCATGACGGGGCTCGTGTACCCTTAGCCTTCAACGCCGATATCTCCCTTTCCCGGCGTACTCTCCGCCCCGGAGCGACTGCAGACGATGATCGATTCGACCCAGCACGACAGCAAACACCGCCGCGGTTCCACCTTTCGGCTCGCCTCTTGGCTGGCAGCCTTGGCTCTCGCCGGCCTGATGGGGAATGCGGGCGGCTGCGCATGGGTCAGAGACGGGTTCACCCCAGATGAGCCGACACGAGCCGAACGCGAAGCCGCGCCCGCCCAGAACGCCGACCAGACCATGAGCGAAGCCCAACGCGCCCGTGAATTGGGTGACACCGAAACCGCTCTGGCGCTCCTTGAACAGGCCATCGCCCGAAACCCCGAACTGACCGTCGCCCACCTCGAAATGGGCAATATCCTGCGCGAGCAGGGCGATCTCGTCTCCGCGGAGCGCTCGTTCGGTCGGGCGGCGAACCTCGAACCCCGCAACTTCGATGCCCAGTTCAACCACGCCGATGTGCTCCACGCCCTCGGGCGCCTTGTGGATGCGGTTCGGGTCTACCTGCGAGCTCTGGCGATCCGCCCCAACGATGCCGCAGCCAACCGCGGACTCGCCGCTGCCTACCTCGAGCAGGACCGCCCGGACTGGGCCCTGCCCTACGCCGAGCAGGCGGTTCGCTCAGATCCGCAGGACGGCGCTTCGCGCGCCAACCTCGGCGCGACCTATTCGCTGCTGGACCGTCACGAGGAGGCCATCCAGGAGTACGAGGTCGCCGCGGAACTCATGGACCTGACGCCGGACCTGCTCCTCAACTGGGCGAACAGCCTGGGCGCGATCGAACGCTACACGGAAATGATCAACACGCTCGACGCCTCGATCGCCATCGAGCCGAGCGCGACCGCCTATGAGCGGCTGGGTTTCGCCTACTTCAAGCTCCGGCGCTACAACCGCGCCACGGAAATGTTCCGCTCCTCGCTGGATCTCGATCAGCGCCACTACCCGGCCCTCAACGGGCTCGGGGTGGTGCTGCTCAACGAATACCTGCAGGGAGGCCGGGAAAACGATGCCTTGCGGATCGAGGCGTTGAGCCTGCTCCGCCGATCGCTGCGGATCAACGCCAACCAGCCCGCGTTCGTGCAGTTGATCTCAACCTACGAACGCGGCTGAGCCCGGTTACTCCGGCTTCGGAGCGGTCAGGTTCTTCATGTGCTCGACCTTGAAGGTCTCGGGCGCAAGTTTGCCATTGATGTACGCCCCGCCCGGAGCTGCCTGGTAGACCTCGATCGAGATCTGGCTGATCGGCATCGGAATTCCCGGAATCTCGGCCTTGTCGGAGAAGGTGATCGAGGCGATCACCATCAGCGGCACGCCTTCTTCGACGTGGGCCAGAGGCCCCTCGTCCCCGGAAGCCCCGCCGGCCATCATGACCATGGCCCGGTGGGTCGGATGGCGGTACCACCGGCGCGCCGCCTCGGCGTCCTCGAACCAGCCGATGATGACATTCTTGCCCGAGGCCATCTCGCCGGCATCAACGCCCAGACAACCCTCCACTGATTTGAGCGAATTGATGAGCATCTGGCCCATACCCGCAGCCGGGTTGGTCGGTTGGCCCTGCTCCGCAGGCGGCTGCTGGCCATCCTGCTGAGCGAATGCCGAGGATGTGGAAAGCGAGGCCACACCCAGCGAGCCGATGACGGCACCGGCGACGAGCAGAGACAGGGCGGAAAAGGACTTGTGCATGGTGGTTCCTCCTCAGGGGGCTGTGATACCAGCACAGCGTAACTCACTGGGATTCGGGGACACGAACTTTCTTCGCGGCTGACACCAACGGCCTGAGCGGCTATCGTTGCCGCCCCGATCTGCCATTCCTGGAGTTCCCCATGCCCGATACCACCCAACTCGAATGCTTCGAGTCACCCAGCGACCGCCCGTTCGTCATCGAGCACACCTCCGAAGAGTTCACGAGCGTGTGCCCGAAGACCGGACACCCTGATTTCGGGGACGTCACGCTCCGGTACATGCCCCGTGCAAAGTCTGAAGGCGGGGTCTGCGTCGAGCTCAAGTCCCTCAAGATGTACTACCAGAGTTTCCGCAACGAGGGCATCTTCTACGAGGCGGTGACCAACACCATCCGCGACCACCTTGTGGACCTCATGAACCCGGTCTGGCTGCAGATCATCACCAACTGGAAGGGTCGGGGAGGTATCCGCAGCGTGATCCGCGCTGACCACGGCGAGATCCCCAGCGAGTACCGGGGACGCTGAGATGACCGAGTCCGACGCCCAGCCATCAACCGGCACCCTGCTGATTGCGACCGGCAACCCCAAGAAGATCGAGGAGATCCGG
>CAZIXS010000096.1:0-9778 GCA_964543335.1 uncultured Phycisphaeraceae bacterium | reverse complement strand
CGGAATCGCTAGTAATCGGAGATCAGCCACGCTCCGGTGAATACGTTCCTGAGCCTTGTACACACCGCCCGTCAAGTCATGGAAGCCGGGAGTGCCCGAAGTCGCTCTAATTCAGGAGTGCCCACGGCAAGTTCGGTAACTGGGACTAAGTCGTAACAAGGTAGCCGTAGGAGAACCTGCGGCTGGATCACCTCCTTTCTAAGGGATACCTTAGACCGACCTGTGCCGGTGCACACAAGCGTGCCCGGACGGAGAGAGATCTCCAGTCGGATCCCGTCAGCTCATTCTCGTCCGCAATCTTCCTCGGAAGTACCGCACTGAAAAGGTGCTGCGGATAGCCGGTCGGCGACGACCGATGAAAGTTCACCAACTGTTCTCTAAATAACGACACCGCACCGGTTCTCCCGGTGCGGTGTCTTTTTTGGAACCAACCCGACTCTCTCGCTCCCCGCGCGTGAGCATCAGGTCCCGTTCCCCCGACGATTCCAAGTCTGCTGGCCCTCAGCTGTGCAGGAAGTCAACCGACCATCCGCTCGCAGCCTGGGGCAGATCTTCCACCGCCATCGCCGACTCCAGCTCGTACGGTCCGACGCGTGTTCGCACGAGACCGCTCAGCATCCCGCCGGTCCCGAGGGCCTCTCCGAGATCGCGTGCGATTGAGCGGATGTAGGTCCCCTTGCCGCATGCGATCGTCAGCGACAGTGAGGGCCAGTCATATGCTTCAATCGCGATGGAGTCGATCCGAACCAGTCTGGTCCGCGTCTGGAACTCCTCCCCCGCCCGGGCCATCTTGTAGGCGCGTTGACCGTCGATCTTGACCGCGCTGTAGCGGGGTGGGGTCTGCTCGATCTCGCCGAGAAACCGCTCCCGGAGCACCCGCTGGATCGTGTCTGCGGACGGGGGAGTCAGCACCTCAACGAGGGTCTTGTCGCCTTCGGCATCGTCCGTGGTGCTGAAGGCCGACAGATCGACTTCGGCCCGGTACTGCTTGCCGGCGTCCATGAACTCCGAAATCCGCTTCGTGGCGCTGCCCAGGCAGACGACCAGGACGCCCGTCGCGAGTGGGTCCAGGGTGCCGGCGTGCCCGACCTTGGCGCCGCCGCTGAGGCGACGCACCACATTGCACACCTTCGCGCTCGACCAGCCGAGCGGCTTCTCGATATTCAGGATGCCGTTGAGATCAGGTCGTTTGTTTCGGATGCCCATGCGGGCCAGTCTATAGGTGGTTCGTGGCTCTGCGTTGCTGGCGGATCGCTCGAAACTCGTTAGAATGCCCGACCCGCTCGGGACCAGCGTTTTGCAGGTCCCATACCGATACGGAGAGGTGTCCGAGCGGCTGAAGGAGCACGGCTGGAATCCGTGTAGTCGGGGCAACCCGGCTCGGGGGTTCGAATCCCCCCCTCTCCGCTTTTTCGAGAACGCCTTTCACTTGATCGTGAAAGGCGTTTTTCGTTGGTCCGTGCCAGTCGCGGCGTCGTTCGGCTCGCGTCCACCCGCGCGATACACTGCTGGAATGTTCAGATCCCCGAAAACAAGCCGACCCTCCAGCGACGGGCCGTTGGTGCTCCTCGTCGGCCACTGCGGGTTCGACTCCGGTGGCCTCGAGCGAGCGGTTCGCAGCGCTTCGCCCGAGGCGCGCGTTGAGAGCGTGAACAACCGCAAGGCGCTTGAGCCGAAGCTCGGCGCTGCGTCGCTTCTTCTGATCAACCGCCAGCTCGATGGCTCCTTCGGCGTGCCGACGGGCGAGCACGGCGACGGCATCGAACTCGTGCGAGAACTGAGCGGGAAGGACGGCGCACCGCCCTGCATCGTGATCAGCAATTTCCCAGAAGCGCAGCAGGCCGCTGAGGAAGCGGGGGCGCTACCCGGTTTCGGCAAGAAGGATGTCAGGGGCGACGCTGCCGTTGCAGCGATCCGCGCATCGCTTGAGGCCAAAGAAAAAGAGCCGTCCTGAGCGGACGGCCCTTCGAATTCAGTATCGTCGGCAGACTCACCGCTCCACAATCATCGCCACCGCGTTGCCGCCGCCGAGGCATAGGGCCGCGAGGCCACGCTTCGCGTCGGTGCGGATCATGTTGTGCAGCAGCGTCACGAGCACCCGCGCACCGGATGCGCCGATCGGGTGACCGATGGCGATCGCGCCGCCAGCGATGTTGACCTTGTCCATCGGCACACCGGCGTGCTTGATGTTGTGGATCGACTGCGCGGCGAAGGCCTCGTTGAGTTCGAACAGGTCGATGTCGCTGATTTTCAGGCCGGCCTTCTCGATGACCGCCGGGACCGCGAGCGCGGGGGCGGTGAAGATCGCCTTCGGGGCGACGCCGGAAGTGTGATACGCCACGATGCGGGCCAGCGGCTTCGCGCCGAGCGCTTCGGCCTTGGCCTGCGACGCGACGACCACCGCCGCGGCGCCGTCGTTGATCGTCGAGGCGTTGCCGGCGGTCACCGAGCCGTCCTTCTCGAAGGCCGGGCGGAGCTTGGCGAGGCCCTCTGCGGTGGTGTCGGCACGGATGCCCTCATCCTGCGACACGCCGCCCTCGGGACCGGGGACCTTGCGGTTGCCAACCTGCTCGCCGGTCAGGGCGATGATCTCGTCGTTGAACCAGCCAGCGGCCTGGGCCTTGGCGGCCTTCTGCTGACTGTCGGCGGCGAACTGGTCCTGCTCCCCGCGCGTGATGCCGTACTCGCGCGCGACCCAGTCGGCGGAGTTGCCCATCATGCAATGCTCGAAGGCACAGAACAGGCCGTCGTGGGCCATCGCGTCCTTCATGGGGGCCTCACCGAACTTCACGCCATTGCGGACATGCGCGAAGTGGGGGGCCATGGTCATGTTTTCCTGACCACCCGCGACGACGAGGTGGTTGTCGCCCGCCTTGATGGACTGGGCGGCGAGCATAACGGCCTGGAGGCCGGATCCGCAGACCTTGTTGATGGTCATGCTGTTGAGGGTGTCGGGGAGTCCTGCGCCGAGGCCGGCCTGGCGAGCGGGGTTCTGGCCGCACCCGGCCTGGACGACATGGCCCATGATGCACTCGTCGACATGCTCGCCTGCCTTGTCACCGGAGAGCGCATCGATGGAGTCCAGAGCGCCGCGGATCGCGTACGAGCCGAGCTTCGTCGCCGGGGTCGAGGACAGGCCGCCGAAGAATCGGCCGACGGGGGTGCGCTTGGCGGCGAGAATGACAGGGCTGGTCGAGGCGTCGGACATCGGTCGAGGTCTCCGGTTGTGAGGTGGGGATAACTCGCGGCGGGGCCGGGAGGAAGAGCCATTGTGACAAAAACGCCCGCATGGTGCAGGCGTCGGAAGGGTAGGCGGGATGTCGTGCCGGGTCTGTCGGGTTTATTCGCAGGACAGCCCAAAGCCGGCGAGCACGGCGTTCAGGTCGGCGAGGTTCACGACTCCATCGGCGTTGGTGTCGCCCACGCCGGTCGTCTGGCCGAAGTTCGCGAGTACGAGGTTGAGGTCTGCCAGATTGACCGAGCCGTCGCCGTTGGTGTCGGCTGGGCAGCAGGCCCCGGACAGGGCAGCGAGGGCGTTGCCGGCGTTGATGCGGCCCCAACCGGTCCGGTTATCGAAGCCGGGCGTGTGGACATCGTCGGCGGTGTCGATGATGAGTTGCCGGACTTCGGCGTTGGTGAGGCAGGGGGCTTCGGACCAGATCAGAGCGGCGAGGGCGGCGGTGTACGGGGCGGCGAAGGAGGTTCCGGAGGTGGTCTGGTAGCCGCCGGAGAGCGAGGTGGTCAGCACATCGACGCCGGGAGCGGCGACCTCGACCTCGGGGCCAGGGTTGGTGAAGCCGGCGTGGTCGTCATCATGGTCGGTGGCGCCGATGGCCATGACCCGCTCGATGTTCGCAGGGAATCGGACGGACGAGCCGTTGTTGCCAGCGGCGCAGAGGACGAGGCAGCCCTTGACCTCGGTGGCGTACTCCACCGCATCCACGACCGCGTTCGAGAAGCTGATGGACAGCGACATGGTGATGACCCGCGCGCCGTTGTCGGCGGCGTAGATGATCGCGTCATCGACGACCGATCCGTTTGGACCGGACGCCCCTACAGCGAGTGGCATCATGAGCACCCCTGAATCGATGCCGTTCCCGCCGGCCAGGCCCGCGATCCCGATGGCGTTGTTGCCCGCCGCACCGATGCAACCGGCGACGAGCGTGCCGTGTCCTCCGCTGGTCAGCGGGTTGCTGTTGTTGTCAACGAAGTTCCAGCCGTGGTAGTCATCGAGGAAACCGTTGCCGTCGTCATCGATGCCGTTGCCCTCGATTTCCGCGGTGTTCTTCCACATGTTGGCCACGAGGTCTTCGTGGTTGTAGTTGGTCCCTGAGTCGATCACCGCGACCCAGACCGAGGACTGGCCCGCGTTGATATCCCAAGCGGCCGAAGCATTCATATCAGCGCCGGAAGTCCCCCCGGTCTGGCCGGTGTTCTGCATGGCCCACTGCTCATCGAAGCGCGGATCGTTGGGGACTTCAGAGTATGTGCCGATGACCGTTTCCTCGACGAGATCGATGCCGTCGATGCTGCGGAGGTGTGCGAGAGCTGCTCCGAGGTCCGCACCGGCGGGCAGGCGGAGATCGTGCCAGCCCAGGCGGTTGGACCGGAGGAGGGTCAGGTCGGCGAGATGGAAAGTGCCGGGCTGACCCGCGGCGGGTTCGGCGTGCTGGTCGACAAACCGGGCAAAGGACAGCGATCGGTCCTCCAGTCGGAGGGAGACCGTGGTTGCATCGACCGCAAAGCTTTCGCCCTGATACACCCTGATCCACGAATCTCCCTGTCGATGCAGGCCATCGGCCAGAGGGGAGTCGGCGGAGGTGGTGCTCAGGCCGGTGAGGGAGAGGAGGAGGAAGGCGGCGGTGGTGCGCATGGGTCTGATCTCGCGATGTGGATGTCTGGATTTCCTATTTCCAAGACTACGACCGAAACGGGTGGGATGCCCGACGGAATTCCTGCGGAAACAGGCCCAGAATTCGTCGATTTCTGGAGAGTCCACGGTGTTTTGGGGCGGTGGAGAGCCGCCACGGGGCGTGCTGCGGTACCCTATCGGGCCCTTCCCGGCGACGGAATCGCCGGGCGGAGCCATCGCACCCCATCACCTGAGAGCACCATGCCCGCGACTTCCACGGAATCGTTCGTTCATCTCCCCGCCGACTCCAACCAGGCCCTCGGCATCGCCCAATACGCCATCGACTTCATGTCGGGGAAGCTGGGAGATGGCCCGGCGGATTCCGTCTGGAAGAAGACCGAGCTGTTCCACACCGACAGCGTGTTCTGCGGCCTGTCGGCCCTCGCGCTGGGCACGAACGCCCCGACCCTGCTGCGCGAGGAGGCCCTGAGCTACCCGTCGGCGGGCGTCGGCGGCTACCTCGGACGCTCGACCATGCACGGGGCGACCCCCTTCGGCACCAGCCAGCGGGTGAAGGCCGAGAAGGCGGTGGTCGCGAACTCTTCCGCCGTGCGCGAGTGGGACTCGAACGGCACGAACTTCGGGTACGACCCGGCACGCGGCAACACCGCCGGTGAGTTCGGGCACAACGACTTCTACCCGGTGTGCGTCGCCGCGGCGCAGATGCTCGGACCGGATGCTGGAGGCACCGGCGAGTACGCCCTGCGCGGCATGATCTGCCTCGACGAGATCCGCGGTCGCCTGGCCGAGTGCTTCAGCCTCAAGAGTTACAAGATCGACCATGTCGTGCACGGCGCGATCGCCAGCGCCGCGACCTTTGGTGCGATGGTCGGAGCCACGGCGGAAGAGATCGAGTCGGCGATCGGCATGGTCATCGCGCACTACATCCCGTGGCGCGCCATCCGAGCGGGCAAGCAGCTCTCGGATTCCAAAGGCGCGAGTGCGGCGCTCAGCACCGAGATGGCGGTGCTGAGCCTCAAGCGTTCGATGGCCGGTTTCGTCGGGCCGCGCGACATCTTCCGCAACCCCGAAGCGATCTTCCGCTTCTTCGAGCCCACCACCGAAGGCGACAAGCGCTGGACCGAGATGGCACCCTCGCCGTTCGACCTGCACTTGTCGCATTCCGGCGACGATTTCGCCGTCATGGGCATGCACTTCAAGCTTGGCCTGTACGAGCACCAGTCAGCCGGCGCCTTGCAGGGCCTGATCGACCTTGTCAGCAAGAATCCGGCGCTGCTGGCCAAGCGCGACGGGTCGGCGATCGCCAAGATCGAGATTGCGGCGTATGAGCCGGCGTTCGGCATCATCGGCAACCCCGCCAAGATGGACCCGAAGACCCGCCAGAGCGCGGACCACTCGATGGCCTACATCGTCTCCACCAAGCTGCGCAAGGCGCTCGAGCATGTGCACGCCAACGGTTCGCTGGACACTTCCGGCGGGTCGCACGACGCCGTCTGGAAGGCGCTGATGCTGTCGCCTTACGACTACAAGGTGGACGACACCGCGATCTTCAACGAGCTCACCCGCTCGCTGATGAAGAAGATCGTCTTTGTCCACGGCGGCCCCGAGTTCGACCGCAACTACCCCGACGGCATCCCGACCTCCATCAAGGTCACCGACGATCAGGGCACCACCCACGACTCGGGCATGGTGATGTACCCCGCCGGTCACGCGCGCAACACCGGCGCGTACCTCGAGAACATCCTCGATCACAAGTTCCGCCTGCTCGGCGAGATCGCCGTGGGTGAGGACAAGGTCGAGGCGGCGATCGAGAAGCTCTCGAACCTGCGCGAGAAAGACGCGAACGCGGTGCAGTCGCTGTACGACATCCCGTTCGTGGAGCGTGGTCGCTTCGAGTAAGTCGAATCGATCCGTCAGCAACTCCCGGGCGTGCCGACCAGCACGCCCTTTTCAATCCGCCTTGTCCCCAGCCCTTAGAATGACTCCATGACCACTCCAACCACCCCCGGCCACCGTCTCCGCTCGCTCATGTCCGACCACTGCGTCGGACTGCCCGGAGCGTTCAACGGCATGGTCGCCCGACAGGCCACTATGGCCGGTTTTGAAGGCCTGTATGTTTCTGGAGCCGCCGTCACCGCGAGTTTTGGCGTGCCGGACATTGGCCTGCTCACGCTCAACGAGTTCTGCAACGTCATCCAGCAGGTCTCCCTCGGCTCGGGACTGCCCGTCATCGCCGACGCGGATACCGGCTTCGGGGAGGCGGAAATGGTGACTCGGGCGGTCCACGAGTACAGCAGAGCCGGGGCTGCCGGCTTTCACATCGAGGATCAGGTCTTTCCCAAGCGTTGCGGCCACCTCGATGGGAAGAAGCTCATCCCGATCGACCACTTCGCCGAGAAGGTCGCCACCGCCGCCGCGGCTCGCGACAGGCTTGGCAACGGTTTCATCGTGTGTGCCCGCACCGACGCCGCTGGCGTGGACGGCGTGGACGCCACCATCGAACGCTCCAAGGCCTATCTCGACGCGGGAGCCGACATGATCTTCCCGGAGGGGTTGCACTCCGAGGCCGACTTCGCCCGCGTCGCCGAGGAGCTCAAGGCCTACAAGGGCGACGCTTTCCTGCTCGCCAACATGACTGAGTTCGGCAAGACGCCCATCATCAACCTTTCGCGCTTCGCCGCCATGGGCTATTCCTGCGTGATATGGCCCGTGACGACCCTCCGGGCGGCGATGGGGGAAACCGCCCGGATCCTCGCCGATCTGAAGCGAGACGGCGAGGTCACGGCCTTCCTCGATCGCGTCCAGACCCGCAAAGAGCTGTACGCCGCCCTCGGGTACACGCCTAGAGAGGAATGGACCTTCGGATCCACTCCGGGCGCCTCGGTGTCCTGATCCCCCAGCCGGATTGGCTACAATAACCGGCTCGGACCGCACCGCTGTTTTTGCCGGTCCGACGCTGATTCTCCTCTCAACCTTTCATCACCCCCTTTCACCATACGGAGCCGCCATGTCCGCTACCGCAGAACTCAAGTCGTCCGGCCTCGAAGGCATGATCGCGGGCAAAACCGCCATCTGTGCCGTCAACCAGACCTCGCTCATCTACCGCGGCTACGAGATCGCCGACCTCGCCGAGAACGCGACTTTCGAGGAAGTCGCCTTCCTCCTGCTCGTCGGGCACAAGCCCTCCGCCAGCGAGCTCAAGGCGTTCACCCAGGAACTCGCCTCCCAGCGCCAGATCCCCGGCGCGGTCATCGACTACCTCCGCACCGCTGGCCCGTGGCTCAAGTCCGGCAGCGCGGTCCCGATGGATGTGCTCCGCACCGCCGTCAGCATGCTCGGCAACATGGACCCTCGCTCGCAGGAGGTCTCCCCCGAGGCCGACCTCGAGAAGGCCAAGACCCTCACCGCGCAGATCCCCACGATCATCGGGCACATGCAGAATGTGATCGACGGGCGCGAGATCGTGAAGCCCGATGAGTCCCTGTCCCACGCCGCGAACCTGCTCTACATGATCACCGGCAGCAAGCCGAGCGATGAGCACGCCCGCGTGATCGATGTCTCGCTCATTCTCTATGCCGAGCACGACTACAACGCCTCCACCTTCTCCAGCCGCGTCATCGCCGCGACGCTCAGCGATATTCATGGTGCGGTCACCGGCGCGATCGCTGCGCTGAAGGGCCCGCTGCACGGCGGGGCGAACGAGATGGCCATGGAGATGCTGCGCGAGATCCGCAAAGACATCGGCTCCGAAAACGACGCCAAGAAGATCCAGGACTGGATGCACCAGGCCTTTGCCGACAAGCGCAAGCTCATGGGCTTCGGCCACCGCGTCTACAAGAACGGCGACCACCGCGCCGGCATCCTCCACAAGCTCGGGCGCCAGCTCGCCGAGAAGGCCACCGACGATTCGCTCTCCTGGTTCGAGCTCGGCGAAGAGGTGCAGAAGATCATGGAGACCGAGAAGAACATCTACCCCAATGTCGACTTCCCCTGCGGCCTGACCTACTTCACGATGGGCATCCCCGTCCCGCAGTACACCCCGATCTTCGTCGCCGCCCGCATCACCGGCTGGGCCGCCCACATCATCGAACAACACGCCAACAACCGCCTCATCCGCCCGATCGCCGAGTATGTCGGCCCGGAGCTGAAGAAGTGGAATGACGGGTGAGTGAAAATCGGTGCTAAAAGCGTTGCGCCCAGTTACGAAGCTGTTAGTTCATTGGCGGTTTCGTGACTTTGCGCAACTCGCCGCGAGCGATGCTTGGGTGTTCGATGGCCAGAGTCTGAAGCCGCTGCGAACTCAGCCGATCACGATTTCGGCAAACAGATTTCAGTACTATCAGCGATACTCACGCGACCAACTGCGTGAGTTGCGGGGCGTCTTTTGGGTCAGTCTCGGTTTCGTAGTAGCAAGTGGCGGTGCGTTGGCCTATTCCATTTTCGTCGCACCAGGACGGTATAGGTTCAACCCATATGTCGCTTTACCGATAGCAATCCTGTTGTTCCTACGTGGGGTCTTGAGCAGTTGGGCCCAAGCCAAGATCCTGTCATCGATCCATCGAACGATCTCTTGGAATGACGAACGCGATGTGCTGCCGGTCGGCAGTCGTGTCGAAGTCACGATCAATCTCGATGCAAGTACGCCCGCTCTCACTGGCATTCTGGCGAGGCATATCGGCGGAATCGTTGGCCATCGGAGTTACACTGTCGTTGAATCCGACGAGATCGACGGTACACGACGCATCGAACTCGATGCTATCGAGGGCGATAGTTCTTCATCTAAAGATCGAATCAGCCTCTTGGTTCCAGCGAACTAACATTCAGCTTCCGATGTTGGCCGTTAGCAAGACGGAGCAGCGACATCCGCTCCAAATCGGTCCCTCAGCCCATCCCAAACCCAAAGCC
>CAZIXS010000095.1:0-10178 GCA_964543335.1 uncultured Phycisphaeraceae bacterium | reverse complement strand
TCCGCTCGTGGGGCCGATGGAAATCGTGGTGAAGGCGGTGCAATCCGGTGCAGACTGGAACGGCTTCGTCAAGATGGTCAACGGTTCAGCCGAGAAACTCGGTATCGCACCCGCAAGCAGATCTGCATTCCTGATCAACTGCCTGGGGGCGCTGGAAGGGCTCATCGCGGAGGGGTGGGTCAAAGCGAAGTTCGATCCGAAGCGGCCCAAGCTCAGCGACTTGCCTTCGACCGGGAATCTGATTCGTGATCACGAAGCCGGGAATGAAGCTCTGAAGTCGCGAAAAGTTCACGCGGCAGCTTCTTGATTTGGACGACGCATGATCGTTTCGGTTTGTCTGGTCGTCGAGCGCGTGCGCTCACTTCAGGGTGGTACTCATGGTTGCGGATAATGCCAAGAATTACGATGTCATCATTGTGGGTGGTGGTCCGGCCGGATCCACCTGCGCGACGCTGCTCAAGAAGTACCGTCCGGAACTGAGTGTGCTGATCATCGAAAAGGCGAAGTTTCCCCGCGATCATGTCGGCGAATCCCAGTTGCCTTCAATCTCGGGAATCCTCCACGAGATGGGGGCGTGGGATAAGGTCGAAGCCGCAGGGTTTCCGATCAAGATCGGGGCGTCCTACACATGGGGCAAGAACGCCGACCAGTGGGACTTCGATTTCTATCCTGCGGAAGAATTCGTTGATGAGCCTCGTCCCGCACGCTATGAAGGACAGCGCAAGTGGACCGCCTTCCAGGTCGATCGCGCGGTGTACGACGACCTTCTGCTGCGCCATGCGGAAGAATTCGGCGCTGAGGTCCGCGAGCAGACAAAAGTGGATTCGGTGCTGGTTGATGGAGATCGGATTGATGGTCTGGTCCTGAGCACCGGCGAGCGGGTGACGGGTCGCTACTACATCGACGGTTCCGGGACCGTGGGGCTGCTCAGGCGTGCAATGGGAGTCGAATCCGAAGTTCCCAAAGAGTTGCGCAACATCGCGATCTGGGACTATTGGGAGAACGCCGAATGGGCGGTCAAAATCGGTGTGGGCGGCACTCGCGTCCAGGTGCGCAGTCTTCCGTATGGTTGGATCTGGTTCATCCCGCTTGGGCCCACGCGCACTTCAATCGGCTTGATTTGCCCCTCTGAACACTACAAGAGCATGGGGCTCTCTCCCGAAGACCTGTACCACAAGGCGATCCGTGAGCAAGCCGATATCGCAAATCTCATCGAGAACGCTTCGCCGCGTGGTGAAGTCGAGACCTGCAAGGATTGGTCGCATCTGGCCGATCGCCTGATTGGCGAGAATTGGTTCCTGATCGGAGAATCCGCGGGCTTTGCGGATCCCATCCTCGCTGCCGGCATGACCCTCGCGCACACATCAGCTCGTGAGGCGGCGTATTCGATCATCGAACTTGAACTCGGGGAAATCGAGCCGGACTGGATCAAGCAGCGATTCGATCAGCGCAATCGAACGGTGATCGGCCAGCACATCCGCTTCGCCCAATACTGGTATGCGGCGAACGGTCAGTTCACCGATCTCAAAGAGCACTGCCAGAACATCGCCAAAGACGCCGGTTTGAAGCTCACCCCGGATAAGGCTTGGCGATGGCTCAGCCAGGGCGGGTTCACCGCGGAATCCGTCGGCATCGCCAAGTTTGGCGGATTCGATGTGTCGACCACGAAGCATCTGCTCAGTCGGTTCGATGAAAAGGGGCGAAAGCATAAGTTCGCTTGTGACGGGTACAACGAATTCAGGCTGAACACCGCGAAGGCGGAGCGCATCAAAATCGGCAACCTCAAGGATGGCCGCATCGAACAGATCGATTGTCTGCGACGCGGCGAAAGCCAATTGCCTTTGAGCGGCTACTTCGGTCTGATGGTAGACATCCTCGAAGAGACACACGACATCTCAGAGATCCTCGAGCGTGTCCGTCAATCGCTCCAGGCAACCGGTGCCTCCGGCGAAAGCCTGAACATCGCGGTTGCCCACGCGGTGCAGTCTCTGGACGCGATGGTGGAAGATTTCTGGGTGCTCCGGTCAAAGAACCCCAAGCGTCCGGTGCTGAACCTCGGGAGCAGCGAGGGACGATTCATCCGTTCCGCATCAGCGGGGCGTGAGGCATTGGAGACTGCCCGCAAAAACCGTGAGCAGGCCTGATTCAGAGACTGCGCTCACCCTGCACATACGAACCGATCGACCGGATCAGCCACTCGCCAAAGCGATCCTTGGTAATGGGGCCGTTTGTGCTCGTCAGAAGTCCGTTGGAATCCAGGAGGTGGGCGTCCACGGTCGCAGCGTCCATGGTCTCCAGCGGATTGGCGACAATCAGGTCGGCTCCCTTGCGGGCGAGTTTGGCTTGGGCGGTTTCGAGGAGGTTGGCCGCGGGCTCCAACGCGAACGCGACGATCAGCCCTGGCTTGCCATGACCGGATCGGGCCCTATCGCGAACGCACTCGGCGATCAGATCCGGCGTCGATTCCAGGTTCAGGGTCATCCCATGTTCGGTACGCCTGATTTTGCCCGATCCAGACCCGTCGCCATGACGCACTCGAAAATCGGCGACCGCAGCGGCCATGATCAGAACATCCGCATCGGGTGCTTCCCGGGAGAGAAGTTCTTGGAGGTCGGCGGTCGTTCGAAATCGGAGCAGGCGGAACCGCTGGGATCGATCGTGCGTATCTGGATGGTCTACCGGCTGATTGCCGGGGCGCGGTACCGTGCGCGGCTCCAAACAGGTCGGTCCGAGGGCCAAGTTGGCCTGCCACCCCGCATCCAGGGCCGCTTCGGCGATCTCGATGCCGATTCGGCCCGAGGACCGGTTGGCGATGTACCGCACCTCATCGATCGGCTCGTGCGTTGGTCCTGCGGTGATCAGCACGCGAGGGTGGGACATGGCGTTAGGTCTCAAACTGTGAAGGGCTAATGTTGGGAGGCGGAATCCTATCCGGTATCTGGGAAAACCTCGGCTCGGTCGGGCATCATGCCCCATGATCCCCGGTTTGTTTGCCGCATTGCCCGGGTGCCACCATAATGCCGCTCCCGATACGGTTGGTGTTTGGTCTCGGGCAGTTCGTGGGCGTGGTTCCGCCTCATCATCGTGACAGGAAACTGAGAAGAACATGGCGAAAGTGCGAAAAAAACTTGGGCAGATCCTCGTCGAATCGGGAGAGATCACCGCCGAACAGCTTGAAACCGCGATCACCATGTCCAAAGGGGCAGGTAAGCGGATCGGTGAGATCCTCGTTGAGGCCGGGATGTGTTCCGAGGAGGCGGTCGCGAAAGCGCTCGCCATGCAGTTCGGCATCGAGTACCTCGACCTGTCAGACGAAGCCGTATCCGGTCGCGTGGATCCCTCGCTGCTCCCGAAGGATTTGATCCGCAAGCACCTCGTCCTGCCTCTCGGCAAAGAGCGGGGGCGCCTTGTGCTGCTCATGCACGATCCGAAGGATCTGGAACTGCTCGATCTGATCCGTTTCCGGCAGAACACCGAGGTCGAGCCGAAGATGAGCGCTCGCAGCCGGATCAAGTCTTACATCGACAACAAGATGGAAGGCGGATCCAAGCCGATGGTGCCGGGTGGCAACGAATCGCTGCTCACCGCATCCATCGACAAGTCGATCGACAAGTCCGTGGACCGTTCGGTGGACTCGTCCATCGACCAGGCCGCGGAATCGGCCCCGATCATCAAGCTGTGCGAGCGGATCATCATTGAGGCCGTCCGCAACCGTGCATCCGATATTCACATTGAGCCGATGAACGACCGGGTGCGTCTGCGCTACCGCATCGACGGCGTCTGCATCGAGCGCGACAACCTGCCCAAGCGCATGCAGAACGCGATCCTGGCCCGCTTCAAGCTGATGGCCGGCGTGAACATCGCAGAGAAGCGCATCCCGCAGGACGGTCGCATCAAGATGCACATTCCCGCGGAAGATGGCGGCGAAGGCGAAACCGTCGACTTCCGTGTCTCCGCCTGTCCGGCGTATCACGGCGAATCCATCGTGCTTCGTATTCTGCGCCCGGATTCCGTCCGAATCGGTCTGAAGAACCTCGGTTTCGAAGAAGACACCCACGAGGTCTTCAACCGGATCATCCGCCGACCCAACGGCATCTTCCTGGTGACCGGTCCGACCGGTTCGGGAAAGACGACCACCCTGTATTCCGCGCTGGATGTGCTCAACCGGCCGGACAAGAAGATCATCACCGCCGAGGACCCGATCGAATACGCCTTCACCGGCATCAACCAGTGTCAGGTGCGCGAGGGCATCGGGCTGACTTTCGCGAAGGTGCTCAGGGCCATGCTCCGCCAGGCGCCGAACATCATTCTCGTCGGTGAAATCCGTGACCGCGAGGTGGCCGAGGTGGCGATTCAGGCCGCGCTGACCGGCCACCTGGTGTTCAGCACGCTGCACACCAACGACGCTCCCTCAGCGATGACCCGATTGATCGACATGGGTGTGAAGCCCTTCCTCGTGTCCTCATCGATTCAGGCGGTGCTCGCGCAGCGTCTGATCCGCAAAGTGTGCCCCAAGTGCCGCAAGCCCGATGACAACCCGGACCGCAAGTACCTGCGCCTCACCGGCATCACCGACGAGGACCTGGCGAACCACACGATCTACAAGGCCGTGGGCTGCGACAACTGTGCCGGCACCGGATACCGTGGCCGTCAGGGGATCTACGAGCTCATGACCATGAACGCCGAGATCCGGGATCTCACCTTCAAGGTCGCGCCGGCTTCCGAACTCCGCAAGGCAGCCATTTCCAGCGGCATGCGCCCGCTTCTGGGCGACGGAAAGATCAAGGTTCTCAATGGCATCACCACGCCCGCCGAGATCGCGCGTATCGCGCAGGTCGAGGGTGTCCAGATGGCCGAGGAGGAACTCGCTGCGGTCTGATCGACACCCCGCGTTCCCCATCCGTTTCCAATCCACTACCGCCCCGGTGCGATGACCAACACCCAGTAAGGAATCCCCTATGTCCACCATGCAGATCGACCGCCTGCTCGACACGGTCATCAAACTCAACGCATCCGACCTCCACCTCAGCGTGGGCCGCAAGCCCACCCTGCGTCTCCACGGCGGCCTGAAGAACCTCGATACCAAAGTCCTCGAGTCCGACGACATGGTCACGCTCATGAAGGCTATCACCCCCGAGCGGAACCAGCAGGAACTGCAGGAAGAGGGCGGTACCGACTTCGGCTTTGCGTACGGCAAGGCTGCCCGGTTCCGCGTGTCGGTCTTCCGGCAGCGTGGTGACATCTCGATTGTCTGTCGACTCATCCCGAACAGACTGCTGACCTTTGAGCAGATCGGCCTACCCGATCAGGTCAAGGATCTCATCCGGCGTCCCAGAGGCCTCTTCCTCGTGACCGGACCGACCGGCTCGGGCAAGACGACCTCTCTGGCGACCATGCTCGACTACATCAATACGAACCTCGAGCGCCACCTGGTCACGATGGAAGACCCCATCGAGTACTACCACTACCACAAGAAGTCGATCGTCAACCAGCGCGAGGTGGGAACGGATGTCCCGACCTTTGCTGAGGCCCTCCGGCGTGCTCTGCGTCAGGACCCCGACTGCATCCTCGTGGGTGAAATGCGAGACCTCGAGACCATCGAGGCTGCGATCCGAGCCGCTGAAACGGGCCACTTGGTGTTCGGCACCCTCCACACTACGGGTGCCGCCAAGACCATCGACCGTGTGGTCGACGCGTTCCCCGTGAGCCAGCAGAACCAGATCCGCGTCCAGATCTCAACTTCGCTGATCTGCGTCCTCAGCCAGGTGCTCCTCGGACGGGTCGATGTGAAGGGCATGGTAGCTGCCTATGAAATGCTGGTGATTACGCCGGCGATTGCCAACCTGATCCGCGACAACAAGTCGTTCCGCATCGACTCGGCCATCCAGACCGGGAAGAAGTACGGCATGCAGCTGCTGGATGAGCACCTGTGGTCGCTGTACACCAAGGGCATGATCGCCGCCGACGAGATGGTGGACAAGGCCAAGAACGGCGCGGAACTGGCAGACCGTGTGCATCGCCTCGGTCGCCAGGTTGGCCGCCCTGAACTCGATGTTCAGGACGAGTCCGACGCGGCTTCAGAATGACCATAGATTCCCGTGTCGCATTCTTTGGCGGGCATTCGGTGGGGCCAGGCATTTATCCGGCTCAGGGGTACATCTTCATGCGAAATCCGCTTGGATACGCCAATGTCGAACTGTAGTTCTCGTGTCGTATCATTCGAATTCTTGTATCTGCTTTGTTTTCAGGATCTTAGATCCGTAAATTGTTGAATATTGAATCGCATGCGTCGGTAGGATCCGGCGAGGAGGTTTCCCCGTGCCAGCAGTGAGTCCAGAAGAACTCAAGAAACGCAAGATCGGCCGGGTGCTGACCAAGCTCGGGAAGGTGTCGCGCGAGCAGGTGCATGAGGCGCTTGCCAAGCAGCGTCAGATGGACCCGAAATCCCGCAAGATGCTGGGGCAAATCCTGGTTGATATGGGATTGGTCACCGAGTGTGATGTCCTCGAGGCTCTGGCTGGCCAAGCCGGTATGGGGTTCGTCGAGGTCGAGAAGCTGACCATCGACGAGGAAACCATCAACGCCATCCCGGCCGAGACCGCGATGGCCTACCAGTGCGTGCCGGTCGAGTACGACAAGGCCCGCAAAAAGATCAAAGTCGTCGTGAAGAGTCCGGATAACTTCCGGGCAGTCGATGACCTCCGCCTGCTGATGGGCTTCCGGGTGGAGGCGTTCGTCGCGCCGCCTGAGCAGGTCGACGCCAAGCTCAAGCAGCACTACGCCGCGGCGAAGTCGTCCATCGCGGATGTCGTCGGTGAGATGGGGGCGGACTCGAGTCTCGCCAACCTGTCGAACCGTCCCGGCGCGGGGCAGTCGATCGACCTCGAGGCGGTGCTGGATGCATCGGAGGACAACAAGGTCATCAAGTTGATGAACCTTGTGCTGCTTCAAGCCATCAAGGACCGCGCCTCAGACATTCACTTCGAGCCCTTCGAAGATGAGTTCAAGATGCGCTACCGCATCGACGGCGTCCTCTACGAGATGGTGCCGCCTCCCGCCTACCTCGGGCCGGCGATCACCTCGCGCGTCAAGGTCATGGCGAACCTCGACATTGCTGAGCGTCGCCTCCCGCAGGACGGTCGCATCGAACTGACCGTGGGCGGGACCCCGGTCGACCTTCGCGTTTCGGTGCTTCCCACGATGCACGGCGAGAGCGTCGTGATGCGTGTTCTGGACCGTTCGAATGTCGAACTGAGTCTGGACCGCGTCGGCCTTCGCCCCAACGATTACGAAGTCGTCAGCCAGATGATCCACAAGCCCAACGGCATCGTCATCGTGACGGGGCCCACCGGCTCGGGCAAAACCACCACGCTGTACGCGGCTCTCCAGGAGCGCAACGGTCCGACGGAGAAGATTCTCACGGCCGAGGATCCGGTTGAATACGACATCGATGGCCTGTGCCAGTGCCAGATCAACACCGATGCAGGCCTGACCTTCGCGGCGTGCCTCCGTTCGTTCCTGCGTCAGGACCCGGATGTGATCCTGGTCGGTGAGATCCGCGACCTCGAGACCGCTCAGATCGCGGTGCAGGCCTCGCTCACGGGCCACTTGGTGTTCAGCACGCTGCACACCAACGATGCGCCCAGTTCGGTCGTTCGTCTGCTCGACCTGGGTCTGGAGGCATTCCTCCTGACGGCGACGATCGAAGCGATCATCGCCCAGCGCCTGTGCCGCACGATCTGCGCGAACTGCAAAGAGGCCTACACGCCGACGGAAGAGCAGCTCATGGAACTGCAACTCCGTCCCGAGGATGTGAAGGATCGCCAGTTCTACCGCGGGCGTGGCTGCGATATCTGCCATGGCTCCGGCTACAAGGGGCGTACCGCGCTGTTCGAGATCATGGTGATGGACGACGGCCTGCGTGACCTGATTATGAAAGAAGCGTCCACCGCGGTGCTTCGCGAAGAAGCACGCCGCCGGGGCATGCGTTCCCTGCGTGAGTCCGGGCTCCTGGCGATCTACGACGGCCTGACGACCATCGATGAAGTCGTGCGCGAGACCGCGCTCGACGACTGAGTTTTCTGAGGTTTATCCCGCGGTCGTTCGGCCGCTTATCTGAATTGTTCCCTGCGTCCCGATCGCTGTCGTGAAGGACGCGCCCACCTTGGAGCGGCACCATGCCATCTTTCTCCTACCAAGCCCTCGACAAGTCCGGCAAGCAGCAAAAGGGCACCATCGAGGCCGCCAATTCCGAAGAAGCCATCCAGCGCATCAAGCTGCAGGGCTATTTCCCGACCTCCGTCCGTGAGCAGAAGGCCAAGAAGGGCAAGGGTGCTCCCGAAGGTGCGGACAAAGGGCAGATGCAGAAGAAGTCTGGCGGCGGTGGGGGCATCGTTCTCCCCTTCGCGAAGGTCAAGGGCAAGCACCTGACCACCTTCACCCGGCAGCTCTCGACGCTGCAGGACGCGGGCCTTCCGCTTCTGCGTTCTCTGCAGATTCTCGAGCAGCAGCAGAAGCCGGGCCTTCTCAAAGGCACGCTCCAGGGCGTGGTTGAGGATGTCGAAGGCGGCTCATCCCTCTCCGAGGCGATGGCCAAGCAGCCCAAGTGCTTCAACCTGCTCTACACCAAGATGGTCGCGGCGGGTGAGGTCGGCGGCGTGCTCGATGTCATCCTCCAGCGCCTCGCGGAGTTCATGGAAAAGAGCCAGCGGCTCAAGCGACAGATCATCGGTGCGCTTGTCTACCCCGCGGCGGTCATCACCGTGGCCGTGCTCATTGTGGTCGGCATCATGATCTTCATCATCCCGCAGTTCGAGGAAGTCTTCGCGGACTTCGATGTCGCGCTGCCGAAGCTGACGGTCATGCTCACCGAGACCTCGCGCTGGATGGCAGGCAACTACCCGACCGAAGGCGCGATGATGCTGCCCGGTGCGGTCTACGTGGTCGGCGGCCTGATCCTGGTGCCGATCCTCTTCAAGATGCTGCGCTCGGTGAAACCCGGCAAGGCCCTGCTCGATCGCGTCATCCTCTACATCCCGATCATCGGCGGCCTGGTCCGCAAGACGGTCATCGCCCGCTTCACCCGTACCCTCGGCACCCTCATCGCCGCCGGTGTGCCCATCCTCGAGGCAGTGACCATCACCAAGGAAACCTGCGGCAACTATGTGTTCGAGAAGGCGCTCGGCAACGTGCACGACTCGATCCGCGAGGGTGAGACCTTCGCTCAGCCGCTGCGCGAGGCCAAGGTCTGCGACGCAATCGTGGTCAACATGATCGATGTCGGTGAAGAGACCGGTGACATGGACTCCATGCTCATGAAGATCGCCGACAACTACGACGAGGAAGTCGACACCGCGGTCGCCTCGCTCGTGTCGCTGCTCGAGCCGGTCATGGTCATCGTGCTCGGCGGCATCGTCGGCACCATCGTCGTGGCGATGTTCCTCCCCCTGATCTCGATGATCGACGGTCTTCAGGCGTAAGCAAGCCCTTTCTCCGCGGGATCTCCCGCCGAACGGATACTCAGAGCTGATGAACAAGCACACAGCCACAACACAACACCGCCGCGGCTTCACGCTCATTGAGTTGCTCGTGGTGTTCATAGTCATCGTGGTCCTCGTGTCGATCCTTGTGGTTGCTCTGGGCAACGCGATCGACAGCTCCAGAAGGTCGAAGGCCACATTCCAGCTCGAGTCGATCGGCAACGCGATCGATTCCTTCGAGCAGGATTTCCAGTTCGTCCCGCCGCTGGTTACGCCCAGCCTGGTCAGTTCCGACAGCAACCCGACCCGCACCGGGCTGGTCACGCCCAAGACCTACTCGCTCTCGGGCGGCAGCCCCGGCAACCTTGACGACTACTACGAACAGGTCCGCTACCACAGCGAGTACACCCTCGCCGTCTACCTGCTGGGCATCGGCGCTCTCAACCCCGACGAACTCGATGACAACGGCATCGCCAACGGCGGCACCCCGCTGCACGACGGCGTTCCCGGGCCCGGCTTCAAGGCACCCGGCGCTCTCCAGGCCTGGAAGGTGCAGCCCCCCTCGGGCAATCTGCGCCACGACCCCCAGCTCACCGGGCGCACCTACGGCCCGTACCTGGACTTCGGCACTCTGGAAGGCGTGCTCGAATTCGACGACGACCGAGGGCTGTACAAGATCCTCGATCCATGGGGCAACCC
>CAZIXS010000094.1:0-10202 GCA_964543335.1 uncultured Phycisphaeraceae bacterium | reverse complement strand
ATGGCCTGATCGCCGTGGCGCGAGCCCATCTCGCTCTTTTCCTCGAGCACCTTCACGGCGAAGACCGTGCTGGAGAAACTCAGCGCGAAGGCGATCATCAGCGCGGTCCAGAGGTTTAGCTCGGCGAACATGCCCAGCCCGGCGAGCGACAGGGCGAACACCAGCGCGCCGATGCCCGCGGTGGTCACCATCATGTGCAGCGAGGTGACGCCCCAGACCTCGGGCTTGGCGAGCCCGCGCAGATCAAGCTTCAGCCCGATCGAGAACAGCAGCAGGTAGATGCCGATGTCCGCCAGCCGGTACAGGATCTCGGTGTTCTCCACGCCGATCGCCGACAGCACGAACCCCGCCGCCAGAAACCCGATCAGCGGCGGCAGGCGGAACTGCTTCACCGCCAGCCCGACCAGAAATGCGATGGCGATCCAGAGCGGCTCCATGCAAAAACTCCCCAAGAAGGACGCGACACCCAGATATCGGGACTTGGACCCGCTGCATTCGAGAAAATGCCCCGAAAACCCGGCGTGAATCGCGCCTCCACTCCGCCCGGAGCCACACGAATTCAGGGTTCACCCGGTTCCTTCTGCAACCGCCTGACGCCGTTCACGGATAATCCTCCCGTGAACGCCCCCGCTGCCCCAGACCCCGCCGTCTCCCCACGCATCGAATGCCGGCGCTGCGGCACCGCATTCACCTGCGAATGGCCCGAGCTCTCCGGCGCCATCGACTGCCCGGCCTGCGAGACAACCGCATCCCTCTCGAAAGAGCACACACAGGCCGTGGCCTCCGCCGCCTCCGAAAGACGCCGTCGCGGCATGCCCGGCACCCACAACCCCAAGGCCAACCCGCCCGAAGGCACCGAAGAAGCCCTCCGCCTGAAGGCACGAGCGTTCCGGCGCGATGCCGACCGGCTCTGCCCGAACTGTCTCTACGACCTTGAGGGACTGTGCGAACATTGGAACGATGTGAAGAAATGCCCCGAGTGCTCCGAGCGCATCTCGCCGCGTCTGGTGTGCGAGCGCTGGATCGAGCGGGCACGCGTCGCCTCGTTCCACGAACGCATCTGGATGCTGACGGGGATCGGTGCGGGAGTGGGTATGCCGATCCTGCTGGCGATCCTCATGATGACCATCGGAAGATTACCCGGCATGGAAACCCTGCTCTTCCTCGGCGCAGTGGGCCTCGCACTCCTGCTGCTCGTGGTGGTCTATCGCAGCGCCTGCACATCCCTGCGGCTTCACGATCCGCTGCAGGCCCGGACCGTGACGGGCCTGATCGCCCTTGGCATCGCGCTGGCCAACATCGCGGTGTTCCTGATCAGCGGCTACCTGACACTGCTGTTCTTGGTCAGTTTGTTCTTCAGGTACTGAGACAGAATGCTTACTGGCAGTCCACTCCGAAGTTCGCCAGCACGAGATTCAGATCCGCCAGGTTCACCTGACCGTCGCCGGTCGCATCGCCGATGTCCGTCGCGCTGCCGAAGTTCGCCAGCACCAGGTTCAGGTCGGCCAGGTTCACCAGACCATCACTGTTGACATCGCCGGGGCAGGTCGGCGTGAACGCGACAAAGGCGTTCGCATCGTCAAGATTGATCCAGCCGATGTTCTCCCCCCACGCGTAGCCACGAAGGCGACCCCCCTCGATCCGTGCCGGGTTGGCGGGCGAGGCGAGCGCGCCGCCCTCGAGGTTGATCCAGCCGATGTTCTCGCCCCAGGCGTACCCCCAGAGCAGGCCCTCGGCGTCGATGTTGACGCCGAAGTTTGAACCGGTTGTGTTCAGGTACGGCCCGCCGTTGCCGACATTGATCCAACCGACATTCTCCGCCCAGATGAAACCACGCAGATGCGTCGATTCGAAGACGACACCCTGTGTACCCGCGGGGCTGCCGGCATCACGCCAGTTCATCCAGCCGCAGTTCTCGCTCCACGACCATTTGTCGGTGGGGGAGACGTTGGACTGTGCGCGGGTGAGCGGAGAGATCGTCAGGATCAGAGCGATGAAGATAAGGTGTTTCATGGGTCAGATCGGTTTCTGCATAGATGATGATCGGTCCACAGATTCAGTACGCAAAGTTCGCGAACGGGTCGGTCGTGGCGAGGGTGCTCGCCGCCGAGTTGCCGCTGACGGCGGGTGTGCCCGAACCGGCGATGTTGACGATCGGCCCGAAACGGTTTCCGGGCGTGATCGAGTAATTCGTCGTGTTATCCGAACACGGGTTCGCGAGTATGAGATTGCCGGTATTCGCGATCTGGATGCCAAAGTCGTTGCTCGTGCAGTTGTTGCCTTCGATTCTGCAGTTCATGCCGGTGACAACGACACCCGCACCGACGCCGCCGTTCCCGTTGAACAAACAGATGCAGTTTTTTATGAAACAGTGAGATCCAGCACTGATCCCGTGCTGCGTGTTCGCTAAGCAGTGGCAATCCGTAACGATCACACCGAAGCTGGCCTGAATTCCCAATGATCCGTTGCGATGAGTAGTACAGTGTGAGATAACGCCACCCTCAAGATTGATGCCATTGCCACCGTTGTCGGCCGCGGCACAGTTGGAAACTATCCCGATGTTTGCATCGATCCCGGTGTTCGAGTTGTTCGAAGCGATGATTCGCTCGACACGAACGGCCCCCGGCCCGCTGAGACACAGGCCTATGCCCCAGTTCTGCACGCTGCCGTTGACAACAGCGATGTTCTGAAGCGCTGAGTCCAGCGATAAAATGCCAGCGAAACTAGGGTTCTGCTGAACTCCGATGACATCGAAGCCGTTCAGATCGAGGCACACGCCCGACGAGGCGATCTCGATGCCGTGCTTTCCCGCTTCTCCGATGAGGTTCTCGGTCAGGTAGTACGACCCTGGCTGGGTGATGCGGAAGGTGCTGTTGGCATCGCCGGGCGTGTTGGCTTGGTTGATGGGTATCCGCGGCTCCGGCCCTGGTGTCGAACTGATCGGCCCCGGAGGCGGCGTGAGCGGCCCGGCGTTCGCCGTGGTGGCGAGCAGCGCACCGGCGGCGAGGCCGCCGAGTCCGGCGAGCATGGCGCGACGGGGGTTGAGGGCTTCGGGGGCGTGGTCGTCGTGCTCGTGCATGATCGGGGGCTCCGGCTTTGGGGCGGTCGATAACCAGCGCGGAGCATGCCCCGTCTGGGGATGGTTTACCTTACAACCAAAACATGCGTGTGGGAACATAAACACGAACAAAGATCGCTCGTTCGGAGTCTCTGATGGCAAGCTGGATCCATTGGGTATCGGCGGCAAAAAGACAGCCGCCAGCCGTGAGGAGGGCTGGCGGCTGGGGAAGAGTTTTCGCGGACCTGGTTTCGTTGCAGCCGGGCGCGGTTCAGTTGCAGATGGTGCCGAAGTTTGCGAGGACGAGGTTGAGGTCGGCGAGGTTGACGAAGCCGTCGCCGTTGGCATCGCCGCTGGAGGTGGTCTGTCCGAAGTTCGCGAGGACGAGGTTGAGGTCGGCGAGGTTGACCTGTCCGTCGTTGTTGACATCCGGATTATCGGACAGGTTCGCATTGTCGAGGGCCTGTTGGTAGAACTGCCAATTCTGTGTTCCAAGGGACAGGATCAGTTGTATGGGACTGTGGTCAACATTGGGCGGATAGAAGAAATCATGCACGATATTGAGGTTCTCAAGGTGCAACTGGAAGTCGAGATTTGGCGGCACTACGAAATCGAGTTGGCCGACCGCGAGGCGGATTTTCGGCGATGATTCGATGATCTGATCGGAAGCCTGCTGCACAATGTTCCACGGACTTTGGGTAAAGAACACATCCGGGTTGCTGTTCCAGACCTGCTCGAAGATCTGCAGCCGCAATTCCAACGACAGGGCTGCGCCGGGTGGCGGATCGAGGAAGTCAAGTTGCATCGGACCAGCACCAAGCATGGAGATGCCTGCAAAGAGGTGGCTGTGCTTTAGACCGAGTCTGGCGGCCCCGTAACCACCCATGCTGAAACCTTCGATGATACGGCCCTCACGCTGTGCCAAAGTGCGGAAGTTCGCGTCGACCTCGGTGAGCAGGTCGTCGATCACCACCGTCTCCATCGGAACCTGGCCCGATGCCGAGTCGGACCACATGCTGTATTGCATACCGTTGGGGAAGACAATCAGCATCGGCGGTATGAGTCCCTGCGCCATGGCGTTGGCGTAGAGTTGAGTGAGGGGTGCGATACCAGTCGTGCCAGCGCTTGAGCCGTGTAACCAGTAGAGAACAGGGAATCTCTGGCACGGATTGGCTTGGTATTGCGGCGGCAGGAAGATGTGATAGCTGACAGTCTGGCCTGCAGCGTCGCTCTCGAAGAGGCGCTGCTGCACACCCGGGGCGTTGGCGGGCGGGGTGACCCATTGCGCGTTGGCGGTTGGTGCGGCGAATGTACACACCAAGATGCAAAGCGAAAATACTTTGGTTGGGCTGGGGCGTTGATTGAGCATGGTTTGTCCCTTGGGAGTATTTAGACTTCACGACGGGCGGTAAGTGCCAAATTGGTAGGCGGGGCCTCGGAGGGGTGTGGTAGCGCGTCTGGCGCGGTTGGAAGATCATAATGGCTGGCTTGCTGCCGAACGCGTGATGATTATTGCTATTGCATCGCACTTGGAAAGATGGATCGGCAAAAAGACAGCCGCCAGCCGTGAGGAGGGCTGGCGGCTGGGGAAGAGTTTTCGCGGACCTGGTTTCGTTGCAGCCGGGCGCGGTTCAGTTGCAGATGGTGCCGAAGTTTGCGAGGACGAGGTTGAGGTCGGCGAGGTTGACCTGTCCGTCGTTGTTGACATCTCCGGGGCAGGAGAGGTTGACGCCGACGAAGGCGTTATTGTCGTCGAGGTTGATCCAGCCGATGTTTTCGCCCCAGATGTAGCCGCGGAGGTGGTTGGTTTCGAAGACGACGCCCTGCGTGCCTGCGGGGTTGCCGGCATCACGCCAGTTGAGCCAGCCGATGTTCTCGCCCCATGCCCACTTGTTGGTGGTGTCGACATTGGACTGGGCGAGCATCGCGGGGGCGAGGGTGAGGGCGATGAGGATGCTGAATACTCGTGTCATGGCAAACGGTCCTTGGGGACGGTCTGGCCCGGAACTTCAGTGTAAATCAGAGTTGGGCCGGGGCGAATCAAAAGTGCCGATTTTGCAGAAAAAGCGGCGATTTTCGGAGCTACAACGGTCGAAGCGTGGCGGTTCGGTTACACGGTGAAGTTCGCAAGCGGATCGGAGGTGCCGGAGGGTGTGCCGCCGGAGTTCCCGTTGATGGCGCTGGATGCTGGTGCGTTGACGACGAGGCAGGCGTTGCTGGCAGCGATGTTCCAGTTCTGTGTCGTGTTGCCCGAGCAGGTGTTGCGGGCGATGTAGTTCCCACCCTCCGTGGCGAGGATCCCAGTTGCGTTGTCGATGCAGTTGTTGTCTTCCACGCGGTTGTCAGGGCCAGCGAACTGAATGCCAGCCGCTTTGGTATGACTTCTGCAGTTGTTGCCGATGATCATGCTGTAGTTGAATGCAGTGATACCGTTCTGAGTATTGAATCTCGCCACGCAGCCGATGATGCCGTTGCCGCCGCTCCCCTGCGCGATGCAATTTTCAACGATGGCATTCTGGCCGGTGAGGATGCCCTTGCCACCATTGTCGAGCGCGCTGCAGTCGATCACTCGGCTGCAGTCGCCCGAGCGGATGCCGTCGCCGGTGTTGCCGCGTACATGGATGTGTTCGACCGCGTTGTGGCTGCTGCTGGTCAGATTGATGCCCGCCCCGCCGCAGGTGACGATGCTGCCGTTGCGGATGGTGATGTTGCGTCGGGCGATGACGGAGGACACGGCGATGCCGTCGCTGCTGGTGTTGAGTAAGCCTGCGATGGTGAAGCCGTTGAGATCGATCGCGACATCGCTTTGAGCGATCTCGATCCCGACAAGGCCGGAGGGGACCTGAAAGTTCGCGGTGAGGTAGTAGGAGCCGCCCTGGGTGATGCGGAAGACGGCCCCGGCGGTGCCCGGCGTGTTGGTCTGGTTGATGGGGATCCGCGGCTCCGGCCCAGGCGTCGAACTAATCGGCCCCGGAGGCGGCGTCAGCGGCCCGGCGTTCGCAGTGCTCGCGAGCAGCGCACCGGCGGCGAGACCACCGAGGCCAGCGAGCATCGCACGCCGTTCGTTGAAGACGGGGCCGGACGGATCGCAGATGTGGTCGTTCATGGGTGCTCCGGTAGTCCTCAGAAGGTGTAGTTCGCGTTCGGATTGGTCGATCCGGGTGAGGTACCACCGGAGTTCCCGTTCACCGCTGGTGCGAGCGTGGCATTGACGACCAGGCAAACGTTGTTGGCCGCGATATCCCAGTTCGTGATGTTGTTGCCGCAGGTATTTCGAGCAATGAAGTTGCCCGGGCTCGTACTGCGGATGCCGACGCCGTTGCTGATGCAGTTGTTGCCCTCGATCCGGTTGTCCGGGCCCGTCGGTCTGATCCCAGCATCGTCATTGGAAGTCGCAGTGCAAGCTGTTACCGTGCAGTTTGAACTGCAAACAATGCCATCCGATTCATTGTTGTTTGAAGTGCAAGCGGTGACATTGGAGCTGAAGGCGACGCTGATCCCGATACCAGTATTGTTGGAGGAAACGCAATGGCTCAAGGCAGAATAAAAATTAGAGGAAAGCCCGAGGCCTGAGTTTGCATTGGATATGCAGTGTGTGATCAGACAGTTTCTCTGTGCCCGGATACCGTCGGAAGAATTGTTTCGCGCGACACAGTGTGAGACCGTGAAGTAGTCTCCTACGGAAATACCGACACCCGTGTTGTTCCGCGCGATGATCCCGCTCACACTCCCGACATCACTTGGAGCATGAGTGAGACTCAGGCCGCCCCCACCCCACCCTGCGACGACACCATTTCGGACAGTGATGTTCTGGCGGAAGAACGGTGACAGCGTTCGGATTCCGGACAGAGAACCGGGAACCCCGCTTAACTCGAAACCCATCAGGTCAAGCGTGACACTGTCCGCGAAAATCTCGATCCCGGCTTTCCCCGACTGTCCGAGCACATTTCCGGTGAGGTAATACGAACCGGGCTGCGTGATGCGAAAGATCGCCGTGGAAGAGCCCGGCGTGTTCGTCTGATCGACCGGTATCCGCGGCTCAGGCCCCGGCGTCGAACTGATCGGCCCAGGCGGCGGGTTCAGCGGCCCGGCCTGCGCCGATCGCGCCATCAGGGCGCCCGCCGCGAGCCCGCCGAGACCGGCCAGCATCGCGCGTCGCGCAGTGACAAATTCCCCGGCATCACCGAGCGGAACAGGGTCGTGGGTCATCGGTTGTCTCCTCCTGAACGTGAAACCGCACGGCCAACGCGCCGCACCGTTTCACGCCCGCCAAATATGCCATAAGGCCCGGCACGAAGGTAGGAAAATCCGATCGCGCGAAATGATATTTTGAACGAACACAACCAGCCCCCTCACCACACCCGCACCACCTCCAACTCCCCGCCCGACCCAACCGGCTCCGCAGGCATCCCTCGCGCCTCCACCCGCTCCACGCCACCCCCGCGCAGGGTGTACACCGCGATCTGAGGCGGGCACCACACCCGCCGCGGCACGCCCTGAAACCCGATCCCCCGCGTCACCGCCAGCGTCGTCGACGCCCACCGGGGCGACATCGCATCCAGATACCGGTACACCCCAGCCGGCGCTCGCCTCGGGATCAGGTCCGACGAGGTCGAGAGCGCACACACCCCGCCGCGCGGCATCGGGACCCGCAGCTGCCCCCCGTGCGTGTGACCCGCGAGCACCAGGTGCGCCCCGGCCCGGTGCGCCAGCCCCGTCGCGTCCGGCGTGTGCACCAGCGCCAGCCGAAACACCCCGTCATCACCCAGACCCACCGGGTATTCCCGCCCCGTCGGTGCAAACGCCTCCGGCCAGTCGCTCCCGATGACCTCCATCCCCGCGACCTCGACAGTTCGCCGGTTCATCCACCGAATCGGCCAGGCCCCCGTCGTCGCCCGGGCCCGCGCGATCTCCTTCAGCTCGACATGGTCATGGTTGCCGAACACCCCCAGGCACCCCCACCGCGCGAGTCCGCCACAGACCCCCGCCAACTTCCCCAGCGCCTCCGCCGCCACCTCCTCATCCCCGTCGCGGCTCATGTAGTCCCCGGTCAGCACCGCCAGATCCACCCGCCCCGGGCCCGATTCCGCGTCCCCGAGCTGGGCCACCAGCCGATCGTGCAGGTTCCTCGCCGCCGGATATCCCGCGCTGACATGGGTATCGCTCAGGTGCAGGATCGTGAACCCCTCCAGCCCTGCCGGAAGATGGGCAAACCACAGCTCCGCCCGATCGATCGGGATCACCGCCTCACCACGCGTTCCGGGGTCCGGCTCGGTCATCACACCCGCCAATCGGCCAGATCCGCCCTCGCGCCGGAGAGTTTGGCCACCCGCAGGCGGATTTCGGGCAGACCATCCTCGCGCTGACACGCCCCGCAGGGGTGGCAATCCGGGCCATGCTCAGGTAGCGTGTTCGGTCTGGATCGGGCACACTCAGGCCCGATGATTGGATCGCGGTGCGCCCGGTGGACCGTCAGGTAAGGTGCACCGCCGCTTATATAAAGAGGAAGTCGCCATGGCGAAGATGTTCTACAACCTTGAGGAAGCCGCCAGCAAGCTCGGCAAGTCCGAAGCCGAAGTCCGCGCAATGGCCTCCAAGGGCCAGCTCACCGAGTTCCGCGATGGCGACAAGCTCATCTTCAAGGTGGACCAGGTCGACCTGCTCGCCGGTGACGCCGGTGACGCCGGTGCCGACGAGTCCGGGATGATCCCCCTCACCGACTCCTCCTCCGGCGACACCGCGCTCGGCCTCGATGCCTCCGACACCGGCCTCGGCATGGATTCCGGCCTCGGCGTCGCGGATTCCGGCGGCAACTCCGGCGTCAGCGTCTTCGATGCCGACGAAGTCGGCGGCGTCGACGCCTCCGCCGACACCCTCGTCACCGGCGATGGCGGCATCGGCGATGTCTCCCTCGAATCCTTCGGCTCCGGCTCGGGCCTCATGGACCTCACCCGCGACAGCGACGACACCGGCATGGCCACCGAAGGCCTGCTCGACGAGCTCTACTCCGGCGACGAAGGCGGCTCCACCGGAACCGCCGCGGCCGGCGCCGACCTCTTCGACGGCCCCGCCTCCTCCGGCAGCGACCTGAACTTCGGCCCGCAGACCGCCGGCGCCGCCGCGATGGTCGCCGCCGAACCCTACGACGGCAAGGGCTCCGGCCTCGCCGGCGGCCTCGCCATCGGCGCGATCCTCTCCCTGCTCGCCGGCGTCGCCGTCATGCTCATGGGCATGGTCGGCGCCCCGCCCGTGGACATCTTCGAAACCTTCAAGCAGGACCTGCTCATCCCCGTCGCCGCCCTCCTCGGCGTGACCATCCTCGCCGGTGGCATCGGCTTCTTCATCGGCGGCAAGAGCTGAGCGAAGCGGACAAGACCGCAAAGAACCAATCGTCGTGTGGCATGCTCAAACTCGTTTGAGCATGCTTCTTTTTTGCACCGTGCAATCCATGCGCTCGTGATCATGAGCGCGCCAGACTCCCCACCAACAACCAGAAAAGTAAACCGCTGAACGACACGGTTTGCGCGCGCCGCTTGGCTCGCGCTTTCTCGCGCGCATGTGACACTTTGAAAAAATCTTTGCCCCGTACTTGCTGCCAATCCGCCGAAGCGCGCCCCAGCAACTCCGCCTTGGCGCGCGCCGACCGGCTCCGCTCCCCGTGAGGGTGAGGGCTCTCCGCATCTCGCGAAGCCCACCAATCCACCCCTCGCCCCCCCACCGGAGGCACGCCATGCACACGAGCACTCAGCCCACCTTCCGCGACCTGAAGCAAACCATGCTTCGCCTGCAGATCAAAGCTCTCGAAACCCTCGAGCGCCTCATGGATGATCAGGAACTGACCGGCAACGAGAAAATCGACAAAGCCAAAGCCACCGAACGCAACCGCCAGCGCATGTCGGCCACGCAGACCCTCATCCACTGCCGCACTGTTCTGCGCGAACTCCGCGTGAAGCGCGAGCAGACCCACCGCATCCGCCAGGATGAACGAGCCGCGCGGCAGAAAGCCCCGCACCAGCTCGCTACCCTCCGGCGCCTTCACAAACTCCACCCCGATGAGTACAACAACCCCGATGCTCCCAGCGAGGGTGGCATGGCCATGCAAAGCATGGCTATGCAAGGCGCAGAATCCCCTCAAAACCCTGAA
>CAZIXS010000093.1:0-10423 GCA_964543335.1 uncultured Phycisphaeraceae bacterium | reverse complement strand
ACTGCATGTCGTTGAGGTTGCGCACGCCTCGGAGCAGGATGCTGGCTCCGAGCGCCTTCGCGGCATCGACGGTGAGACCTTCGTAGGGCGTGACGCTGACGGGGGCCCCGTCGGGCTCCTCGGTGCACAACTGCTCGGTCAACTCGGTGAGCATGGCGACGCGCTCTTCGATGGTGAAGAGGGTTGATTTATCGGGGTTTCGTCCGACGCCGACGATCAGGCGATCAAACATGCGCCGGCCACGCTGGATGACATCGATGTGGCCGTAGGTCGGGGGGTCGAATGAGCCGGGGTACAGCGCGATATGGGACCCGGATGGATTTGGGCTTGATGACGGGGTTTCGCGGGCGTTGGCCATGGGTGCAGGGTACCCCAAACCGCAGGAACGGACTCCCCTCGATCAGGAGGTGATCGAGGTGCTTGCCGCTCTCCGGGGCGGATCGGATAGTTCAGGTGCGAACCCTCCCTGGTCCGCCCCGCGCCGGTTGCCTCCACTGGCGCGGGGCCTTCAACGAAAGCGCCCCGCTGCGCAGAGCACCGGGGCGCTTTCGTTTTTGGGCTGATGGGGGTTGGCTCAGACGAGCGCGGGCACCTTCGGGAAGTCGACTTCGGTGTCGTTCACATGGTTGAAGGTGTTGGTCAGGATGTTGAGGGTGTAGGCGACGATAAGGTCCACGATGGCGGCGTCGTCGAAGCCGGCGTTCTTGAACTGATCTAGGTCGGACTCTTCGACGAAGCCCTTGGTCTCGACCAGGCGGGCGGCGAGGGTGACGATCGCATCCATCCGGTCGTCGCCGGTCGGTTCGCCCTTGCGGATCTTGACGGTCTGCTCGTCGCTGAGGCCGTGGCCTTTGGCGATGGCGGTGTGGGCGGCGACGCAGTAGTCGCAGTTGTTCTTTTCACCGACGATCAGGGCGATGGCTTCCTTCTCAGCCGCGGAAAAGGCGGACTTGCTGAGGGCCTGGTTCAGAGAGAGGTAAGCATCGAGCCCGCTTTGGGCGTTGCCGAGGCCCTTGAAGATGTTGAGGTGCTTGCCCTTGAGGGGGCCGTCAAAGACCTCTTTGACGCGGCCGGTGGTGTTGGCGGGGTCGACGATGTTGAGGCGTGCCATGGGATTTCTCCTGTGTTCGGTGCGGCGGGTCGGTCGCCGCGATGAGGATGGAAGAGAGGGTAGGGCCGACCTTTGAACGCTTTCAATTGTTTCGATTCTGCGAACGAATGACCAAGAAAACTTAATCGGTCCGGCCGCCGTATCGGAGGTGGGTCAACGCGTTCGAGGTGTATCTTATTCCCGACCTGAACAGCGATTTGGTCACGGCTGGGCCGCGGCGAAATGAGAGACCGCTGTTGAGGGGATGGGCTGAGGCGGAATCGGCCCCGAGGTATGTCACACGCACTCCGTCGCGGGCACGTGCCCGCACTCTGACTTCCCGAGTTACTGCGATCCGACAGAGTCTGCCGCACGCACGGAAGCCGCGGCCTGAACGACAGGGCCACGGTTCAGGGAGCACACGAGATGATCGATTCCGCCACCGTCACGATGTCGCCCCGCGCTCGCATGTCCGATTCTTCGCTTTGTGAAGCGAAGCCGCTTGTTGCCGCAGAGCCGCGAGCATCGCTGGAGGCGATCGTGGCGCAACTCACGCGCATCGATCTGCACTGCCACTCCTGGGCATCCAATAAACCGGTGAACCGGGCCGTCGGTTTCCTGACGAATATGCCCGAAAGTTATTCGCCTCCTGAGAAGGTGTACGACCAGGCGATCGCTCGCGGCATGGACCTGGTGACGATTACCGATCATGACACCATCGCCGGGGTGATGTCGCTGGTGGATCGCGGCTTTGAGAACCTGATCATCGGTCAGGAAGTGAGCGTGAAGTTCCCGGAAGACGGGTGCCTGCTTCATGTGCTGGTGTGGGGGCTCACGCCTGATTTGGCCGAGCAGATCGATGAGTATCACCTGCGGGGAGATGTGTACGCGTTCGCGGACTGGCTGCGGATCCATCAGTTGCCGCACTCGTTCGCACACCCGCTGTATGTGCAGAATGGCAAGCTGACCGAGTGGCACCTGGAGCGGGCGGTGCTCCTGTTCAAGGGTTGGGAGACGCTGAACGGGGCGCACAGCGTGTCGCACCGTTCGGTCATCGAGCGGTACATCCGAGGTCTGACCCCCGCGGCGACGCAGCGTTTGGAGCGCAAGCACGAGCTTCGCGCGTACTGGTCGCGCCCGTGGGTCAAGGCGGTGAGCGCTGGATCGGATGATCATGCGCTGCTGAACATCGGTCGGACCTGGACGGGCATCCGCCACGAATCGGGACAGAAACTCACCTCGCTGCAGTCTGCGGGTGGGCCGGTGGCGACCGAGGAGTTCCTGACTCGCCTGATGCGTTCGCAGGGGGTAGTGGGGGGTGTGGGCGGGCACGCCTCGCTGCTGGCGCACCAGCTCTCGACGGTGACCGCGAACTGGGCAGCCCGGTGCGTGAGCGAGAGGGGATCCGCCCGCAGCCGCTACATCACTTCGAAGCTGGTTCGGTTTGCGGGCATCGATATGCCCAAGCCGACGAAGGTCCGGCTGGTTGCCTCCGAAGCGCGCCGGCGCACCATCGGGCGGTTGAGCGGCAAACGGTCTCGTTCGCTGCCGCTGCTGAACGCGCTGCGAGCCGAACTCGGGCCGGTGCTGGAGCGCTTCCCGGATCTGAAGGCGAACCTCGACCCGAGCACCTGGGCCAACGGTGCGGCGGTGAGCAACCACGACCGCATGGCGGAGTTCGCCGATGAGCTCGGGGCGGCGTTGATCCGCTCTTTGCGGGGCGGGACGCTGAGCGCGGTGGCCAAGGGCGATCGGCGTGAGGTGATCGACCACGCCCTGAGTTATCTTCTTGTGCAGCTCGCGCAGGTGCCGTACCTGTTCTCGCTGTTTCACCAGAACAAGGAGCGGGACATGCTGGAGCGTCTGGAGCACTCGAATTCGGTCGCGGATGATGGCGCGAGCCCGCTCGATCGCCCGCTCAAGGTGCTGCAGTTCACCGACACGCTCGGCGACATCAACGGCGTGTCACGCTTCATCCAGAATGTCGCCAAGCTCGCCCACGAGAGCGGGCGGGACCTGACCGTGGTGACCTCGACCCGCTTCGAAGTGCCGGATTCGCCGAACATCAAGAACTTTGAGCCGGTCATGGCGATGCCGATGCCCAAATACGAGCAGCTCGATGCGGTGCTCCCGCCGTTCATGCGGATGCTCCGCTGGGCCGAGGAACAGCGCCCCGATGTGATCCATGTCTCGACACCGGGGGGCGTGGGGGTGATCGGGTTCATCGCGGCGAAGATGCTGCGTGTGCCGCTGGTGGGCACCTACCACACCGATTTCCCGAGCTATGTCGATAAGCTGTTCGACGACCACGGCTTCACCAAAGCGACCGAGCTGTACATGAAGTTCTTTTACAAGACCTTCTCACGCGTGTTCAGCCGATCCGAGCAGTTCAACGAGGAGATGCACCGAGTCGGCATCGATGGCGGGAAGATGGTCACGCTGGCCTCGGGCATCGATACTTCCGACTTCGGTCATCGCTACGCGAACCGCTCGATCTGGACCGAACTGGGCATCGACCCCGAAGGCTGCGAGCCGGCCAAGCGGCTCAAGGTGCTGTATGTCGGGCGCGTAAGCGTGGAGAAGAACCTGCCGATCGTCACGCAGATGTGGAAGAACGTGCGGTCGCACTGCGAGAGCCGCGGCATCCACGCCGAACTGATCGTGGTCGGCGATGGCCCGTACCGCAAGCAGATGGAGCAGTCGCTCGGCCACCACGGGGCGCACTTCCTCGGCTTCCGCAAAGGTGAGGAACTCGCGACGATTTACGCCTCTTCGGATCTGTTCGTGTTCCCTTCGCTCACCGATACGCTCGGTCAGGCGGTGATGGAGGCCCAGGCCTCGGGGTTGCCGGCGCTGGTCAGCGATCAGGGCGGGCCGAAGTCGATCGTGCGGGATCAGCAGTCCGGGTTCGTGCTCCCCGGCTCGGCGACCGATCTGTGGGTGAACTCGATGGTGGAGCTGCTCGCCGACGATGCCAAGCGGGCGCGGTTTAGTGCCGGTGCGATCGAAGCGATGCAGGGACGCGACATCCGCGACTCGTTCGAGCACTATTGGAGCGTGCACGAAGCGGTGCGTCGCGAGAAACTGGCCTCGATCGGGGTCACGCGTGAACCCGTGGCGGCTGGCGCGGCCCACTGACGCGCCGAGCGGGTACGCTGCCCCGCATGACCACCTACCTGTTCGACATCGACGGAACCCTCGCCCGCTCCAACGACCTCGACGAGCGCCTGTTCGCCAGAGCGATCGAAGAGGTGCTGGGCGTTGCGGGGATCTCCACGGATTGGGCGAGTTACCACGAGACCACCGACGAGGCGATCACCCGCGAACTGATCCAGATGCACCGCGCCGGTGATGATGCGGACCAACTGGTGGCCGCCACCCGGGCCCGGTTCATCGAGATGGTCCGTGCTGATCTCGCCGATCTGCAGCGAACGATCACACCGGTTCCCGGAGTGCCGCGCGTGCTCGATGACCTTGCCTCACAAGATGGCGCGGCGGTCGGCATGGCGACCGGCGGATGGCCGGAAAGCGCGAAACTCAAACTCGACACGGTTGGTGTGAACTACGCCGCCCACCACCTGAGCACCTGCGCCGATCATCCCCATCGCTATGCCATCATCCGTCATGCCCTGGAACGGCTTGGGAGGAGCACCGACGGCGCGGTCTACTTCGGAGACGGCATCTGGGACGCGCGGGCCTCGAAGCGGCTGGGCATCGGTTTCGTCGGCGTGGCCGCCGAGCCGGGCAAGCGTGAGCGGCTGGAGGCCGAAGGGGTCACCATTATCCTTGAGGGCTTCGACGATCTCGATCAGGTGATCGAAGCGGCAGAGCGTGCCCTCTCGCTTGTCTCAGCGTGAACGCCGGGCTCTAAAAAATGCCCTGAGCATGGCAGCGGATTCAGCGGCGAGCACCCCGCGGATCGGCGTGACGCGGTGATTCAGGCGAGGATCCTCGGTGAGGCGCATCAGCGATCCGGTCGCGCCGGCCTTCGGGTCGTCTGCGCCGTAGACCACGCGCCCGACGCGGGCGTTCACGATCAGCCCCGCGCACATCGGGCAGGGCTCGAGCGTAACCACCAGCGTGCAGTGGTTCAGGCGCCAGTCACCGATGGCTTTGCAGGCCTCGACCATGGCGAGATGCTCGGCGTGGGCGGAGGGGTCGGCGTCGCACTCTCGTCGGTTCGCGCCCTCGCCAAGAACTTTGCCCGAGGAGGTTTCGTAGACCACCGCGCCGACGGGGACTTCGCCCGCCGCCGCGGCTTCTTCTGCGAGCTTGAGGGCGCGGCGCATCATGACTACGTCGGTTTCGGTCGGAAGACCGGGTGCCGATCGTTTCGCGAGGTATCGGCGGAATGGTCGCACGCCTCAGGCCTCCTCGTTGGCGTCGGTCTTCTTGCCGGCCACCAGCGACGCCGGGACATACTTCATCAGGAGGATGCCGAACTCGAAGAGCATGTACAGCGCCGAGCCGAGCAGGATCATCGACCACGGGTCTTGCGGCGTCAGGAACATGCCCAGGACGGCGCAGCCGAAGATGACATAGCGCCGGTAGGGCGTAATGGTTCCGGGCTTGAGCAGATCCACCCAGGAGAGCAGCAGCATCACGACCGGCAACTGAAACGCGATCGCGAACACGATTCCGAGCGAAAAGATCAGCGAGATGTACTCGCCGATGCGGTATTCCTGTGCGATCAGCCCATCGGATCGGAGGCGGATCACCCGGACGGTTTCCTCACCGAGGTAGATGCGGATCTCGTTCCGCTGGGTGTTCAGCCACTGGGCTCCGGGCTGGAGATCGGCGAGGGGCGGGTCCTTGTCGAGGACCGGCATTGCGTTGTCGTTGAGCATGGCGACGGTGATGTCCGGCGGGAGTTCCGCGGTGTCGACCGGCGATTTGGCGATGTTGCTGCCGAAGAGAATCAGGAAGTACAGCGAGATCGGCAGCAGAACCTTGTAGAGGAATGTGGCCGAAACGAGCGTCAGCAGGAAGCTGAGCGGTATGAGGAAATAGACGAAACGGCGCTCGTTGGAGTACAGGCCCGGCGAGACGAACAGCCAGAGCTGGTACAGCATCCATGGCAGTCCCAACAGGAGGGCCACGCCGATGGAGACTTTGATGTAGCTGATGAAGGATTCCAGCGGGCCGGTCGCGAGCAGGCCGCTGGGTTCGCCGGCTTCCCGCATGGCCTCGATGACCGGGCGAGCCAGGAATTCGAGGAGTGGGCCGCCGATGAGAAAGCCCACAACAATAAGGGGGACGAGCCCGATCAGCGCCAGCAGCACCCTCTTTCGGAGATCTTCCAAGTGATCGCCGAAGCTCATCGGGTGACCGGATTGGTGCGTGATGCGGTCCATCGAAGCGGGCATCGTACGCTGAGGGGGGTGCCATCGCCGATTCGGGCTGGGTCTGAACGACGAAGCCGATGGACCGGTGCTCGGTATTGAAAATCTTGGGTCTGTGTGCCCGATTCGTGACAGGGCCGGCCAAGTTGAGCGTCAAGGTGTGCCAGTCACCGGTGGTGGCACAGGAAACGGCAAATAACCCACACGGATAGGGGCTATGGGCGGAGTTGAGCGAACCCATCCGCAGCACGAGTTACGGCAGGAGACCGGTGCGGTTCGCCTGAACCACGCGGACCTGCGGGATCTGTGGCTGGCGCATCGGCGCTGGGTTGGCGCGATCATTCTGGCTCATAAGCCCGCGCGGGAGGACATGGAAGACCTCCTCCACGAGGTCGCGCTGCGTTTCGTTCGAAGCGCCGACGAACTCCGCGACCCCGCGGCGGTTCGCCCCTGGCTGCGGACCGTGGCGATCAATGTCGCTCGGACCGCCGGTCGCAAAACCAAGGTTCGGCGCGCGGCTGCCCAAACCGTGGCCGAGCAGGTGGGCGAGCGGGCGGAGCGGAGCGATTTGGGGGTCGCTCCGGCACCGGAACGGCTCAGTGCTCGCGAGGAGGCCGAGCGGGCGATGGCCGCGGCCAAGCGACTCCCGGAGCACTACCGCGAGCCGTTGCTGCTCCGGGCGGTTCGGGGCATGACCTACCGGCAGATCGCCGACACGCTCGGCGTCCCCATGACGACCGTGGAGACCCGGCTGGCCCGAGCCCGCCGCATGCTCCGCGAAGAACTCGAAAGCCCAGTCGATCCCAGCGCCCTTGCGGGAGAAGAATCATGAACACGACCACCCAGAGCCACGATTCAGCCTACGACCCGGATCGCATCGAGATCCTGATCGGTCGGGTTGTCGATTCGGAAGCCAGTTCCAGCGATTGGCAGGAACTCGAGCAGCTCGCCGATGCGGATCCTGAGATCTGGGGGCGTCTGGCGAGAGCGCAGCGAGCGCACGCCCGGCTGACGGACGCCGTGGAAGATGAATTGGCCATCGTGGAACTTGTCGAGCTCCCCGATCCCGAACCGATTCGCCTGTCTTTCGCGGATCGGCTGCAACGCTGGAGCGGCTGGGCTCTCGCCGCGGCGTTGTGCCTTGCGTGGCTGCTCACGCAGAACACGAATTTCAGCGGACCGGCAGGGACCAACACGGCGGGTATCGGGACGAACGCCGGTGGGCGTCCGGTGTTCGTGCAGAACACCACCCCGTCGGACGCGTGGGCCAACTATGTGGAGACGGCGCAGCTCGCCGACACATTCGTCAGCGAATTGCCGCCGATTGTGGTGAGCTCGACGCCTCTGATGGGCGGCGGACAGGAAGTTTTCTTTGTTCGTCGGTCACTTGAGCGGGTTCACCTGACGGATATCGCGCAGCTGCGCGTCTCTCAGGATGAGCAGGGGCGTCCGGTCCTGATCACCAGGCCGACGGTTGTGAAGGGCGTTCCGGTAGAAACGGTGACGCCGTCCGGCACCGGGTTCTCGCTCTGAGCACCCGAACCTGCGTGGTTTCACTCGCAATCGAAGCACAACCAACGACACAGACATTCGCGAAGGAGTTTTCCATGATCAAGCCAAAGCGCACCAGATTTATCTGCCTCGCCGCATCCTCGCTGCTCGCGTGCTCGGGCCTTGCGGTGGCTCAGCAGTCTCCGAGCGCCAAGCCCGCGAGCGTGCAGACCAAAACCGAAGCGGTATCGGTCCAGACCACGACGCTCAGCGATGGCAAGAACATCGTTGAAGTGCGCGTGGTTGACGGGCAGGTTTTCGTGAAGGTCAACGGCGAGCAGCGTCCGACCCGCTCGCTCGATGGAGACTGGGCCAAGTTTGAGGTTCGCTCCAAGGACGGCGAGGCGGTGATCGCGACGGTCCTGAAAAACGACAAATCAAACGGCGTCATCGTGCACAGCGGATCCCCGAGTGACGAAGAGATCCGGGAGTACCGCGCGATCCTGACCGATACGGAGGACGATGACATCTCCGTGTGGGTGGAGCGTTTCGGAGGTCTGAGCGAAACCGATTTCCCGGGCGGCCAGGATATGGAATCGCTCATGGAGGGATTCAGCAGTTTCGAATTCGGTGACGAAATGTCCGTGGAACTCCTGCGAGAGATCGAACGCTCCATGGGCAACAGTGGCTTTCCGATGACGATCCGTCTGGATCCTTCTACCCAGCCCAAGAGCATGATTGGGATCACGATGAATCTCGAGCGGAACGAAGATGGCGAGTTCGTCATCGTCGAAGAAGTCATGGAGGGGCTGCCCGCCGCGAATGCTGGCCTTCGCTCGGGAGACCGCATCATCGAGATCGAACAGATCGGCAAGGCCGATGAGGCGAACATCCGTCGAATCACCCGGGAGTTCGAGCCCGGTCAGGAGGTGACGCTCCGCATCATCCGAGACGGTGATGAGATCGAGAAAGTCATCACGCTCGCGCCCTACCGGAACAACATCTTCGGCACCATCGCGCCTCAGGGATTCGGCGGGCAGCGTTTCTTCGCGATCGAGCCCGATGCGCAGCGTCTGGCCGAGCTGCGTGGCGCTGCGGAGCGGCTGGAGGCAGAGATCGCCGTGCGTCGAGAGCAGATCGAGGCGATCGCGCAGAAGATGGCTTCGACGGATAATCCAGAGGAACTCGCGGCCAAGCTGCGGGAGTCGGCGCTGCAGTTGGAGCAATCCATCCGACGCCTCAGCGAGCAACGAGCCCGGGAGGGTGTCGAGCGTGGCATGCTGGAGCACCTTCGCGCTGAGGACGGTGGCGGTGTGATCGTTGGCCGGACCCAGCGAGGCGATCGACCGCTGGTTCTGACCATCCCCGGTGTGCCTCTGCCGCCAAGCCCTCCCGCGGTGCCGGGACTCCGCGGTGCCCCTGAAGCAGAAGCGATGGCTCCGAATCCAGAGACCCAGCGCCGGATCGACTCGCTCGAGCAGCGGCTCGACCGCCTCGAAGAGTCGAACCAGCGGATCGAGCGCATGCTGGAAGCGCTGATGGCGCAGATGGCTCAGCGCGGCTGATCGCTCCGACATTCCAGTTGAACCCCACGCGGCCGGGAGCGATGTGAAGAATCGCCCCGGCCTTTTTGCTGCGCCCGCTCTGCGTGTACGCTGGTCCACGATGGAACTCACGCCGCTGCGCTATTTCGTTGCGATCGCCGCCGAGCGCCACATGACGCGTGCGGCACAGCGTCTCGGCGTAACCCAGCCGGCGCTCTCGGCGGCCTTGAAGCGACTCGAAGCCGAGGTCGGCGCGGAACTCTTCCATCGGACCGCGAAGGGTGTGGAACTGACCGGCGCGGGTCGGGTGTTCCACGAGCACGCCGAGGATGTGCTCCGGCGAGCCGAGGAGAGCGTCCGCGCGGTGCGGCAACTCGCGGGATTGGAGAGCGGATCGATCGCGGTCGGCGGTGGCGCAACCGCGACGGGGTACCTGCTCCCGGCGGTGGTGGGGCAGTTCCGCAAGCAGCACGCCGGCATCCGATTCTCGGTGCGCGAGGCGGCCAGCCGCACCGTCGCCGAAGCGGTGCTCGCCGGGTCGCTCGACCTGGGCATCGTGACGCTGCCGGTCGAGGTGCCCGGCGGGAGCGACCTCATGCAGATCGCGGCGCTCGAAGACGAACTGATGCTCATCGTGCCTCCGGGGCACCGGCTCGCGGGACGCAAGTCGTTCCGATGGGCGGATCTCGACGGCGAGCACTTCGTCGGCTTCGAAGGCGGAACAGCCGTGCGTGCCCTGGTTGATGAGGCGTCTCTGCGGGCGGGGGCGACGCTCGATGTGGTCATGGAACTGCGTTCGATCGAGGCGATCAAGCAGATGGTTCGCGCCGGGATCGGCGTCGGCCTGGTCTCGCGCTTCGCGCTGCCGCAGGCGAAGAGCCCGCTGGAATCATCCGGCCTACGCTGTCGGGACGGGCGCATCGTTCGTTCCCTGGCCGTGGTCCGCCGACGCGATC
>CAZIXS010000092.1:0-10627 GCA_964543335.1 uncultured Phycisphaeraceae bacterium | reverse complement strand
CCCTTGACCCAAACAAAAACCATGCGCATACTCCCCGCATGACCACGAAAATCGAAACCGTCAACGCCGTCCTCGAAGCACTCCTCGATCGCGAGGCCTCCTACCCCGCCATCGCCCGGGCCGCCGGGCTCACCCTCGATGAGCTCTTCGAACTGCTCGAATCCCCCGATATGCAGGCGAAAATCCAGCGCATGCAGCGCCTGCTCGACCAGCGGGCCGCCCTTCTCACCGCCGCCAACGAGGCCGCGGCCATCGGTGCCCTCGGGGCCGCCATCGAGACCGCCCGCGAGGACGAAGCCAAGCGGGCCAACCTCGTCATCGAGCGCCGCCGCGCCATCCAGAACGAGGTCGGCCCCGAAATCATCACCATGCTCGGCGACTCCCTCGCCCACCTCGACGGACGCCACCGCCGACGCACCGAAACCATGCGCACCGCCCGGGCCATCCTCACCCAGGCCCGCGCCGCCCGCCGCCCGGGGGCGAAACCCACCCTCGCCCTGGACCAATCCGCCGAGACTGATCGCGCCAGCACGCCGCCGCTCACCGCCGCGGCGTAACGCCGTACGGCGCGACCGAAAGCGACCCGAGCCACCCCCTCATCCGTCCGCGTGCTGAATCCGCACGCGGCCACCTTCTCCCTCGAGGGGAGAAGGAACTTCAGAACGGTACAGACGCTTCGAACATACGCGGCGCTTCACCCTCGCGCAGGCTGATCTCGAGCGTGTGCGCGTGCAGCATCAGCCGCCAGCCCGGCAGCCGCTCGCCGTAGAGGTGGTCGCCGATGATCGGCGCCCCGAGCCCCCCGCCGCCGTGCGGCCCGTCCTTGATGTGGCTGAACGCGCTGTGCACACGGAGCTGGTGGCTGCGCCCCGTGATCGGCTTGAACTCCACGCGGATGCAGGGCGTGCCGTCGTCGAGCGCTTCATGGCTCAGCACCGTGTACTGCGAGCGCGCGGTGCGTCCCTGAATCGGGTCGTGGATCTGGCGGGGCCGATCGTTCAGGTCGGCCCGGATCGGCAGGTTGATCAGCCCTTCGCGCCCGACGGGCAGCCGGTCGAAGGTGCCGGGCTCGCGCGCATCGAGCATGGCGATGTAAGTCTTCTTCGCCAGCCGATCCTGAAACTGGATCGAAAGGTGCCGGTGAGCCGCCTTGTTCAGCCCGATCGCGAGGATGCCGGAGGTGTCCATGTCGATGCGGTGGGCCGTCAGCGGCCCGCTCGCGCCGGCGATGCTCGCCGCGATGCGGGTCGCCACGCAGTCCGCCTTGTCGGGGTCTTCCTCGCAGCCCTTGCCGGGCACGCTGAGCAGGCCCGACGGCTTGTTGACGATCGCGACATCGTCATCCTGATGGATGATCTCGAGCTGCGGGAACGCCGGAACACCGGGGCGAAGCGTCGCCCGGCGCGGGTCGGCCATCGGTCGCGAAGGGTCCACGGGCGAGAACCACGGTTCGTGGGCGATGCGTTCGGTTGGGGAGGTCGGGTCAGCCACAACGGGCTACCATATCCCCCTTTGACAGCCGCCGGGCGGCTTTGCGCCGCCTCAATCCTCTCCTCTCCCCTGCACTTTGTAGGTATCGACTCATGTTCGCCCCCCGAACCGTTCGTCTTGTCGCCGGATCGCTGTGCTGCCTGAGCGTCGCGCTCGGTGGGTGCGAGGAACAAGCGGAAACCACCGGATCGCAGCCGGTATCCGAAGAGCGACTGGTCACCCCGGTCAACACCGAAGGCGCCGTCGCTCCCGAAGAGCCCGCCGGCACCGAAGAAGCCGAACCGGTGGCGGGCCCTCCCGCGGACCTGCCGCAGGAGATCCGCGACCGGCTCATCCAGGTCGAGAGCGGCTGGTACGACCCCATCACGCACAACCTCTACCGCACCAGCGCGCCCGCCAGCCCGAACCCCGTCAGCGAGGGCGGGCCGGACACCGAGGCACGGTTCATCGTCAACGCGGTGCAGGTGACGAGCGCCGATATGTTCAGCCGCGCGGGCGAGTCGTACTTCTCGCAGGACGGCAAGTGGATCATCTTCCAGGGCTCGCCCCGCGACCGCTTCGGGACCGGCCCCGGCGGCAGCCACTCGAATTACGGCATGTATGTCGCCAAACTGCAGTACGACGACAGCGGCGCAGTGACCGGCATCGGCGAGCCCATCGAGGTGTCGCCCCCCGGATCGGCCAACACCTGCGGCTGGTTCTTCCCCGGTGAGCCGTGGCGCATCCTCTTCGGCTCCACCCTGGTGCCGCCCTCGGGCAACGAGTCGGCGGGCTTCCAGCGCGGCAGCTCCCGCTACCGCTGGGCCTTCCCCGTGGAGATGGAAGTCGTCACCCGGGTGGTCCAGGAAATCTACGACGACTACCGCACCGAACCCAAGGTCACGACCGAGCTCGACTTCCTGCCCGAGGAGTACGAACCGACGGTGATGTTCCCCAAGCCCGGCGGCTACACCGCCGAGTGCGCACTCTCACCGGACGGTCGCCACATCGTCTACTGCGCGGTCGATCCTGACACGGGCGTCGGCGACATCTGGATCCGCGACCTCCAGCAGGGCACCGAGGTGCTCGCGGTCACCGCCGACGGCTACGACGGCGGACCGTTCTTCAGCCCCTGCGGCACGCGCATCTGCTACCGCTCCGACCGGGTAGGCAACAACCAGCTCCAGCTCTTCGTCGCCGACCTCGCCTTCGATGAGAACGGCAGCGTCACGGGCATCGCCCACGAGTACAAGCTGACCGACAACGCGCATGTGAACTGGGCCCCCTACTGGCACCCCAGCGGCAACATGCTCGTCTACGCCAGCAGCGAAGTCTCGCACATGAACTACGAGGTGTTCGCGATCGAAGTGCCCGCCAAGGGCAGCGAAGATCGCGGCCCCGGCTCCTACGAGATCCAGCGCCTCACCTTCGCCGAAGGATTCGACGGCCTGCCCGTGTTCTCCGACGACGGCACGCTGTTCATGTGGACCGCCCAGCGGGGCGAGTTGTACGGGGACGAAGACCGGCCCTCAAGCCAGATCTGGATCGGCAAAGTCGGCGACATGCCGTTCGTGGACTGACCCGGCAAGCCCAGCGTCCGATTACCACCCGGCGCTGAGAGTCTGGGAAAACTCTTCGTGTTATCCGTCCTGGTGATTTCTGCATTCCACAGCGTGGGGCAGGTTTGCTGCTTGCTGCTTTGCCCGCGCTGCGCACGCTCCTGAAGGACGCGCCACCAGAACCGGTGGTGCATGCCGGCAAGAGTGGAAGGAATACAGAGATGATCGATCAACTTACCAGTGCTCGTTTGCCGCGTATGCGCCGCGGCCTCGCCGCGATCGCCCTGCTTGCCCTGCCCGCAGGGGCGATGGCCCAGGGGTACACGGTGTATCACAGCCGCGACGCGTTTCTGAACGCCGCGGCTCAGGCAACCGAGCGAGTGGAGTCCGACGATTTCTCGGCCTACGAAGAGGGCGAGGTGGACCTGACGGCCGGGCTTCACCCGGCTGATGTGCTCGATCACACGCGCCTGCTCATCCTCGACGGCATCAACCCGTCGATCCCGTACCCCGATTCACCGGCGCGGGACACGCGACTGTTCATCGACGACACGACCACGACAAGCGTGTATTCGAACGGCATCACCTTCCAGGGTTCCGAGGGCGGCGCGGGAGCCGGACGCTTCATCCTTCGACCCGTCGAGATCACGCAGACCGGCACTCCGCTGGCCAGCGCCGGATCGATCAACAGCGGCCTGATCCGCATGCGGATGGTCTCGGGGCGCGTTTACGGCGTGGGGGTCGAACTCACCGGCGTGACCCGCGCAGAGACTTCCAAGCTGATCATCCGTTTCTGGGATGCGGGCTTTGACCTTTACCTTGACATCCCGCCGGCGAGCAACGGCGAAGTGTTCATCGGCGTGCTGACCGATCAGCCGTTCGATGCGGCTCAGCTCTGGCTCGGTTCGGTGGAGCACGCCGAGTCTGTTGGCGTGGCCTCGATCACGACGGCGTTCACGGATCCACCGGTCCTTCTCGGCTGCCCGGGCGACACGAACTGGGACGAGCAGATCAACCTGAGCGACCTCAACGCGATCCTTGCAAACTTCGGCAACGATAGCGGGATCCTCGGCCTCGAAGGCGGCGATGTGAACGGCGACCACATGGTCAACCTCGCCGACCTCAACCTCCTGCTCGTGCACTTCGGCCTGACCGGCTGTGGTGGCGACGGCGGCGGAGGGGATGGCGGCGACGGAGGTGGTGGAGACGGTGGTGATGGCGGGGACGGCGGCGGTGGCGATGGAGGCGGTGACGGTGGCGGAGGCGGCGACGGAGGAGATGGTGGAGACGGCGGTGGTGGAGATGGAGGCGGAGATGGTGGTGGCGGCGACGGTGGTGACGGCGGGGACGGCCCGCCCCCGAGCCACGGCGGATGATCCCCGCGCGACTGCCCGGCTCGGACCTGATCAGCTCAGGTTCGAGCCCGGTGCGCCGGGGTAATCGATGAAGCCCAGATGCATCATGCAGTGCGCCAGATGCAGCTTGACCCACTCCTCGTGCGTCAGCGGCCCGAGCAATGGGCTGGGCTGCTCGAACTTCTCACCGGCATCGAGCCGCGCGACCTGCGCGCGGAGATCGGCGAGGCCCTCCTCGAACGAGACATCGGGAGCGGGCAGCATGAACGAGGCCTGCTTGGGCAGCTGAAAACCCGAGGGCATGGGCTTGCCGCTGATGGCTTTCTTCTTGAACATCAGCCGCGCGACGAAACGGACCAATCCGGGCGCACGGCTGGGGAAGCCGTCGAACGAACAGCGAAAGAAGATCGCGCAGTGGCTGAAGATCTGCCCGGCGGACCAGTTGCCGGTGGTCACGAGCTCGCCCTGCGCGTGGGCCTGCTCGATGCGATCGAGTTCGCCCTTGAGGCAGTTCATGCAGGTGAACTTGAGTTGACGCTTGGGTGCGGTCTTGGTTTCGACGATGCCCTGGGGCTCGAGTCTGCGGTTCACTGGAATGCTTCCTTGGAGGCCTTGTCGATGGACTGGCTGTAGAACTTTTCGTACTTCGAACGAGTCGGGAAGTATGCGCCGATGATCAGCACCGCGACACCCGGCGCGACAAGAAAGAGCAGGTTCCCGGTGAGCAGCGCGGCGACCGCGCCGAAGAGCCCCCAGCCCTCAACCAGCGCGGCACGCAAGAGCAGACCGGTGGTGTAGTGCGCGATCGCGGCCAGCTTGGGAGCATCGGGGTCCGGATCGGATGCCGCGTCCGCCGCGGCGAGGCCGGCCCTCTTCTGCATCGCGGGGAGGATGAACAGCGTGGCCGGCAGGGTGAGCAGCGCCCACGCCCCGATCATCACCGCGAACAGGCCTTCCATATCCGAAGGGCTGCTCGGTGCGGGTGGCGAGCCGGGTGCTGGAGCGGGCGTGGACGAGGCGATCGGCACAAAGATCACCACGACGGAGAACATGAGCAATCCGGCGATGAACGCGAGATGCAGAATGCTCAGCGTGAACATGGCGGCCCGCATGTTCGTCGGCCGCGTGCCGGTCGGCGGCATGGGTGACATCGTGGCTCCTCCTTACGATCAAGATCCTACCTGCGAGCGGGCTCGGTCGCGCATGAAAAAACCCCGCGGCGGCGCGGGGTTCTGAAGCGGATCATTCCATTGTTTACATCGAGTCCACCAGTTCGGCGAGCAGGCGGACGCCGAAGCCGGTGGCGCTGTTCTTGACGAACGGGCCCTTGTCGCCCTCGACCGAGTGCACGCCGGCGATGTCGAGGTGGCACCACGGGATGCCTTCTTCGACGAAGTAGCTGAGGAATGCGGCGCCCTGGATGGGGTGAGCCGCGCGGACCGGAGCGCTGTTGAGGATATCGGCGACCGGAGACTTCATCATGTCCTTGTATTCCTGATGGAGCGGCAGTCGCCAGACGCGTTCGCCGGTCTTCTCGGATGCGGACTCGACCTTGGCGCGGAGCTTGTCGTCGTCGCACCACATGCCGCCGTAGGTGCTGCCGAGCGCCACGACCACGCCGCCGGTGAGGGTGGCCATGTCGATGACGCACTCGGGCTTGTCCTTGCAGGCGCGGATGAGGCCGTCGGCGAGCACGAGGCGGCCTTCGGCGTCGGTGTTGGTGACCTCGACGGTGACGCCGTTGGCGTATTCGATGATGTCGTCGGGGCGGTAGGCCTCATCGCTGATGGAGTTCTCAGCGCAGCAAAAGTAGGCGATGACCTTGCGCTTGGGCTTGACGACGGTGGCGATGGCGTGCATCGCGCCGAAGACGCCCGCGCCGCCGTCCATGTCGCGCTTCATGCCCTTCATGGAGCCGGAGATTTTCAGCGACAGGCCGCCGGTGTCGTAGGTGATGGTCTTGCCGACGATGACGATGGGCTTCTTGCCGCGTCCGGCGGACTTGGGGGTGTACTCGAGGCGCACGAGGCAGGGCTTGTTCTCGGAGGCGTCGCCGACGGTGTGGATGCCGACGAGCTTCTCTTCCATGAGCTTGGAGCCCTTGACGACGGTGCACTTCATGCCGGTCTGGCGGGCGAGCTTCTGGGCTTCCTTGGCGATGAACTCGGGCGTGCAGATGTTGGGCGGGGTCTCGCTGAGTGTGCGGGCGACATTCGTGGATTCGGCGAGGCCGAGTCCGTATTCCATGCCCGCGCTGAAGGCCTTGTCACTGGTGCGCAGGTTCAGAGCCTGACGCTCGGTCTTGGTGGTTGCCGAGCCGCGGAACTGGTCGGCATCCCAGCCGAGGATGCCCAGCGACTCGCCGAAGGCGCGACCGCACGCGCCCGAGTCAGCCTTGGCGGAGTCGATCGCGCCGCCGAGTTCGAGGCCGACGGAGCTGGCCTTGATCTTCGCGAGGTGGCGCCCGAGCGACGCCGCGGCTGCGCGGGCGGCTTCCACTCCGAACTTGCTCTTGTCGCCGAGGCCGAGGACGACGATGCGCTTGGGTGCGCCCTTGCCGGTGGGGAAGGCCTCGACGATGCAGCCGGTGTCGCCGGTGGCTTCGCTGCGCTTGGCGGCGGCCTGGGCGAGGCCTTCGGCATCGTGCTGCTTGGTGGTGGCATCGAGGGCGGCGCCGCCCGCGGTTGTGCCGCCGGACTTGAACTGGCCGAGGACGAGCACATCAAGGGCGCCGCGCCCGCCGACTTTGACTGACTTGAACATGAGAACGAGGACCTCCGGTGTCGGTTATGGATTGAAATCGGCCCGGTTGCGGGATTTTGCCGCGATTCGGGAAGCCGAGTGTAGCCGCCTCGGGTCGATCGTGGGACTATGCTCGGGCGATGCCTGACGATGCCAACCCCGCCCAGAACCGACCTGTCCAGCTCCACGCGCCCTGGCGCGATCGGTACATGCAGATGCTCTCGGATCAGCAGGAGGGCCAGGCGGCGTCGGTGGATGCGCCGGCGAAGCCGGTGAAGTCAGCCTGCTTCATCCGGCAGTACTGGCTGAACCCGGAGGCCGATGAAGCCAACCACATCATCGTGCGCACCGGCATTCCCACACCCCCCGCTACGCAGGGCGACTGGTCGAGGACCGTTCCGGATACGGAAACACCCGGCGGCATGGTCTTCCTGAACCGCTACCCGTATGCCAACGGCCACCTGCTGGTGGCGCTGGGCGAATCGCGTCCGCGCCTGCTCGATTACACACCCGAGCAGCGGGCCGAACTGTGGTCGCTCGTCGATCTCGCGACCGACCTCTGCGAGCGCACGCTTGGGTGTCAGGGCGTGAACATCGGCGTGAATCAGGGGCTCGCTGCGGGGGCGGGTGTGCCCGAGCATCTGCATGTGCATGTGGTGCCGCGCTGGCACGGCGATGTGAACTTCATCTCGGTGGTGGGTCAGGTGCGGGTGATCCCGGGCGCGCTGGAGTCGATGGCCGCGCGGTATCGCGCGACCTGGGACCGGATCAAGCCGGACGCCCGGTAGACCGGAGCGACGGTCCCAACGCCTACCATCCTGCTCTTCTCACCTCAGTCCCACGGAGACCATCGCCATGCCCAACATCCTCGTCGTCGGACCGCACCCGGATGATCAGGACGCGGGGATGGGCGCGACGATCGCCAAGTTTGCGCAGCAAGGGCACGAGGTGCTGCTGCTGGACATGACCAACGGTGAGCCGACGCCGCTGGGCGATGTGCTGACGCGCGAGCGGGAAGCGGAGGCGGCACGGGCGGTGCTCGACGGGGGGACGGGGCGCGTCAAGCGCCGGATGCTGCAGGTCGAGGGCGAGGCGCGTGGGCACGGCGGCGAGGGCGCGTGGGGCGGGCGGGCGCTGCCCAACCGCATGGTCGAGCACTCGATCGCGGCGCGCCGTGCGGTGGCGTCGGTAATCCGGGAGCATCAGGCGCAGATCGTGTTCACGCCGTTTCCCGAGGATGCGCACCCGGATCACATTGCCACGACGAGGATCGTGGAAGATGCGCGGTTCGATGCCAAACTGAGCAAGATCGACCTGCCCGGCGAGAAGATCTACCCCCGCTGGCTGTTCTACTACTACGCGACGCACCTGCGCTGGGTGGCGAACCCGAGTTTCCTGATCGATGTGACGGGCTACGAGAAGCAGAAGATCGCGGCGATGGAGGCGTACCACACGCAGTTCGTCGCGCCGGGGCGGATCGGCGCGAACCCCGACGGGCAGAGCGTCGAAAGCTTCGTGACCGAGCGGCTGGGGTACTTCGGGTCACGGATCGCGACGCGGTACGCCGAGCCGTTCTTCACGAAGGAGCCGGTAGGGCTTGGCGGCTTGGATTCGCTGGTGATGTGAGGGCCGATCCGTTCCTCAGGCAGCGGCGGGAACTCGGCTGAGCGGCTACAATCCGGTCCGTTTCGGGCGGATTAGCCCGAACACCTTGCGAACGATCGATCCCCTGCTTGGTCAGGGGCATCTTGCTTGAAGGAAGGACTGAACCCCGTGGCTGAAAAGCACTACGACCTGGTTGTGATCGGCGGCGGACCCGCCGGGTATGTCGGCGCGATCCGCGCGGCTCAGCTCGGCCTGAAGGTGGCGTGCGTGGAGCGGGACAAGCTCGGCGGCGTGTGCCTGAACTGGGGCTGCATTCCCTCCAAGAGCCTGCTCGCCAACGCCGAGCTGTACGAGAAGGTCTCGAAGGAGGCCGACGACTGGGGTCTGGCGTTCGACAACCTGCGTGTGGACTGGTCGAAGGTGATCGGGCGCAGCCGCGGTGTGGCCGACAAGCTCAACAAGGGCATCGGCTTCCTGCTCAAGAAGAACAAGATCGACCACATCGAGGGCAACGCCAAGATCCTGTCCGGTCGCAAGAGCGGCGGGATGTGCACGATCGAGATCCAGGAAGCGGAAGTGAAGTCCACGCTCACGCACGCTCCGGTGACGATCGGCAAGAAGATCGAGCAGATCACCTGCGACAACATCCTCGTGGCCACCGGCTCGGTGGCCCGCGATCTGCCCTTCGCGCGGTTCGACGGCGACAAGATCATCGGCGCTCGCGAAGCGATGACGCTGCCCGAGCAGCCCAAGAAGCTGATCGTGGTCGGCGCCGGCGCGATCGGCATCGAGTTCGCCTACTTCTACAACTCGTACGGCACGGAAGTGACCGTGCTGGAGATGATGCCCCGCATCGTGCCCGTCGAAGACGACGACATCTCGAAGGAGCTCGAGAAGCTCTTCAAGAAGCAGGGCATGAACATCCGCACCTCGACCACGGTCACGAACATCGAAAAGACCAAGGACGGCGTGAAGGTCACCGTTGCTCCGTTCAAGGACGGCAAGGCCGACGAGTCCAAGAGCGAAGTGATCGAGGGTGACAAGGTGCTGCTGGCGATCGGCGTGAAGGGTCGTTACGACGGCCTGTTCGACGACTCGCTGGGCATCGAAACCGTCAAGGACCACATCAAGACGGACTACGTGCCGAACTCGCCAGAGCCGATGAACCTGACCTACGCGACGAACATCCCCGGCATCTACGCCGTGGGCGATGTGATCGGCCCGCCGTGGCTCGCGCATGTGGCTTCGGAAGAAGCGATCATCGCGGTCGAGCGGATCGCCGGTCACGACCCGATCCCGATGGACTACAGCGTCATCCCCGGCTGCACCTACTGCCACCCGCAGGTGGCGTCGGTCGGCTTCACGGAGCGGGCGCTGAAGGAGAACGGGCTGGTCAAGGACAAGGACTACCAGGTCGGTTCGTACAACCTGATGTCGCACGGCAAGGCCATCGCCGCGGGTCAGAACAAGGGCCTGGTGAAGATCATCCGCGGCCTGCCGCGTGGCGAGATCCTGGGCGCGCACATCCTCGGGCACGAGGCGACGGAGCTGATCGCGGAGCTGACCCTGGCGCGTCGTCTGGAAGCGACGACCGAGGAGATCAATGTGACGGTACACGCGCACCCGACCATGCACGAAGCGATCCACGAAGCCAGCCTGGCCTCGGAGGGGCGCGTGATTCACGCGTGATTCAGAGTCTTCTCCGGAAGCAGATCAACCCCGCTTTGGCGGGGTTTTTTCATGTTGAGAAACATTGGGCACGGTTTGCAGGGCGCATTGCCCACATGAAATCAAATTCACCATCGACGCACTCGGTGTTTCGCGGTCTTGCTGTGGATTGGTTTGGATCCGCGCCGATCGGAGGCATACTGTGCTGAGCTACACGCCCCTACTGCT
>CAZIXS010000091.1:0-10748 GCA_964543335.1 uncultured Phycisphaeraceae bacterium | reverse complement strand
CACCGTCGCCGAAGCGGTGCTCGCCGGATCGCTCGACCTGGGCATTGTGACGCTGCCGGTTGAAGTCCCCGGCGGGAGCGACCTCATGCAGATCGCGGCACTCGAAGACGAACTGATGCTCATCGTGCCTCCGGGGCACCGGCTCGCGGGGCGCAAGTCGTTCCGATGGGCCGATCTCGACGGTGAGCACTTCGTCGGCTTCGAAGGCGGAACGGCCGTGCGTGCGCTGGTTGATGAGGCGTCGCTGCGGGTGGGGGCGACGCTCGATGTGGTCATGGAGCTGCGTTCGATCGAGGCGATCAAGCAGATGGTTCGCGCCGGGATCGGCGTCGGCTTGGTCTCGCGCTTTGCGCTGCCGCTCGCGAAGAGCCCGATGGAATCATCCGGCCTACGCTGTCGGGACGGGCGCATCGTTCGTTCACTGGCCGTGGTCCGCCGACGCGATCGTGTGCCCAGCCCAGCCGCCGCGGCGTTCGAAACGCTGCTGCTCGAACACCTCAAGCAACGGAGAACATCCCGATCATGACCGCCGCCACGATTCTTGCCGCCATGGTCCTTACCGCGAACGGGCAGTCCCAGCCCGTGTTCACCGCGTCCGATGCGGATATGCGGGTGGTCGCCGACCTGCGCGAATCGCATCGCAAGATCATGCGATCAACCATCACGCTGCCCGAAGTCGATTCGGGTGAACTGGTGCTGTGGTACCCGCTGTTCGTCCCGGGCAATCATGCGCCCTCCGGTCCGATCCAGAACATCGCCGAGTTCCGGGTGCTCGATAGCAAGGGCAACGCGATCGAGTGGAACCGCGACCCTGCGGAGCCGGCTCGGATGGTGATCGAGGTGCCTCGGGAGAGCGCGGGTGATCTGACGATCGAGACCGCGTACTTGGCGTCGCAGCCGTGGCACATGAGTCGATCGAGCGATTCGTACGGCTTTGGCAATTTCGGGGCCGTGAACTGGAACACACTCCTGTGGTACCCCGAAGGCGAAGACCTGCGCGACTTTGAGGTCGATGTCGAGGTGCTGTTGCCGGAAGGCCACCGGCACGCGTGGTCGCTCGGCGGGACCGCGGTGCAGGCTGTCCCCTTCATGAAACTGATCGACAGCCCGATCATCTTCGGTCGTCACCTCAACTCCTACGAACTCGCGGCCCCTGAGGACGGTTACCCGCCTCACTTCATCCATCTGGTGTCTGAGGAGCCGCAGAACGCGGAACTGCCCGACTGGATGATCGGCCCGCTGGGCGAGCTGACGCGCCAGGGGCGGTTCGTGTTCGGCGATTTCCCACGTGGGGAGTACCACTACCTGACCATGGTCGATTCCTCGCTGAGTTTCGGGCTCGAGCACGCCGAGTCGACCTTCATCAGCGCTCGGACCACGGCGTTCTCCGAGGCCGATGAACCCGATGAGCACGACGCGGGCATGGGGCATCTGGGTGTGATCCCGCACGAGTACATCCATGTCTGGTGCGGCAAACTCGCGGCCCCCGAGGGCCTGGTGCGCGAGAACTACCACGACCCGGTCGATTCCACGCTGCTCTGGGTGTACGAGGGACTGACCAGTTACTACGACGATGTGCTGTCGGCTCGTTCGGGCATGACCACACCCGAGCAGTACCGCGAGCGCGTGCTCAGCGCGATCGAGCGCTACGAGAACCAGCCCGGTCGCGCCTGGCGCCCGGTGGTCGACACAGCGCGCGATGTGGTGAGCGTTCGCCGATCCAGCCCGGCCGGGAACGAACTGCGACGCGGGGCGGACTACTACGGCGAGGCCGCGCTGTTCTGGATGGAGGCCGACGCGATCATCCGGCGTGCGACGAACGGCCGGCGATCCCTCGACGACTTCTGCAAGACCTTCTTCGATGTCCGCGTGCAGCCGGTCGGCGATCAGGCGACCTACGACCGGGACGATGTCGTCCGGGCGCTGCGCCGGGTGCACGCCGGGCAGGATTGGGACGCGCTGATCCGCGCCCGGATCGAGCGACCTGTTGACGATCTGTCGATGCAGTACCTGATCGACCTGCTTGGGCAGGAGCGGGCGTTCAGCGCGGAGCCGACCGAACTGCAGCGCCGGGCGGATCGCTCGGCCTCGGGCGTCAACCTCCGGTACGCCGCGGGCTTCGCCGTCGATGGGGAGGGTGTGGTGACGCGCGTGGTGGAAGGCTCCGAGGCCGAGGTGGCTGGTCTCGCAGCGGGCGATCGGATCATGGCGGTGGGGGAGCGGGTGTTCTCGCGTTCGGCGCTCCTCGACGCGGTATCCGCGACCGCGGACGCCCCCGGCGAACTGGAACTGCTGGTTTCACAAGGCGAGCGGGTCGTGCCGATGCGTGTGCCCTGCGATGGGAGCCGTCGCTTCGTGCGACTGGCCCCGAAAGCGGGTGAGCCGGATCTGGTCGGGGCGATCGCGACACCGCGAGAGCGGTGAGCGGGTGATGAGACCCGGTCTCATCTAATCATAATTAAAATTGATCGAAACAGTAAACATCATCGCTTTGAACAATAGTCCCGGCGCTCCGATACTCTCCTCGTCAACACACCCGCACGAAGGAGAATCGCCATGGCCGATACGCACCCGTTCAACGCCAAGAAATCCCTGACCGTCGAAGGCGAGTCCTTCGCGTATTACGACCTGGGCGTGCTCGAAAGCCAGCTCGGCTGTGATATCGCCAAGCTGCCCTACTCGATCCGCGTGCTGCTGGAGTCGATGCTCCGCAACATCGACGGCTTCGTCGTCACCGAGGACGATGTGAAGCGGCTGGCCAAGTACGACGCCCGCGAGGTCGTCAAGGAAGAGCTGCCCTTCATGCCCGGCCGGGTGGTCCTGCAGGACTTCACCGGCGTGCCGTGCGTGGTGGACCTCGCCGCGATGCGTGACGCGATGAAGAACCTCGGCGGCGATCCGTCGATGATCAACCCCGAGGTGCAGTGCGACCTCGTGATCGACCACTCGGTGCAGGTCGATGATTTCGCCTCCCGTGTGGCGCTGACGATCAACGCCCAGAAGGAGTTTGAGCGCAACAACGAGCGCTACGAGTTCCTCAAGTGGGGCCAGCAGTCGCTGGCGAACTTCAGCGTCGTCCCGCCCGCGACGGGCATCGTCCACCAGGTGAACCTCGAGTACCTGGCGCGAGGAGCGCTCGTGAAGGCCGCTGGCGGCGAGAAGACCGTCTACCCCGACTCGCTGGTCGGCACCGACAGCCACACCACCATGATCAACGGCCTTGGCGTGGTCGGCTGGGGCGTCGGGGGCATCGAGGCCGAGGCGGTCATGCTCGGCCAGCCCGTGTACATGCTTACGCCCGAGGTGATCGGCTTCAAGTTGACCGGCAAGCTGCCCGAGGGTGCGACCGCGACCGACCTGGTGCTCACCGTCACGCAGATGCTCCGCTCCTACGGCGTGGTCGAGAAGTTCGTCGAGTTCTTCGGCGACGGCCTCGCCACGCTGTCGCTGCCCGACCGCGCGACCATCGCCAACATGGCGCCCGAGTACGGGGCGACCATGGGCTTCTTCCCCGTCGATCAGGTCGCCATCGACTACCTGCGCTTTACCGGCAAGAGCGAGGAGGAGGTCGCGCTCGCCGAGGCCTTCGCCAAGGCCAACCACCTGTACTGGACCGCGGATGCGCCCGAGCCGGTCTTCACCGATGTGCTCGAGCTCGATCTGTCCACCGTCCAGCCGTCGCTGGCCGGCCCGAAGCGCCCGCAGGACCGTATCGCGCTGGCCGACATGCAGCCGGCGTTCCGCAAGGCGCTGACCGCCCCCAATGGTCCGCACGGGCTCGGTCACAGCGAAGATCAGGTCAACATGAGCGCGACCTACACCGCGACCGAAGCGAGCCACCCGGAGACCGCCGGCTCCAGCCACACCATTCACAACGGCAGCGTGGTCATCGCCGCGATCACCAGCTGCACCAACACCTCGAACCCCGATGTCATGATCGCCGCGGGTCTGGTGGCCCGGAAGGCGCACGCCCTCGGCCTGACCCGCAAGCCGTGGGTGAAGACCTCGCTCGCCCCGGGCTCCAAGGTCGTGACCGACTACTTCGACAAGGCCGACCTGACCAAAGACCTCGAGGCGCTCGGCTTCCACACCGTCGGCTACGGCTGCACGACCTGCATCGGCAACTCCGGTCCGCTGCCCCCGGAGATCGAAGAGGCCATCGTCTCCACAAAGGGCAAGCACGGCACCACCCTGGCCGTCGCGTCGGTGCTCTCGGGCAACCGAAACTTCGAGGGTCGCGTGCACCCGCTGACCAAGGCGAACTACCTCGCTTCGCCGCCGCTAGTCGTCGCCTACGCCATCGCCGGAACGGTGGACATCGACCTCGCCAAAGAGCCGATTGCCAAGACTCCGGACGGCAAGGATGTATACCTGAAGGACATCTGGCCGACCCACGCCGAGGTCGTCGAGATCCGTCAGCAGTGCGTGACGCGCGACCAGTTCCTCGACAAGTACGCCGGCGTGTTCACCGAGAACGAAACCTGGAACGCCGTGCCGGTGTCCAAGAGCGAGCTGTACTCGTGGGACGACGACTCGACCTACATCCAGAACCCGCCGTTCTTCGAGGGCATGGGCGACGATGCCCCGGGCTTCACCAACATCACCGGTGCCCGCTGTCTGGTGTATGTCGGTGACTCGGTCACCACCGACCACATCTCGCCCGCCGGCTCGATCGCCGAGGAAATCCCCGCCGGCCAGTACCTCATCTCCAAGGGGGTCCCGAAGAGCCAGTTCAACAGCTTCGGCTCGCGGCGCGGCAACGATCGCGTCATGACCCGCGGCACCTTCGCCAATGTGCGCATCAAGAACCGCATCGCCGCCGACGCCGATGGCAACATCCCTGAGGGCGGCTGGACGAAGGACATGTCGAAGGCTGGCGGCGGGAAGATCGACTACATCTACAACGCCGCGATGAACTACAAGGCCGAGGGCACGCCGCTCGTGGTGCTCGCCGGCAAGGACTACGGCATGGGCTCGTCGCGCGACTGGGCCGCCAAGGGCACGATCCTGCTCGGCTGCCGCGCGGTGATCGCTGACAGCTTCGAGCGTATCCACCGCTCGAACCTGGTGTTCATGGGCATCCTGCCCCTGCAGTTCCTGCCCGGTCACAACGCCGACACCAACGGCCTCGACGGCTTCGAAACCTACGACATCGAGGTTCCCAACGACCTCAAGCCCGGCCAGGAAATCACCGTCAAGGCGACCAAGCCCGACGGTACCGAGATCCCGTTCCGCGCTCGGGTGCGCATCGACACGCCCGTCGAACTGGAGTACTACCGCAACGGCGGGATCCTCCAGACCGTCATCCGCAAGAAGCTCAACGAAGCCCGTCAGCCCGCCATGGCCTGATCCAGAATCGTTGGACCCAGCGTCAGACCCATGAGAAAGGGCGATCCGTTTCCGGATCGCCCTGTTTCGTTTTTGATGGTCAGGTTGGACAGATGGGCGTTCAGCTCGCCCGCTTGCTCATCGAGTGGATCATGCAGAAGGAGTCGGCGGGTACGCTCCGGGCGATTTCGCCCAGCACATTCCGCACCTCGTCGGTGAGTTCCACGAATTCCAGGCCGGCCTCGTATCGCCGGAAGCCGAGTTTACGGGTCCAGCGGACCATCGCCTTCACCTCGACAGGTTCGAAGTCCGAGTGCAGTTCCATGGACAAGGGTTCATTCTCAACGATGTGGCGGAGTTCCCGCTTCGTGAGGATGCGCACGCCGGTCGCCGAGAAATCGAGGACAGGACCGAAGGAGGTGCTCACGTTGTTGCAACGCATACGGCCGCGGCTCCGACCATCGGGTTTACGGACCATGGGCAGGGGAAGTGGATGCGGTTTGGTCGGTTTGGAGGATCGGGCAGAGCCGCTTTATCGGGCGATCAACCGTTCCAGACCCCATCATGCATGACCGCGGCGGAGGCGATTGCCGCCAGCCCGCGACGAACTTCGGGGGTGATGTGCTCGAAGCAGAGCCCGGAGTGATACTGGAACAGTCCGACCTTGCGGCACCAGACCACCCGGGCGTAGGCCTCGAACGACTCGCTCGTCTGCGGATGGATGGTGATGCGGACCACCTCGCCAACCCGTGCTCCGAGGCGACTGCGGGATTTCACCTTGCAGCCCGAGGCCGAGACATCGAGCACATCGCCCAGAGAGCTCTTCACGCCGTGGCACTTCACCCGCCCGTGGCGGCGCCGGTTGACCCCGCCTGACCAGCCGTTCGGATCTGGCGCACCGGGCAGGGCACCGGCTCCGATCGAGGGGACCGCCGGACTGGTCATGAGGGTCGGGCGGGCTTCGAGGAGCTGCTGGTCGTGGGGGAGCTCGGCGGTTCGTCGGAGTGTGTCTGCGAGCGTGTCCATGGTCAAAATCTTGGTATTCAAGGCGGAATTCGCCAGTTCACAGCCCCCAGATGGCCTCCGGTCGGGTCTGGACCTTGCCGCCTGTATCAATCGGGCAACTCCCGGTCCGCAGAGGCCCCCGATCGCTGGCCCGGAAGCGGCAAAACCGCTATCCTGTGCGACCCGGCCCAGAGCGCCCCCGCGATCGGTCCGGAATCGCCCTGAAAGCCTTTCAGGACGCCAAAAACCGTCACCCCCGTTCACCGCACCGCCCGCAGAGGAAGACAGATCATGTCCAACACCGGTGTCATCACCCAGGTCATCGGCTCGACCTTCGACGCCCAGTTCGCCGAAGACCAGCTCCCCGAGATCTACAACGCCATCAGCATCGAGCACGAGACGCGCGTCGGCCCGATCAAGCTCACTGGCGAAGTCCAGAAGCACCTCGGCGGTGGACGCGTCCGCTGCGTCGCTCTCGGCTCGACCGACGGCCTCGCCCGCGGCAGCAAGTGCGTCGATAAGGGATCGCCCGTGACCGTGCCCGTTGGCGAACAGGTTCTCGGGCGCGTGTTCAACCTCCTCGGCGATGCCATCGACAACCGCGGCGAGGTGCCCAACCCCGCTCAGCGCCGTCCGATCCACGCCGAACCCCCGCAGTTCGACGCCCTGAACCCCAAGACCGAAATCCTCCCCACCGGCATTAAGGTCATCGACCTGCTCTGCCCGTTCGTGCGTGGTGGCAAGATCGGCCTGTTCGGTGGTGCGGGCGTGGGCAAGACCGTCATCATCCAGGAGATGATCGCTCGCGTCGCCCGTGAGTTCGGTGGTTACTCCGTGTTCTGCGGCGTCGGCGAGCGTACCCGTGAGGGCAACGACCTCTGGCTGGAAATGCAGGAGGCCGAGTACACCGACGAGTCCGGCAACAAGGCCCACGTCATCGACAAGGTCGCCATGGTGTTCGGCCAGATGAACGAGCCGCCCGGCGCCCGTCTGCGTGTCGCCCTGTCCGGCCTGACCATGGCCGAGCAGTTCCGCGACGAGTCCGGCAAGGAAACCATGATCTTCGTCGACAACGTGTTCCGCTTCACCCAGGCCGGTTCGGAAGTGTCCGCGCTGCTCGGGCGTATGCCCTCCGCGGTGGGTTACCAGCCCACGCTGTCCACCGAGATGGGCGAGCTCCAGGAGCGCATCACCTCGACCAGCAAGGGTGCGATCACCTCGGTGCAGGCCATCTATGTGCCCGCCGACGACCTGACCGACCCCGCGCCCGCCACGGCGTTTGCCCACCTCGACGCGTTCGTCGTGCTCGAGCGCTCGATCGCCGAAAAGGGCATCTTCCCCGCGGTCGACCCGCTGTCCTCGACCTCCCGAATCCTCGATCCGGGCGTCATCGGCGAGCGTCACTACGGCGTCGCCTCGCGCGTTCAGGAAATCCTGCAGAAGTACAAGTCGCTGCAGGACATCATCGCGATTCTGGGCGTGGACGAGCTGTCCGAAGAAGACAAGCAGACCGTGAGCCGCGCCCGCAAGATCGAGCGATTCCTGTCGCAGCCGTTCTACGTGGCCGAAGTCTTCACCGGCTTCCCCGGCATCTTCACCTCGCTGGAAGACACGCTCGACTCCTTCGAGCGACTCGTCTCCGGCGAAGGCGACGACCTGCCCGAGTCCGCCTTCATGTACGTCGGCACCCTCGACGACGCGAAGGCCAAGGCAGAGAAGATGGCCGCTACGGCCTGAGTCTTCGCCTTAGCATTTGCTTTGAACACCGCGTCTTCTGCGCGGTGTTTTCTTTTGGACTGGCATACAGACTGACGCCAACGAGAAACACCCGGTCCTCGGGGACCGGGCGTTTCAATCTCGGGAGGAGGGCCCGAGAGGGTCGGGCCGATTGGTTCGGCCTTGGGAGATCGGGCGTTCGTCGATCAGCGGCGCCGGCGCAGGCCTGCGAGACCGGCCAGGCCGAGCACCGCCGCGGCTCCCGGCGCGGGGATCGTGGAGTACTCGTAGGTCACCGTGAGCGTGCCGGTCTGGGTGATCGCCGCCTCCAGGCCGAGGAAGGATCCGGGAGGGGCGAAGATCTCGGGCGCGGCGAACGGAGCGAACGAGGCATCGAGGTTCGCATAGGTGCTGTAGAACTCGAGCTGGCTTGGCGTGTCTTCGATGAAGGTTGAATCGAGCGATCCGCTCCGCGAGAACTCGTACCGACCGGGCTCACCGAAGATCGGGTCACCGCTGCCCGCCGGCAGGAACCCGGTCACGCCGTCCCAGCCGAGGCTACCGATGCCGTTGAAGGTCGCGTCGCCCTCGCCGCCTGCTCCCTCCGGCTCGGCGAAGAAGAACATGTTGAAGCCCGGGAGCACTTCCCAGTCACCGGCAGGGATGTCGAAGTCTCCGTAGTTCAGTGCGGCGAAGTCGACGCTCATCTCGGTGACGATCCGGAGCCGAACCGCGTTCAGCACGCGTGTGCCGCCCATGGTGTCGAACCCGGCGAGGGAAAACTGCTGCTGCCCGTCCGGGTTGTCGGGGGTGAGGTTGATGTCGATGGACTGGGTGATTTCGCCCGCCTCGCCGACCGCCAGTTGCGGGAGTTCATGGAACAGCACGCCGGCGATCGTCGGTCCTTCGAAGCGATGCTTGCCTCAGGAGGTCACGACGAGCGGATCGAGACCGAGGAACGAAAGGCGTTCTACCGGGCAGGCTCGGCGATCTGGGGAGTTCGGGCGCGGGTCCAGTTCCTCATGCTGGCCCTCCGGCCTTCCGAGCGGACCGACGGCATGATCGATGGTGTTCAGGTCTCCGGACTGATCGATTTCGAGCGGCTGAGGCCCGATGTGCCCTGGATCATTCGACGCCTCCGGGCAACCAGCGACACGGGCAAGGGGCTGCACTTCGAGCGTGAAGCACTCGATCCAGAGGGCAAAACCGGCCCGACGGTGCCGCTGTTCCCGGCGTACTGCTCTCAACCGCTCCCCGAACTGCAGCAGTTCACCGCGGCCAACGGATGGCTCTACGACCAGATCGCGCCGGGCCCGGTCGGGCGAAGTGGGGCGCTCACCTGCATCACGGGCGAGATCTACCGCGATGCCTTGCCCTTCCGGCGATCCGAGGACAACGCGTCTGCGAAGTACGCGCTGACGGTTCGAACGCCGGTCGAGGGCGTGCACTTCGACCTGCTGCTTCACGAAGATCTGGAACACTTCCGTCCGACCCAGACGACCGTTCGGGGCCTGCTGGAGGATCGCCCCGCGGATGGAACCCCGACCGTCGGTGGGCATCTGATGGCACCGTTCCCGACCGGGCAACTCGGCTTCCCGCCTCGCCTGCAGACCACCCGGATCCCGTTTTACGCGCAGATGATCAGCGATGCGCTCTCGCGGGCGGGCTGGGGGGAGACGGACCGGTTCCGGGTGTTCCGGACGGACATCGATTACCCAGCCGCACCCTGTGAAATCACGATGCATTTCGAGATCACCGAGTAGCGTGATTTCCTATCTGGTTCCCCGGATCTCTCCGCGGGCTCTCCCGGCTACAATGAGCGTGTATCAGGTCGGGAAGTCCACTTGCGACGGCGGATCCGGCTGTGTTTTCGGGTTGTGAAAGGTGCGGTGATTCGCCGTGCGATCGCAAAAACGCCTGCAGAATCGTGCCGAAGTGCCTATGGTCGGGAAGACCGGTGGTCGCATTCGGCGGGCCACCTCAACCCGTTTGGTGGAGAACATGCCCGAAGATGCCAGCGTGATCGACTGTCCGAAGGGTCTCGAACCCCTCCTCGACTACCTCGAACAACTGACTGGACCCGCGTCATTGAGCCGTCTGGAAGCCCTGCTTCGGTCCACGCGGATGACGCGCCAGGACTTCGGCTCGTTCTGCAACTTCGGGCTTCGGACCTACAAGCGGAACATCATCGCCCGGTCACGCTGGTTTGATCTGGCGCTGCTGTGCTGGCGACCGGGGCAGCGGTCGCCGATCCACGACCATCGCAACTCGGCCTGTGCCTTCCGGGTGATCGAGGGCACGGGCACCGAGACCCGGTTCGAACTGACCGGTCAGGGCAAAGAGGTCGTCCCGGTCGAAAGCCATGACATGGCCGAGGGCTACATCTGTGCCGCCCACGACGGGGATATCCACGATGTCGCCAACAAGACCGACAGCGATCTGATCACGCTGCACGCCTACTCGCCTCGTCTGAAAATGACGACCTATCCTCGTCCTGCCACGGCCTGATGCGCCGGCGATTTGTACTCCGGAGAGACCGATGACCACCTTCGCGACGCCCGAGGCCGGGCAGCAGCCCATCCTGACGCCTCGCCTCGCCGAACTCGTGCGCACGCTGCTCGAGGCCGAGCAGAACGAACCGGTGTCGCGTTTTCGAACGCCCGAAGCCATGCGCGAGGCGATCGATTTCTCGATCCCAG
>CAZIXS010000090.1:0-11522 GCA_964543335.1 uncultured Phycisphaeraceae bacterium | reverse complement strand
CCGTGTGTGAGGCCGAACAATTACTGGCGCTTGTGGACCTCTGGCCAAAGAGTGTCGAGCCTGTGATAGGCCCGTAGCGAGGACCACGGCCAGTCCTGTGGTGATCCCACAAGCCCGCGTTTGACGGGGTTGGTATGTATGTATTCGACTTTTTCCCGATACTCGTCCGGTGATTATATGTTTCTGTCATGACCCCCACCCGGTTGCCAGAAAGCAGAAGGCAAATCCTCACCGCGATGGTGCAGTTCCCTTCGAATGGTCGCAGAGAACGGGCGCTTCAGCTGGTGAAGGATCTGAGGGACATCGGCGACGGATAGATCCGGCGTAATCAGAAGATGTACATGCTCGGGCATAATGACCCACGCATGGATGAGCATGCCAGTGCGATCTCGAACCATAAAAAGACGGTCGGCGAATCTGTCTTTGATCCAATCGGGATTGAAGAGCGGAAGACGATCTCGGCACGAGAAGGTCAGGAACCTGACGTGGCCATCAATCTCGTATCGCTTTCGGATCTTCCGATGAGACATTCACGGGTGATGGTACTGGCGGTTCGCACGGGTTGCCCTTCGGGTCAACCCGTGGCACCCCCGCAGTGCATCATTCCTTCTCCACCACCCCATCCACCAACCGTACGATCCGATCCGCGCGCTCCGCCGTGGCTTGATCGTGCGTCACGATCACCATCGTCTGGTTGGTTTCATCGCGCAGCGCCATCATCGCGTCGAGGATCTCCGCGCCCGTCTTCTGGTCGAGGTTCCCCGTCGGCTCATCGGCCAGCAGCAGGTCCGGCGTGTTCATCATCGCCCGCGCGATGGCGACGCGCTGGCGCTCGCCGCCGGAGAGTTCCACCGGCCGATGCTTCAACCGGTGTCCGAGACCGAAACGCTGCAGCAAGGTCTCGGCCCGCTGCATGCAGGAACCCTTTTCCTTGGCCCAGCTGATCCGGTTCTTGCCGACCATCGCCGAGATCAGCGTGTTCTGCAGCACATTCAGTTCGGGCAGCAGGTGGTAGAACTGGAACACGAACCCAACGCTCTTCGTCCGGTACGCATCGAGCTCCGAGGACGAGAACTCGCGCAGCTTCCTCCCGCGGAAGCGGATGCCGCTCTCGGGATCTCCCTGGTCCGGCTTGTCCAGCCCACCCAACAAATGCAGCAGGGTGGACTTGCCCGACCCCGAAGCCCCGAGTACCGCCACGCACTCGCCCTCATCGATGGCGATGTCCACGCCGCGGAGCACCGGCACCTGCACCCGCCCCAGGCGATAGGTCTTGCGCACATCGCGCGCCTCGACGATCGGGCCGGTGCCCGTCGTGCTCGCACGCATGGTCTGTGTCGCGGCGTTACTCAAAGCGCAAAGCCCTCACCGGATCCATGTTCGCCGCACGCACCGCCGGGATCAGCGCCCCCAGCACCGAGCACACCACCGCCGACACCAGCACGATCGCCGCCTTCGTCAGCTCGATGTCGTCCGGGATCCGCGAGAACATGTAGAACGCCGGGTCCCAGATCGCCCGGCCGGTCACCTTCGTCAGCCACTCGTGGATCGGGTTGATGTTGCTGACCACGATCAGCGCGAGCGTGCCGCCGATCGCCGCGCCGATGACCCCGATGATCATGCCATACCGCAGGAACAGCCAGGCGATGCCCAGCTTCGATCCGCCGATCGAGCGCAGGATGCCCACATCCTTGGTCTTCTCGCTCACCATCGACCAGAAGATCGCAAAGATCAAGACCACCGCGACCAGCGAGATCACCGCGAACAGGAACAGGATCAATACCGTTTCGCTCTCGACCTGCCGGATGAACTCCGCCAGACCCGGTTTGTTCTTCCAGGTGTAAATGCCGTTTTCGAGCATCCAACGCTCATCGGGGACCGCGTCTTCGGAGCCGAGCGGGTACATCGCGGCGAACGCTTTGTAGATCTCCTTCACCACCGGCTCTATGTCATCGGCGGGCACGCCTTCTCGAGCTTTGATCAGCACCGCGGTCACGCGAGCCGGAGATACCCCGATCACCCGAGGCTCCGGAATCACCAGATCACCATCCTCGTTGCGCACCGGCCCCGGCTGGTAATTCGGATCGATCCGCTCGGTCGCATCCATCCGCAGCATCTGTTGCAATTGGTCCAGCGGGATGATCACCCACTTCGCATCAACCTGAAACAGCCCGGTGACGAACTCGTTGGCCACCGGGAACTCGCGATCAACCGTGCCCGCGGTCGTGAAGCCGCCGCGCTGGTTGAACGGCACGACCCGCAGGGTGATCGAGCGATCGGGCATGAAGGTCCCGGCGATCCGGGGGTAAAAGAAGCCGTCTTCCGAAGTGGCGTTGAAAGGCGAAACCCGTAGACCCATGACCGCCGCGGGCTGCCAGCCTTCGCCCGCGGACGCATCAGGATCGCCCACGACGAGTTGCTTGCCGAAGGTCTCAAAGCCCTCGGGCAGTTCGGTCCGGATGTCCGTCGGCGGAATCCTTGAAAGGTCTGAGCCAGTCTCGATCGCCCGCTGAATGGCATCGCGTGCCCGCGTATCAGCTTCGGTCGGCGCGATTTTGCGCCAGTAGAGCCGATCTGAGTACCCGGTCACTCGGTCGTAGCCCTCCGGCTCCACACCCACCACGACCACATCGCGGCTCTCGCCGTATGGCAGGCTTACCAGCCCCAGCGTCTCGATCGTCGGGGTGGTCGCCTCAATATCCGGGTGCTCCTCAAGCATCTCCATGAGCTGCTCGTAGTGGGGGATCCCCCGCGAGTAGGCCACGGTCACATCGCCGATCATCTGCCGACCGGATGCGAGGAAGTTGTTCAGGAACCCACCCATCACCGACCAGACAATCAGCACCATGGCCGTGCACAACGCCACCGCCACCACCGCGAGGAGCGGCATGAGCTTGCTGGTCAGATAGCGTCTGGTGAGGAGGGGCTGATACACGGCAGTGGGAGATACTACCGGACCTGCGGGGGGCGGGTTCGCGATTCACCGAGATCGGTCAACCCTGCGGATATCATGCATCCGTGATCGCTCCCGGCCACACCAACCGGCACATCGGCCAGCCGCTGACCATCCCCAGCGCCGCTGGCGGTCTCACGCTCGCGACGAACCTCCTGCTCGCCCCGGTTGCCAATTACTGCGATCTGGCGTTCCGCATCGTCTGCCGCGAGCAGGGAGGGCTCGGCCTCGCCTGCACCGACCTGCTCTCGCCCCAGGGCCTGCTCCGAGGCACCGCCCGCTCGCTCGATCTCGCCGCGACCAACGAGGCCGACTCGCCCGTCTGCATGCAGCTCTACGGCGGCGACCCGGACATCCTCGCCGAGGGCGCGATCTGGGCCGTCGAGCACGGGGCCGATGTCATCGACATCAACATGGGCTGCCCGGTCGACAAGGTCACCAAGAAGGATGGCGGCTCGAAGCTGCTCTGCGAGCCCGACCGCACCGTGAAGATCGCCGAGCGCATCGCCATCGCCGTCGAGAAGCAGACCAAGGGCCGAGTCCCGGTGACGGCCAAAGTCCGTCTCGGCTGGGATTCCTCCTGCATCGTCGCGCCGGAACTGGCCCGCCGACTGGAGAAAGTCGGCATCCGCCAGATCACCGTCCACGGGCGAACCACCGAGCAGCGCTTCAAGGGCGAAGTCGATCACGCCGGCATCCGCGAAGTCGTCGAGGCGGTCGAGTCCATCCCCGTCATCGGCAACGGCGATGTGACCACGCCCGAGGGCGTGATCGCCATGATGGAAAAGACCGGCTGCGCAGGCGTGATGATCGGGCGAGGGAGTTTCTCCGCGCCGTGGATCTTCAATCAGGGCTGGAACATCCAGACAACGGGCGATCCCGGCCCGGAGCCCGATGAGGCGACCAAGGTCGCCATCATCCGGGGGTACTTCGAACTCATGCGCGAGTACCGCGACGACTCCTACGCCTTGACCCACCTCAGCCGCCGCATCAGTTGGTTCGGCAAGAAGCTCGGTCCCTGCAAGCCGCTGAAGGAAGCGATCCGCCTCGCGAAGGACCCGGACACCGTGCACAGGGCCCTCGACGAATTTCTCGCGGGCGGGTTGCGGCTGTGGGCGGAGGTGGATGAGGATTCCGCGGCATTGGGCCCCGCCCCCCCAGTCCACGCCCGGTGACCTCGCCCGGTTGACAAAGAAAATCCGCCGCAGAGGTTGTGCAATCGCCACGGATTGTCACAATCTGCAGCCATGAGCATCCAAAGCCGATTCCGCCGGGGCCTCCTTTGCAGTCCGCACGATCCGCTCGCCGGATCAACCGCTCCGGAGTCGCCCGACCCGAACGGCAAGTCCCGCAAGGCCGGCGGCATCCTCGACCTCGTCGAGATCGCCGGCAACAAGCTGCCGGATCCATCCATCCTCTTCCTCGTCGGGGCCCTGCTGGTCATGCTGGCTTCGGGTGTGGCGAGTTGGACGGGCTGGGAAGTGGTCAAGAAGGTGCCGGTTCAGGTCGTCGACGAGGCGACGGGCGAATCGCGGCTCGAACTCGTGGCCTCAATGGTCGATGTCGAGTCCGTCAATGAGGCGGGCGAGACCGTCGTGACCCAGGTCGAGGAGGTGCTGCGTCCGGTCAACCTGCTCACCTCGGACGGCATCTACTGGGCGATCAGCTCGATGATCGACAACTTCATGCAGTTCCCGCCGCTGGGCATTGTGCTCGTCGGGATGCTCGGCATCGGCGTGGCCGAGCGGACCGGCCTGATCGCGACCCTCCTCAAGCTCTTTATGCTCATCACGCCGGCGCAGCTGCTCACGCCCGCGATGGTCTTCATCGGGGTGATGAGCTCTCTGGCGTCCGATGCGGGCTATGTCGTCCTTCCGCCCCTCGCCGCACTGCTGTTCAAAGCCGTGGGTCGGTCTCCGATCGTCGGCATCGCGGCCGTGTTCGCTGGTGTGTCTGCAGGCTTCAACGCAAACCTCGTGGTCACCGGTCTCGACCCGCTGCTCGCGGGTCTCTCGACGACCGGCGCTCAATTTGTGGATCCCGACTATGTCGTGAACCCGAACGCGAACTGGTTCTTCATGATCTTCTCGACCTTCATGGCCACACTGGTCGGTTGGGGAGTCACCCACTGGATCGTCGAGCCGCGCTTCGAGAAGAAAAGCCCTGAAGAAGGCGGCCCCTCCCCGGTCACCGAAGTCGACACCACTTCCAACCGGCTCACTTCCGAGGAAGTCCGGGGCGTGAAGTTCGCGACGCTGGTGACCGTCTTCAGTCTGGCGGTTGTCCTCTTGAACATCCTCGTTCCCGGATTCCCGCTCCACGGCAAGGGAACCAACTTCGACCGCTGGGCCGAAGCCATCGTCCCGCTGCTGTTCGTCCTGTTCCTGCTTCCGGGCATCGCCTACGGCATGGTCAACGCCACTGTTCGTTCGACCAAGGATCTTGCGCAGCTGATGACCGAATCCATGGCCGCCATGGCCCCGATCATCGTGCTCGCCTTCTTCGCAGCTCAGTTCGTCGAATACTTCCGCTATTCCAATCTCGGCGCGATGCTCGCGATCAGCGGCGGCGAGTTCCTGGCCACCGCCGGGCTGCCCACCTTCGTCCTGATCCTCGCGTTCATCCTGCTGACGGCGATCTTCAACATGTTCGTCGGTTCGATGAGCGCCAAGTACGCCCTGTTCGCGCCGATCTTCATCCCGATGCTCATGCTCGTCGGCATCAGCCCCGAACTCACGCAGGCGGCGTACCGGATCGGCGATTCGGTCACCAACATCATCACCCCGCTCAACGCCTACCTGATCATCATCCTCGTCTTCATGCAGAAGCACGACCGCTCGGCGGGCATGGGCACGCTGATCGCCACCATGCTCCCGTACACGATCTTCTTCACGATCTGCTGGTCCATCATGCTCGGTGTCTGGCTCTGGCTGGACATCCCTCTGGGCCTGCCGTTCAACACCGGTCCGCTGACTTACCCTCCCACTCCGTGATCCCGGCGTACGATCCAGAGAACCATTTACATTCACTCTCTGCACGGCGGACACCGTCCCCATGACCCCCCAGCATCCGAAGCTCGAAGCCGAACCGTGCGTCCTCGTCATCTTCGGAGCTTCGGGAGACCTTGTCTCGCGCAAGCTCATCCCATCGCTGTTCGCGCTCGAGAAGCAGGGCCGACTCCCGGACCGGCTGTGCGTGCTCGGGGTGTCGCGCACCGAGATGTCCGATCAGGAGTTCCGCGACTCCCTGAAGGACAAGGCCGACCCGGACGATGACACCGCCTGGAGCGAGTTCTCCTCCCGCATTCATTACCTCGCCGGCAGCGCAACCGAGTCCGACCTGTACCCGGTCCTCATCCAGCGCATCTGCGAACTCGGGCGCGAACACGACCTGCTCAGCGAAGACCAGAGCCGCATCGCCGATCAGGTCAAGGGCTCCAGCCCATGGGTCGGCATGCCCAATGTCCTCTTCTACCTCTCCGTCTCGCCCACGCTGGTCAAGCCCATCGTCCATCAGATCGGCGCGAGCGGCATGGTGTACGAGGGCAAGCGCTGGTGCGCCGTCAACCCCGAAGCCGTTCCGTGGCAGCGCATCATCATCGAAAAACCCATCGGCACCGATCTCGCCTCGGCGCAGGACCTCAACCGCGAACTGGGCCGGGTCTTCGAGGAAGAGGCGATCTACCGCATCGATCACTACCTCGGCAAGGAACTCGTCCAGAACCTGCTCGTCATGCGCTTCGCGAACATCATGTTCGAGCCGCTCTGGAACAACCAGTATGTCGACCATGTGCAGGTGACCGCCGCTGAGTCCGTCGGCGTCGGGCGCCGCGCGGGCAATTTCTACGACAAAGCCGGCGCCACGCGCGACATGCTCCAGAGCCACCTCCTGCAGGTCCTCGCGCTCGTCGCGATGGAGCCGCCCAGCGACTACAGCGCCGATGCCATCCGGCGCGAGAAGGTCAAGGTCCTCGATGCCGTGCGCATCATGAAACCCGGTGAGGTCGCCGAGCACGCCGTCTTCGGTCGCTACGGCGCATCAGGCAACGGCGACGACGACGACGGGGGCCTCGGCTACGCCCAGCTCGATGGCGTTGATCGCGAGCGACGCACCGAAACCTACTCGGCGATGCGCCTCAACATCGACAATTGGCGGTGGGCCGGCGTCCCCTTCTACATGCGGTCCGGGAAGAAGATGGCCCGCAAGCTCACCGAGGTTCACATCCAGTTCAAGCGTCCACCCGCAAACCTCTTCAAGCACTTCGAGCCCTTCGCCTCCGGCGCATCGCTGCCCAACAACCGGCTCATCATCAACATCGCGCCCGACGAGGGCATCGGCCTCCGCTTCGAGGCCAAGGTCCCCGGGCCCAAGTTTGCCATGGGCTCGGTCAAGGCCGACATGGACTACTGCTATGTCTTCAACGCCCAGCCGACCGAGGCCTACGGCCCGCTCCTGCTCGACGCCATGCGGGGCGACAAAACGCTCTTCCAGCACCGCGACGAAGTCGAGGGCACCTGGCGCATCGTCGAACCGGTCATCCACTCGGACCTGCCTCGCAAGTTGATCGAGGAATACCCCGCCGGCTCCTGGGGCCCCGAGGCCGCCGATGCGCTGCTCGCCGCCGACAACCGGATCTGGCACAACCCCGCTTCCAGCGACATCCGCTGAGCGTCTCCCTGTTCGAGGCCGCTGGCCCGCTACACTCTTCCCATGCCACACGAGTTCCCGTTGGAAGATGAAGGCCACCCGCGTGATCCGGGCGAATCCGCCGTCGGCTATCAGCTCGAACCCGAGCCGACCGCCCCGGACCTGCCCGGATCCACCGTGCTCCGCAAGGATGTCGAGGACATCACCTACGCCCTCGCCGCGGACCTGCTCATCCACGCCAACAACTGCGTCCGCTCGTTCGGAGATTTCCACCTCGCGCTCTCCGGCGGCTCCACGCCCATGCCGCTCTACGCCCGGCTCATGACCGATCCGGCGTTTCGAATGTTCCCCTGGAACCGCACGCACCTCTGGATCGTCGACGATCGCTGCGTTGAACCCCACGACGACCGCTTCAACTACAAGCACATCCACGACTACCTCGCCGACCACTCCGGCATCCCCCATCGCAACCTCCACCCCATGCCCGTCCTCGAAGACGACGGCGATACCCGCTACGAGCGCGAACTCCAGCAGGTCCTCGCCTGGCGTGAGAAGGGTCACGATCGACTCGATTTCGTACTCCTGGGCATGGGCGACGATGGGCACACCGCCAGCCTCTTCCCGAATTCGCCCGCGCTGGATTCCGGCGACCGCCTGATCACCTTCAATCGCGGCCCGGCGGTCACCCCGCCCGATCGCATGACGATGACCTACCGCCTGATCAACGCATCGCGGTTCATCGCCGTGCTCGTCACCGGTTCCAAGAAAGCTGCCACCGTGGCCCAACTCACCAAGCCCGGCGCGTCACGTCGCGATCTGCCGATCCTCGGCGTCGAGCCCATCGGGGGCACGCTGCGCTGGTACCTCGACCACGCCGCCTGCCCGACGACCTGATTGCTCAGCGCTCAGCCCTGAATGTCCAGATGGTGCGCCGCGGGCTTGCTCGAGGTCAGTCCGTCGCGATAGGGGTCGTAGATCGCCTGCTGGCGACGATCTTCATTGGTCTCTTCGCTCGCGTTTCCACGCACCTCGCGCGGCGGATCAACCTCGGTCACCTCCGGGGTCGAAAATTCCGCCTGATCCGCCCCTCGTTTCACGCCGCCCTTGGCAATCGCCCGACGCTGATCTTCCTTCTCGCGCGCAATCTTCTTCTCCTGAGCACCAACACCCAGGGCTTTCAGCGGGATGATCGATCCGACGAGAGGCATGCTGCTGATATCGGCTCGCACGGAATCCGCGCTGGAGCAGATACGCCCGGGCGGACCCTTGGCCTCGCCGAACCCGGCAAAACCCGTCAACTCGACCGGGTTTGACGCGCATCCGGCTTCCACTCGCGCCCGATAAGCCCGGCGTCGCCAATCACCTCAGGCGATCACCGTCCGCATCGAATCCGTCAACTTCTGGACGAGATCCACGCCGCGACGGATCGATGCGCGATCATCCCCGCAGGTCATCGCAAGCCCCACCGCGCGATCGGCCTTTTCGAGCATGCGCCGCGCGGCATCCGCATCCGTCCCGAACCGCGAGCCGAGATCACTCAGGTTGTCATAGACATCACCAAGTTTGATCAGGCGCGCTCGCCAGTCGGCCTTCGCGAGCTGCGCGTCGTAGGCGGGTTCCCGCTCGGCTTCCGGCAGCCGCGCATCCTTACTCAGCGCGCCCACCACCCGCGCCACCAACTCACCGAATTCATCCGCCAGGTCCTCAAAGTCGGTGTCACCATCTTCGATCACATCGTGCAGCAGCGCCGCAGCCAGCGCCTGCTCATCCGTCTCACCGAAAACGACCGCCACCGTCATCGCCACGCGGCAGGGATGCGCGATGTACGGCGTCTTCCCGTCCTTGCGAACCTGATGTTCATGCGCCCGCGCCGCGAACGAAGCCGCCTTCTGCCACAACGGTCCGTCCATCGCGTTCACCCGATCCCCTCAGCCACCAGCAGCACCACCGCGTGCACCTCGACCGCGCGGCCTTCGCCGATCGCGTCCAGACCCTCGTGGCTCTTGCCCTTCACATTCACCCGGTCCACCTCAATCCCCAGGGCCGCTGCGATCGCCTCGCGCAGTTCCCGTCGACGGCCCTTCAGCCGGGGGCGTTCCAGAACGACCGTGCAATCGATATTCCCGACACCGTAACCGGCTCCATGAACTCGGCGCACCGCCTCCTGCACAAATTCGATCGAAGCCCGCCCATCGTTGGCGGGGTCGTCATCCGGGAACAGCGTCCCGATGTCGTCCATCCCCAGAGCACCCAGCAGAGCATCGGTGATCGCATGGAACAGCGCATCCCCATCGGAATGGCCAACCGGCCCGACCGGACTCTCGAGCCGCACCCCGGCCAGAACCAGAGGTCGCCCCCCCCGGTTCGAAGCGGCTCCGGGATCGACCGGTTCGAGCCGGTGCAGGTCATAGCCGTGCCCGATTCGCACGCTCTGGCTCTTGGGCTGCTCCGACACGCTCTGGGTACTCCGCTCTTTCACAGGGATTTTGTTCGAGTTCCGTCCGATCATCCGACGATGACACCCTTGAGCATCATGTCCATGCCGAACAACGCCTGCCACGGTATCGTAATGCCCAGCAGGCGGCCATCACCGCGTATCCACTATCCATCCCACACCGCCGCGGAGGCGAGATGACCATCAGAATCAGACCGAACACGATCGCCGGCCTCCGTCGCACCGGACTCCTCGCCTCTGTGGCGATCGCGGCATCCGCCCTCGGAGGCTGCATGCCGGGCCATTACGCCGCCGGATACTCCAACGCCGGTGATATCTACCAGTCCACCACCTGGGAGCCGAAAACCATCACCCTGTTCGACACACGCACCGGCGAGACCGTCTGGTCCGTCGATGTCCCCGTCGGCCAGCAGATCATGGTCAAGTTCAGCGAGGGCACCGGCCCCAACGAGTATCGCCCCGACGAAATCCGCTGGGAACTGGCCCCCATCGGCCGACGCATCGTCACCCCCAACAACCGCCAGCCTTGCCCGCCGTCGCACTCGCGCCGCATCGAGATGACCCTCCGCGACGCCCCCGAAGATGTCGGCGTCAACCCGGATCCGCGCTGGAACGAGTCCTCCAAATACGAGTGAACCCCCGGCTCTGGCTCTCTGCTCTCCAAACGAAAAACCCCGCCATCGAGGCGGGGTTGTTTTTTTATCCTTCGAACGCCCGCCCGATCATTCGGAGCGGAGCTTCGCCAGGAGGCGCAGCACCTCGATGTACAGCCAGACCAGGGTGACCAGCAGCGCCATGCCGCTGAACCACTCCATGTACCGAGGAGCCCGGTTCTTTACCGCCACATTCACCTGATCGAAGTCAAGAATCAGATTCGCCGAAGCGAGGCCAACAAGAAGCACGGAGAAGGCGATCGAGATCGCGCCGCCGTTTCTAGGACTGTAGACGCTCGCGAGGTCGTACATCCCGAACCCGTACGCGCAAACCAGCGCGACAAGGCCGTACAGGCATACCCCGAGCGTTCCAACGATCGTGATGTTGTAGAACAGCCTGTTCGGCCGCACGAGTCGCATTCCATACGCGGCAAGAAGGCCGCCGAAGATGCCGAACGTCAGAAGCGCGGCGTTGAAAATGAGATCGGTCGCAAGCACGACAGCCGCATCGTCCTTGCCTTGCGTCGCGAAATTCGCGGCGTAGATGCTCGAGATACCGCCGACGAACGCTCCCTCGAACGCCGCGTAAGGCAGCGCGGTGAAGGTCGAGATCTGCGGGCGGAACATGGTGACAAGGAAGGTCAGGCAGCCCAGGATCATGCCGCCGAACAAACTGCCGCGGATCACCGCGGTGTTCGCGACCAGCGAACCGTCTTCAGCGGTGCTGAAACTCATCCCCCACACCACCGAAGCGACCACCATGCAGGTGCCGATCAGCAGCGCCGATTTCGTCACCGTGCCGTTGATCGTCATC